>JAQBZW010000142.1 GCA_027622315.1 Chloroflexota bacterium | reverse complement strand
CGCCCGCGGTCGCGGAAGGCGCACCGGGACTCGAGCGCGCGCCCGGCTTCCCCGGGCCGGCGTTCGGGCAGGTGCCAATCAACACGAAGCCACGGGTCATGGGCGGCCAGCTCAACATGCCGGGTGGCGCGCGCGCCCTCGGCGGACGCACGATGGACCCGGATGTCGCCGGCTTCTTCGCGCCCGCGGAGTACGTGAACGACCGTCTTGCCTTCCCGCAGGGCTGGTCCGAGACGCTTCAATTCGACGTGCTCGAATCGTTCGAGTGGGTGAACGATCTCGAGCTGCTCCTGCGCATCCGCTCGGGCATCAAGACGCACAATCGCGCCCCGACGAACGGGCGCATCGTGACCGCCGAGGACATGGCGTTCAGCATCAATCGCAAGGCCGGCGTGCTCGACCCGGAGGCCGCGCAGCGCTACCCGCGACGCACCCAGCTCGTCGGACTGGAGCGCGCCGACGCCGTTGACGACGTCACCGTGCGCATGAAGCTGAAGTCGCCGAACGCCTCGATCCTCGCCGCCTTCGGGGACATCCGCCAGGGCATGACGCTGCCCGAGATCGAGGATTGGGACTTCACAGACATGACCACGTACCCGGCCTTCGGGGCGTGGATGCTCACGGAGGACATCGACTCTGTTCGTGCGACCTTTGTCGCCCACCCGGACTACTACCGGACCGACGCCGAGGGTGGCCGCCCGTCGTTCGAGACGATGGTCGTTCAGGCGTACCCAGACCGGGCTGCCCAGCTCGCGGCCTTCATCACCGGCGAGACCGACCATCTCGCATCCGTCGCCACCCACGAAGACGCGCAGGTGCGATCGAGCGTTCCGGACGCACTCCGTTACCTGAGCCCGAGCGCGACGATCACGCACGTGAACATCAACCCGAACACGGTGCCGGCGTTCCAGGATCAGCGCGTGCGCAAGGCGTGGCACTACGCGCGCGACTTCGAGGAGATCGGCGACCCGATCTCGGCGCCGGGCTGGCAGTACAGCGGACCGTTCCACCCGATGCACGAGTTCGCGCGTTCGTCGGAGGAGATCAAGGCGCTCCCGGGGTACAACCCCGACACCAAGGCGGCGGACATCGCCGAGGCGCAGAAGATGATGGCGGCAGCCGGCTATCCGGAGGGCGATGGCATCGCCTTCAAGATCTGGAGCGCCGGAGCGGTCGGCCGAAACTTCGAGTCCGGGGAGCGCGTGCGCAACCAACTCACGAAGGCATTCCCGAAGATCAAGGTCGAGCTCGACCCCGCCGCGGACATCGCCACGTTCAACCGCCAGTTGAACGAGCACTCATGGGAGGCGCTGGCACACGACTTCGCGCAGGCCCCGGACCTCGCGCTGAACGGGATGACGTACCTGCACTCCACCGGCGGTCGCAACTACGCCGGGCTCAAGATCGACTGGGTCGATGAGGGCATTGAAAACATCCTGCAGACCCTCGACGCGGACGAGCGGCGGCAGCACGTGCGCGACTTCGAGGATCAGTGGTTCGAGTACGGCCCGCCGTTCCTGAACAACGCCGTGGTCATGACCGACCACGCGTTCCAGGCGAACCTCGGTGGTGTCGACCTGGTGGCCGGGACGTGGACCTACTTCTACACGCTCGGCTTCGGCGGGCTGCAGCGCTGGTTCTGGCGCACCGAATAGGCGTCGACGCGACGGCGTACTGACGCTGACGCGAGCGAGTGACGCGCCGGATCCTGCGAGGGGTCCGGCGCGTGGCCGCTCTCGTGACGTCTTCCATGCGATCGTCTGGTTGAACGGCGGCCGCGACCCGTACACCCAGATCGCACCCGCGCCGATCACCGAGGCAGGTAGCCGATGCAGAAGTACGTGGCCAAGCGCGTGGTGGGGATGGTGCCCACCCTCCTGATCTTGCTCTTCCTGGCCGTCGTGATGGTGAACTTCATCCCCGGCGACATCGTCGACCTGATGATGGAAGAGCACGCGAGTATCGCCACGCGTGAAGCACTGATGGCGGAGCTCGGCCTCGATCGGCCGTTACCCGTGCGCTATGTCGCGTACGTCGGCGGGCTGATGACCGGTGATCTCGGGAACTCGCTATGGGGCGGCCAGCCAGTCGCGCCGGAGCTCCTCCGGCGCGTGCCGGTGACGATCGAGATCGCGCTGCTCGCGACGATCGTGGGGACCGCGGTCGGCGTTGCCTTCGGCGTGATCTCGGCCCTGCGCCAGGACTCGTTCATCGACTACGTCGTGCGCATCATCGCCATCGCGGGAATCGCCACGCCGAACTTCGCGATCGCGACGATCGTCGTTGTGATGCCGGCGATCTGGTGGGGGGTCTCGCCGCGTCTGCGCTATGCGACCTGGGGTGAGGATCCGATCGGGCACTTCAGCATCATCCTGATCCCGGCGCTCGTGCTCTCAACGAACCTCGCCGCGTCGCTCATGCGCTTGACGCGCACGACCATGCTCGAGGTGCTCCGCCAGGACTACATCCGAACCGCGCGCGCGAAGGGGCTCGGAAGCTTCGCCGTCACCTACGGGCACGCGCTGAAGAACGCGGTCATCCCGGTGATCACGTTGATGGGCCTGCAGGTCGCGTTCCTGATCGGCGGCTCGGTGATCATGGAGAGCGTCTTCGTGGTCCCCGGGCTCGGTCGCTACCTGATTACCGCGATCAGCCAGCGTGACTATCCCGTGATCCAGGGCATCGTCGTGCTGATCGGCGTGTTCGTGATGTTCGTCAATCTGCTGGTCGACCTGTCGTACGCGTGGTTCGACCCGCGCATTCGCTACAGCTAATCGGGGTGGTGCGCGGGCGCTCGAAGGCGCACGCACCGCCGCCGGCCCGCTCGAGACGTTCGCGAGGAGTTCGCCGTGGCAGTCGATGTACGCGCAGGGGGAATCGCTCGATCGCCGGCCGACCGTTCAGGTCTGGCGCGGATGGGCGCGCAACTCGCGCGCTTCGCCCGAAGAAAGCCACTCGGCGCGGGTGGCGCGGCCGTCATTACGCTGCTGATCGTGGTCGCGATCGGCGCCGATGTGATCGCGCCGTTCGATCCACTCGAACACAGCCGGGAGCGGCTGATCGGTCCGTCGAGCGAGAACCTCGTCGGTACGGATCAGTTTGGTCGGGACGTGCTCAGCCGCGTGATTCACGGCGCGCGCACTTCGCTACAGGTAGGCGTTGCGGCGACGATCCTCGCGATGGTGCCGGCGGTGATTATCGGCATGACGTCCGCCTATGTGGGCGGCTGGTACGACTACGGCGTGCAACGCTTCGTGGACACCATCCAGGCGCTGCCCGGCCTGATCCTGCTCGTGACGATCCTCGTGGTGCTCGGACCCGGGCTCTGGAACGTGATCTTCGCGCTGTCGTTCAACAGCGCGATCGTGGGCAGCCGCGTCATGCGCGGCGCGACGCTCGGTGTGGCGAACGAGATGTACGTGGATGCAGCGCGGGCGATGGGAGCGACACACTTCCGGATGATGTTTAGACACCTGCTCCCGAACATCGTACCCACGGTGATCGTCGTGTACTCGCTTGGGTTTGGAAACGTGATTCTCGCCGAGGCGTCGCTCAGCTTCCTCGGTTACGGCATTCCGCCTCCCACGCCGTCATGGGGAGGCATGCTCGCCGCGGACGGACGCTCGTACATGTTCGCCGCCCCGTGGATGCTCTGGGGCCCGACCATCGCGCTCGCGCTCGTCATCTTCGCCGTCAACATGTTCGGCGACGCGATCCGCGACGTGCTCGATCCGCGCCTGCGCGGCACGGGGTAGCTGGAGCGGCAGGCGGCGGCCCCACCGCGCCCGTCCTCGGCGGCTCGCGGCTACCGCCGGGCCGGGCTGGCGCGGATCAGCGCGATTCGCGCTCGTCCGCGGCGGTGACCGTGGCGACCGGTGGCGAGGCGGCGCGCACGCCGGCGATCGCGAGGTAGACGAGCGCGCCGAGCAGCGCGCCGGCGATCGGGCCGACCCAGTACACCCAGTGGTCCGTCCACGTCCCGGAGAGCAACGCCGGCCCGAACGAGCGCGCGGGGTTCATCGACGCGCCGGCGATCGGCCCCGAGAAGGTCGCGGCCAGTGCGACGTACCCGCCGATCGCGACGCCCGCGGTGCCGGCTACGGCACGGCGGTCGGTGGCGAGCGCGGCGACGACGAGCATGAGGAAGAAGGTGATGATCAGCTCGAGC
Source organism: Chloroflexota bacterium (assembly GCA_027622315.1). Taxonomy (GTDB): domain Bacteria; phylum Chloroflexota; class Dehalococcoidia; order UBA2979; family UBA2979; genus VGNK01. The sequence continues at coordinate 3,972 of JAQBZW010000142.1, read as the reverse complement.
CCGAGCGCCTGGCCGGCGCCGCCGGTGGGCACGCTGCTGCCGAGCGCGGCGACGTTGCCGAAGAGCGCGCGATGTGCGGCGCTCGCACCGATCGCGCCGGCGAGCTGAGCCGCCACGTAACCCGGCACACGTCGCCGCGGGAAGTCCCCCATCGCCGCGAAGGCGAGGGTGACGGCGGGATTGATGTGGGCTCCCGAGATGTGCCCGAGCGCGTAGATCGCGGCCATCACCGCCAGCCCGAAGCTCAGTCCGATGCCGAGCGAGCCCACGCCGCCACCGGACACGTGGTCAATCACGACGGCGCCCGGCCCTGCGAAGACCAGCAGGAACGTGCCGAGCGCCTCGGCCACGTATGCGGGATAGGGCTCGGGCAGCGACTTCATGCGCGGGACCGTAACGGTCAGCCGAGACTGCGTCATCAGGGGACGGCGGAGACGCCGCCGAGTTGCGGCGGGAGGAGTCCCAGATACAGGACATAACGATGACCAAAGTGGATCGACGTATGCGCCTCACGACGCGTTTCGTTGCGGCGCGCTCAGCCCTACTTCTATCTTGCGGCCGGCGGCACGCGTGCGCGCGCGGTGACGGCGATCAGCCGCAGCCGCAGGCATCGTCGCGAGTCGTACGCGAACGAACAGGCGTCCAGGAGCGGAGAGCAGAGCATGGCCGAGACGTACGAGACCATCGAGTACCGCGTGGAGGACCGCATCGCGCGGATCACGCTCAACCGTCCGGAGAAGCGCAACGCCCTGAGCAAGGAGCTGCGCGACGAGATCGTGGTGGCGCTGCACCGTGCCGAACGCGACGACGACGTGACCGTGATTCTGATCGACGCGAACGGTCCGTCCTTCTGCAGCGGGTACGACCTGACGCGACGCCTGACGGCGGACGATGAGATCAACACGGGCATGGTCTCGAAGAAGTGGTTCGACGACTGGACGGACCAGTTCGCGCGATCGTGCATCCGCGACTGGATGACGATCTGGGACCTGCTCAAGCCGGTGGTGGCGAAGGTGCACGGGTACTGCCTTGCCGGCGGGAGCGAGTTGATGTCGATGTGCGACATCGCGTTCGTCGCCGACGACGCGATCATCGGCTACCCGCCGATGCGAGGCATGACCACGCCGGACACTCAGTACTTCCCGTGGAAGATGGGCATGGCGTGGGCGAAGTACCTCCAGCTCACCGGTAACTCGGTCACCGGCAAGCAGGCCGCCGAGATGGGCTGGGTGGTGAAGAGCTTCCCGGGGGATCAGCTCGAGGCCGAGGTGATGAAGGAGCTCGAGGCGATCTCGCACATTTCGCCGGATCTGCTCGCCGCGAACAAGATGTCGCTCAACCAGTCGTACGAGATCATGGGCTTCCGCACGGCGCTGAGCACGAGCCCGCAGTGGCATGCCCTCAGCTCGCGTTTGCGGCCGGGCGGCGGCGAGTGGGGCAAGATCTCGTCGGAGCAGGGCCTGCGCGCCGCGATCGAGTGGCGGGACGGGCCCTTCAAGGACATCGACCCCCGGCCGGCCCGCTAGCCAGCCATCTCCGGCGAGGCGACGGGCAGCGGTGGTGCCGTGAGGCGTCTCCGCTGCCCGTCACGCGGCGCGGCCGGCACCGCCGCCGAACGGGTGTGATCCGTCACGGAGTCGCGGGCGAATCTGCGTCGCGGCGGCCCGCGGGTGGGCCTCCCGGCGTGTTCTGTGACCCGCGCCCGATCGCACTCCTGAGCGCCGCGAGGAGCGCAGCCGGCGGCGGGTGATCGCCGGCGACCGTACTGCGGTGCAGGTACGGCACCTGGCCATCGGGCAGCACAAGCGCGACCGCGCCCTGTTGCAGGGCGTCGCCGCGCGTCTCGCTCTGGCGGAAGCCGGAGCGCCACGCGCGCAGCGCGTGCCAGAGCGTGCGCAGGTTCGCCGAGCTGCGCAGACCGCGCCTGGCGCCGAGTGCGCGATAGGTCAGGAGGTCCGGATCGGCGAAGACCGGCTCGGTAATGCCATAGTCCTCCACGAACCACGCGGCGTGCTGATCCGTGCCGCTGCCGACGAACGCCAGCCGGGCGCCCAGCCGTTCGATCTCTGGAGCGATGCCGCGCAACTGTGCGGCCTGTTCCTTGCAGAACAGTCAGCCGAAATGACGGAGCAGAACGAGCACCGTCGGACGGTCGGCCCAGAGGCCGGCAAGCCGAAACGGCTTGCCGGCGGGGGACCGGACGGTGATCTCGGCGAGTGCCGACGTTGTGGCGGCCACTACTGACTCCGCCGTCCACGACCGTCCGACGGCGCCGGCGGGGCGACGCCGGCCGCGGCGCCCCGCTCATGGTGGTCGGCGTGTCGCTCGATCTCGAAGTAGCTGAAGATCGCGGCCGCGACGATCATCGTGACGACGATGCCGAACGCGCCGACGAGATACTCGATTCCGGTCATCGTGACGCCTCCAACAGCGCACCGAGCGACAGGATCGATGGCACCCAGATGCCGACGAAGAGCGCCTCGTCCTTGCGGTCGCCAAAGAACCAGAGCGACACCGACAGCAGGAACGAAATGCTCGCTGCCGCGAGGATCAATCCCACGAACCGTCGTGAACGCACTTGCAAACTCCTTGCCTGAGCGGCTCCCCGTCTTGATGGGCGGTCGACCGCCTGCGCACACTCGGGGCAGTGCCGTTGGTCAAAGCCTGATCACTGCCTACCTGTGCATCAGTATTGAATCATAAAACTATGTGGTACGCCACACTATTGAATAATATCTGATTAAGTGAGCGAGCAAGCGCCAGGAGCGCGGACCGGGGGTGGCCGTGGAAGGACGCTGCACGGGCCGGGCTGTGCGGGCCGGGCGTGGCTCTGGTGGGCGGCGTCAGCTGGCCGGGTGCTCGATTGCGATCTGCAGATCCTGGGTCGCCCTGGTCGCGAACCCGACCTCGCTGATCGCGAGGTAGTACTCCCATGTTCGGACGAAGCGATCGTCGAGCCCGAGCGCACGCGTCTCTTCGCGGCGCGCCAGGAAGCGCGACCGCCACTGCGCGAGCGTCCGCGCGTAGTCCGGTCCGATGTCATCGACGCGCGTGATCAGCAGGTTCGTGTCGGCCAGCGCGGCCTCGATCGTCGCGAGTGATGGGAGCAGCCCGCCCGGGAAGATGTGCTTCTGGATCCAGTTCACGCCCCTGCGTTGCGCGTCATATGCGCGGTCCGGGACGGTGATCACCTGGATCGCCGCACGTCCTCCGGGAGCGAGCACACGGTCGATTACGCCGAAGTACGTCTCGTAGTACTCCGCGCCGACGGCTTCGAGCATCTCGATGGAGACCACCGCGTCGTACTCGCCCGTGGCCTCGCGGTAGTCGCACAGTCGGACGTCGACCAGCGCGCCCAGGCCGAGCGCTCGGACGCGCTCGGTCGCCAGTGCGTGCTGGGCCGGGGAGATGGTGAGCGAGGTGACCCGCGCTCCCAGCGTGGATGCCGCCCAGATCGCGAAGCCGCCCCACCCGCCGCCGATCTCGAGCACCCGTGTGCCCGGGCGGATGCCCGCGAGCGCGGCGATGCGGGCGTACTTCTCCCGCTGCGCGTCTGCCAGCGACTGGTCGGGCGCGGCGAACACGGCGCTCGAATAGGTCATCGTCTCGTCGAGGAAGAGGGCATAGAAGTCGTTCCCCAGGTCGTAGTGCGCCTCGATGTTCGCGCGGCTACCCGCCGGCGTATTGCGCCGCCGGAGGTGCGTCACGCGATTGAGCGCGCGCGACGGCCGGGTCCACCAACCGCCGTTCAGCGATAGCGCGGCGCGATTGCGCGCCGCCGCCGAGAGCAGCGCCACAAGATCGGGGCTCGACCACAGCCCGTCCGTGTACGCCTCGCCGACACCGATCTCGCCGTGCCGCAGGATGCGCGTGAACGCGGCGTCGTCGTGCACGGTGAGCGTGGCCGCGGGGCCCGTGGCGGCGTCGCCGAACGTGCGCTCGCTGCCGTCGGGCAGGCGCACGGTCAGCGCG
>JAQBZW010000141.1 GCA_027622315.1 Chloroflexota bacterium | reverse complement strand
GCGGAACATGAAGTGGTAGATCGTCACGCCCCAGATGCGGTAGGCCTCATCCAGGTCGCGCTTCTGGATGTCGAGCAGCACCTTGCGCCGCTCGTTGACGTCGAGGATCTGCTGCTGCTGAACCGTCAGCTCGTCGATCGTCGGGTCGTTCACCGTGTGGAAGTTCGCCGTCGACTTGGAGTTGAGCGGACCGAAGGCGAAGTCGTCCGGGTCGAAGCCCGAGAACGGGGTCGCGACGTTCATGTCCTGGTACTCGGACTTGTAGAGCTTGCCGTAGTACGAGGCCCAGTCCGCCGGCAGCTGCACGTTGGTCTCAACGCCCAGGTTCTGCTTCCAGCCGTCGAGCATGGCGTTCCAGACGAGCGTGTTCACACCCTCCTGGGTGGCCTGCCAGGCGACGTCGATCGGCCGGCCGAGCCCGTTGTCGAAGCCGGCCGCAGACATCAGCTTCTTCGCCTCTGCCGGGTCGTACGCGTAGCCGAGCTCGTCCACCGTCCACGGGTGCGGGTTCTGCTCGCGATCGAAGTACGTCCAGTCCTGGACATACCCCATCGCGCCGCCGCCCTGCATGATGCCCTTGATGATCCCCTCGCGGTCGACGGAGATCTGGAGCGCACGACGCACGCGCTGATCGTTCAGCGGTGGCGTATTCAGGTTAATCGCGATGTAGGGCTGGTAGCTCGGCGGCGGAATGATCAGCTGCACGATCGACTCGGGACGCGAGGCAATCGACTTCTTCGCATCGCGTACCGGGCCGTAGGAGTTGCCAGTGTCGATCTGGCCCGAAGCCCATGCCGCGTCATAGGCCGCCGCGTCCGGCATGTACACGTCGACGTACTTGTCGAGGTACGGCAGCTTCTTGCCGGTCCCGTACAAGGGATCGGTGCGCCAGTACTTCGGGTGCCGCTCGCGCGTGTGGCCGACCTTGTCCTCCCGCTGCGTCGACATAAACGCGCCGGTGCCGATCGGCTGCTTCGCGAACGCCGCCTCGTCCTCGGCGTGCTCGCGGGCGACGATCCAGTGCGTCGGCACGCAGGAGCTCAGCAGGAAGTATCCGGCGGGCCGCTTGAACTTCAGCTGCAGCGTCTTGTCGTCGATCGCGGTCACCGACTCCAGGTCGCGGTACGTCGGGCCCTGCGTCGGGGACTTGGACAGGCGCTCCACGCTGTAGGCGACGTCGTCGATCGTCAGCTCGCGTCCGTTCACCGGGGCGAAGTCGTGGAAGTAGACCGGCTCGTCGCGCATCTTGAAGTTCAGCGTGACGTCGTCGACGTACTCGTAGCTCTCGGGCAGGTTCGGGACAGGCGTCGTGGACTCGTGCGGACCGAAGTCGCCGTTCCAGTCGAACTGGAGCAGACTCTGGTGCATGATCTCGACCGCGAGCGCGTTGGCCGTCGCGCCGAAGATGTTCCAGTCCACGGTCGGCGCGTTGCCGCTCACGGTGTACGTGCCGCCGAACGTCGGATTGCTGTTCGCCTTGGCCGACAGCTGCCCGGGGAGCTTGGCGAGGTTCGACGGACGGAACGCGTCACGCAGTTCCTGCAGCGAGAGCTTTTCGAGCTGGTCGGCCTTCGGGTACGCCTCGACCGGATTCGCGGATGCGGTCGCGCCACCGCCGCCGCTCGCGGTCGTGCCTGATGCCGGAGCGCCGCTCGTGCCAGACGAGGTGTCCTCGTCACCGCCCCCGCACCCGATCAATGCTGCGCCGGCCAGACCGAGGCCGACCGTGCTTGCGCCGGCGACGAAGCGCCGACGAGAGACAGCGCCGCTGCCCCTCATCCAATAGTTCCCATTGCTCATCTGTGTTCCCTCCGGAAACTCCGTGACCGCATGTGCGGCCACTTTACCGACCCCGTGGCACGCCCATCACGCGCGGTGCGCGACGCGAACGCCACCTGTAGTGAGCGGGACTTTAGCATGCCGCCGTCTGGCGGCGAGAACATTGTCGTGATGAACGTGCGTGCTGAGCGAGCCGCGGGCGGCGGTCGCTCGCGCGCTATCGCCGTTGCTCCCTCGCCGCCGTTGTCCCACGAAGAAGGGCCCGCCGAAGCGGGCCCCTCGTCCAACGTGCCGCGGTCCGGCCGCAGCCGGCCGTTAGGCCTGCTTCCAGAGGAACTCGGCCGCCTGCCGTTCACCCCAGCCCGGCATTCACGCGAGGTAGTGGTCCGCGTTGCTGACGAGCTTCGGGCTTCGGAACATAAAGTCGGGCGCGGGCGATCGGCTGCTAGGCGGAGCCGAGCGCCCGCACGCGGTCGCCGACGCCGTCTCGAAGCCAGCACTCGACGGCGTCCGTGGTGAGCGGGTGGGCGAAGTAGTAGCCCTGGGCCGTAGCGCAGCCAATTGTCGTCAGCACGTCCGCCTGCTCCGAACGCTCGACGCCCTCCGCGACCACGATCATGTCGAGCGCGCGCGCGACGTCCACGACCGCTCGCACGATCGACGCCTGGCGGTCGTCGCGGTCGACATCCGTCACGAAGGAGCGATCGACCTTGAGCACGTTGGCGGGCAAGCGGCAGAGGTAGTTCAGTGACGAGTAGCCGGTGCCAAAGTCGTCGATCGCGATCTCGACGCCGAGCGCCTTCAGTTCGTGGAAGAGCTTGCGTGCGGAGGGCGTGTCGCCCAGCAGGATGCTCTCCGTCACCTCGATGCGCAGCATCGACGCTTCGAGGCCGCTTTCGCGCAACGCCGTAGCGACACGCCAGACGATTTCGGGCTCCAGGAACTCCTTGGCGGAGAGGTTGACGCCAATCGTGAAGTGCCCGAGTGCGGGGAAGCGGTCGCGCCACAGTCGCGCCTGGCGGCAGGCCTCGCTCAGCACCCACTGGCCGATCAGTGAGATGGCGCCGGTTTCTTCGGCCATGGGGATGAAGTCGCCGGGCTGGAGCAGGCCACGCGTGGGGTGCTGCCAGCGCACGAGCGCCTCGAAGCCGACGACGCGGCCGGTGCGCAGATCGAACTCGGGCTGATATTCGAGCCGTAGCTGTTCGCGCTCGACGGCTTCGCGCAGCGCGGACTCCAGTTCGAAGCGGCGGATCGAGGAGGCGTCGACGGCGTCGTTAAACAGCACGACGCGTCCACGGCCCTCTTCCTTGGCGCGGAAGAGCGCGACATCCGCGCGTCGGATCAGCTCGCGCGGGCCGATCGAGGGATCGGCGGCCACGGCCGCGCCCACGCTGGCGGTGACCACGGCGGAGTGCTCATCGAAGTTCAGCGGCTCCATGAACGACTGCAGGACGCGCTGGGCAGCCTCGTTCGCCTCCTCGCGCGAGCTCACCTCTTCCAGCAGGATCACGAACTCGTCGCCGCCGAACCGGGCGACCGTGTCGCCCGGGCCCACCGCGCCCACGATGCGGTTCGCGGCGGCGATCAGCAGGGCGTCGCCCGCGGCGTGGCCGAGGCTGTCGTTCACCACCTTGAAGCGATCCAAGTCGATGAAGAGCACCGCGAGCTCACGCGGTCGCCGTTCGGAGACGCGCAGTGCGTGCGTGAGCCGATCCAGGAAGAGCGCGCGGTTCGGCAACTGGGTGAGCGGATCGTGGAACGCCTGGTGGCGCAGCTGGTTCTCCAGCGCTTTGCGTTCGGTCACGTCGTGTGCATTCACGACGATGCCGCCCACCGACGCGTCGTCGAGCAGGTTCTTCACGATCGCGATGTAGTCGTGCCACGTCCCGTCCGGCTCATTCAGGCGGAGCTCGAGCGTGGCTTCGATCAGCGGGTTCGCCAGCACTTCCTGCATCACGCTGTCCACCTGCGGGAGGTCGTGGGAGCTGACGAGCTTGCGGATGTCGGCCGGCGCGCCGTTCTGCCACTGCAGTCCCGTGCGTGAGCCGAGCGACGGGCTCAGGTACTGGAACGTGCCGTCGGCGTTCAGCACGGCGATGAAGCCGGGCGCGTTCTGGACGAGCGAGCGGAAGCGCTCTTCGCTGTGGCTCAGCGCTTCGTTCGCTTTCTGGAGCCGGCCCGCCAGCGCGCGGTACTGCTCTTCGCGACTGGCGATTGCCTGGTTCGCGGACTGGAGCTGCTCGTAGCCAGTGCGCGCGCGCGACGCGTACTGGTTGAGCGCGATCCAGAGCATGCCGACCGGCAGCACGAAAATGCCGATCCCGATCAGCCCGAGCTGGAGGTAGGCGACGGCCATCGCGTACGCGGCGAAGCCGTGCGCGGCATAGTGCGGCGCCAGCCAGCGGTAGTGCTCGCGCCACACCCGAATCGGGTTCTCGCCGGTCGTGATCGCGACCGCGACCGCGACCAGCCAGCTGTTCCCGATATAGGTCACGAGCGCCGCCGGCAGGATCACCGGAAGGAAGCGAATGATGTGATCGGCGGCAACGCCACCCGTGACCGCGAAGAAGAGTCCGGCCCCGGCCATCGCCGACAGCGGGATCACGCACGAGTTGATGACGCGCTTGTGCCAGCTCTTGCGGTAAGCCGGCTGAGCGAGCGAGAGCGCGATCACGGACACGGCACCGGCGATGCCGGGCCCGACCACGAGCCCCATCGCGAAGGCGACGACGAACGAGAGGGAGATCGAGCTGTCGCCGAAGAGGTTGGTCGCGCGTGTGTCCATCGCCACCACGGCGATGCCCAGCAGAACCAGCAGGCGCCAGTCCGGGCTCGCAGGCTGGAGCCAGATCAGCGGCCCCACCAGCCCGATCGCGATCGCCGACACGGTGAGCAGCGCGACGAACAGGACGTAGACGGTGAGCAGGCGCGTGCCGCGCACGGCCGGCGAGTGCGGCGTCGCGGGGGCAATGGCCCCGGGCAGGGTTACCGCGCTCCGGCCACCCGGCAGCTCGCTCGGTGTGCCCACGATCTGTCTCCCGGCTCCGTGAGCACCCACGCTCTGTCGTCCTAGATGTTCGGCAGTGATCGCCTGCGCCCGTACCGTCATCAGCACACGCTCACACCGGTACGCAGCGGTCGCTTGTCGTCGAATCAGTCACGCCCGAGTGGCGTTGCGGCCCCGCCACGGCGGCGGTGTGGGCAGGTCGTTCCTAGTCCCACTTGATTCCGTCCCACTTGATTCCGTCCCACTTGATTCCGTCCCACTTGATGCCGTCCCAGCGGATGCCGTCCCAGCGGATGCCGTCCCAGCGGATGCCATCAGCCGTAACCGGCTGCTCCCGCAGGGTTCCGGTCACCGCATCGATCCAGTAGCTGAGGGCGACGCCCGCGTCGGCGTTCGCCAGTTCGTCGCTGTACGCCGCGGCGTACGCGTCGACCCGAGGAGCGTCGCTGCCACCGAGCGTGTCGGCCGACCCGAGCAAGCGCGCCTTGATCTGGCCCGGCGTCAGTCCCGGCTCGCGCTCGAGCATGAGCGCGACCACGCCTGAGACCACGGGCGCCGCGGCGGAGGTTCCGCTGAAGGTCACGTAGCGCCCGCCCACGCGGTTATCCGGGTTGTCGCGGTAGAGGAAGGAGCTGCCCTGGCCGACGCTGCCGATCAACTTCGAACCGGGTGCGATGACGTCGGGCTTCGCGAATCCGTCGTGCGTCACGCCGCGGCTCGACCAGGACTTCAGGTAGTCGTCGTTCGCGTCCACGGTGCCGTTGTCGCTGAATGCTCCGACCGAGATCACGAGCGGGTCGTTCCCGGGCGCGTGGTCGACGGCGTACTCGCCGCTCCCACGATTGCCCTGCGCGGCGACAACGACGATGCCGCTCAACCAGACGCGCTCCACAGCGGCGTTGAGCGGGTTTGTGAGGTAGCTCGTCGGCACCGGCTCGCTGAGCGAGAGGTTCACGACGCGGATGTTGTACTGCGCGCGGTGAGCGAGGACCCACTCGAGTCCCGCGATCACATCCGCGCTGGTGGCGCCCCGCTCGAAGTCTCCGACCTTGACCGAGATCACGTTGGCGCCTGGCGCGATGCCCGCGAAGCGTTGTCCGCTGTGCGCGCCATCCCCCGCCGCGATGCTCGCGACGAGCGTGCCGTGCCCATAGTGGTCGCGCGTGCCTCGAACCACGCTCACCTCGGCGACCAGGCGCGAGCCGAAGTCGTCCTTCGTCCCGCCGTTCAGACCGCTGTCGAGAACGGCGATGCCGATGCCGGCACCGGTCACGCCCTCGGCCCAGAGCTGGGTTGCACCGATCGCCTCCGGGAACACGGACGCGAGGTCGCTGTCCTCCGCGCACGGGCGCGGCTCCCTGTTCGCGCGGCCGCGCGGGTTCGCCTGCTTCTTCTCACTGGGTGCACAGGTGGCGGGATCATTGCCGGACGACTTGCCGGACGACTTGCCGGTCGAGATCACGTCGACGTTCAGGCTCACGGAGCGCACTGCCGCGTGCGTCGCGAGCGCGTCGATCGCGTTGGCGGGGAGTTCCGCCTGGAGCGCCGGGATGATCGTGAAGTCGCGCGTGACCATGCCGCCCAGGGCGACCACCGCGGAGCGTGCCTCCGCGGCAGAGCCGCGATGCTGGACGATCACGGAGACGAAGGTGCTGCCGCGGGCGGGCGGCTCGACGGCGGCGGCGCGCGGCGCCGACCGCGTGACCGACGCCCTCGTCGGAGCCGTCAGCGCGGATGCCGCGAGAATCACGGCCGCGAGGATGAACAGCAATGCCGGCAAATGCCGGCTCAAGCTTTGCGGGACCATCTTGCACTCCCCGGCCGACGGCTCGGCGCCGTCGTGCATGTGCATGCCCACCGTGCGATGCGCGGTGGTGGTCCCCTTCGGTGGCCCGGCTACCCGCACTCGCCGTCCGTGGACGGCGGCTGGGCCCGTGGCTTTGCGTCCCCCGGTCGCCCGGGGTTTGCCGTTGTCGTGGGGTCCTCTACTCGATGACGCTGTGCGCACCCATGCGCTGCCTCCGTAGTGGGCTGCCGCTCGCAGCGGCAGCGCGGTCATGTGTCACTCGCGGCCAGGCGGACGCTGAACGCCCGCCCTGGGGAGCACGGCACGGCACGCCGCGGTCGACGTGTATCGCGCGTGAGCACACGGTCGGCCCCCGTGCCGGGCACGGGCAGCGTCTCGTATAGAGCAGGACGATCGAGGGGCCGAATCCGTTAGGCGGCTACCAGGTGTCGATCATGCGCTTGCGACCGCTGCGCACCGCGGGACGCACGGCGTGGAAGGCGCCCGTGATCGCACGCCGCGAGTCCGCGGGATCGATCACATCGTCGAGAGCGAACGAGACCGCCGCGTTCAGCGCCTTCCCGCGTTCATACGCGCGGGCGACCAGCTCGTCGTAGCGCTGGCGGCGCGCGTCGGGTTCGGTGAGCGCTTCGAGCTCCACGCGGTAACCGAGCTTGACCTGGCCCTCGAGCCCCATGCCGCCGAACTCGCCGGTCGGCCACGCCACCGTCAACAGCGGGTTCTTGAAATGCCCCGCGCCCATGGTCTGGGCGCCCAGCCCGTATGCCTTGCGCACGACGATCGTGACCACGGGCACGGTAACCGCGGCGCCGTTCACGAACATGCGCGCGGCGTGTCGGACCGTGCCGCTCTTCTCCGCTTCCGGGCCAACCATGATCCCCGGCGTGTCGCAGAGGAAGAGGATCGGGAGGTCGTAGGCGTCGCAGAGCTGCATGAAGCGCGAGGCCTTGTCCGCGGCATCGGAGTCGATCGCGCCGGAGAGATGCGTCGGGTTGTTGGCGATCACCCCGAGCGGGCGACCTTCGATGCGGATCAACGCGGTGACCATGCCCAGCCCGAAGCCGCGCCGCAGCTCGAGCATGGAGTCCGTATCGGCGAGGGTCTCGATCAACGCAGGCATGTCGTACACCCGCAGCCTGTTCTCCGGGATCGCGCGCCGAAGCAGTCGCTGGTCGGCGCACTCCCAGTCGGCCACCGGGCCCTGGAAGTAGGACAGATACTGCTTCGCCACGGCGACCGCTTCGGCCTCATCCGCGACCGCGATGTCGACCACGCCGTTCGCGACCTGGATCTCGAGCGGGCCCACTTCGTCCGGCCGAAACACCCCGAGCCCGCCACCCTCGATCATGGCCGGGCCGCCCATGCCGATGTTCGACCCCTTCGTCGCGATCACAACGTCGCAGACACCGAGCAGCGCGGCGTTGCCGGCGAAGCAGTAGCCGGTCGTAATGCCGACGGTCGGCACGAGCCCGCTCAGCCTGCCCATGCTGCGGAAGGTCGGTGTGTCGAGCCCGCCGCCGCCGCCGCCGACGATCGGGCCGGCGTCGCGCGCGCCGGCGTTCCCGCC
>JAQBZW010000140.1 GCA_027622315.1 Chloroflexota bacterium | reverse complement strand
GCGCTCCAGATTCGAAACGGGGTGGTGCCGAAGGTGGGACTCGAACCCACACGAGGTTGCCCTCAACGGTTTTTGAGACCGTCGCGTCTGCCGGTTCCGCCACTTCGGCGCGGCGCACGCCGCGCGCATGCGCGACGTCCGGGCGTCAGTATCCGGCCCGCGCCGGTGCGCGTCGACCGCCTGCGTCCGTGCGGGCCGCGCGGCAACGCGCTCAGCGCGGGGCGACGACGGGCAGTGGGGGCGCCTCGAGCCGCGCGGCGCGCTCGTCGGGCGGCTTCGTGCCGATCGCGAAGATCAGGCCGATCACGGAATAGACGGTGACGAGCAGGTAGGCCGCCCGCCAGCCGGTGATGAAGGCCTCGCCGGCACCCGCAGTGCTTTTGATCTCGCTGAGCGGGATGTCAAAGCCGTGCGACGCCATGACCGCGACGATTACGCCGGCGGCGATCGCCTGGCCGGTAACGTTGCCGACGTTGCGGGTGAGGTTGGTGAAGGCACCGACGACGCCGAGGCTCGACAGCGGCACCGAGCCCATGATCACGCTGTTGTTCGGGACGTTCCACATGCCCATACCGAGGCCGTTCACGAAGAGCAGCCCCATCACCAGCGGCAACGGCGAGCTTGCGGTGAGGAACGCCATCGGCAGCGACATCGCCACCAGCACGGTGAACCCACCGACCTCGAACGGTCTCGACCCGAAGCGATCGGAGAGCCGGCCCGCCGCCTGCGCGGCCATGCCCATGCCGAGCGACGTGAGGAAGAGCACGCCCCCGGCGGCCGCCTCCTTCATGCCGCGCAGGCTGATCAAGAAGATCGGCATGAGGAACATGGTCACGGTCGTGCCCATGAAGCCGAGTAGCCGCGCGCTGACGGCGAGCGTGAACACGCGGTTCCGGAAGAGCCGCAGGTCCAGCATCGGCGCCCTCGTGCGCAGTTCCCAGCGCACGAAGACGGTCATCAGCACGACGACGCCGACCAGGCTGCCGAGGATCACCGGGGAGAGCCAGGGGTCACGGCGCGGGTTGTTGATGGCGATCACGAGCAGCACGACCGCGACGCCGGAGAGCAGGGCTCCCCCCCAGTCGAACGGCGGACGATCGCGCTTGCGATGCGGCTGCATACGCCGGTCGTCGAGGATCAGCAGACCCGCGACGAACGCGATCGCGATCGGGATCACGAGCATGAAGAACAGCGCCTGCCAGGGCAGCACCTGGAGCATCAGCCCGCCGACGATCGGCCCGGAGGCGCCGCCGATCGCCACCGCCGTGGTCTGACTGCCGATCGCCATTCCCCGCTCACGTGTCGGGAACACGGCGACGACCATGGCGGTGCCGACGGCCTGGCCCATCGCGCTGCCAACCGCCATCACGACGCGGGCGACGATCAGCAGGCCAAACGTGGGCGCGAGGGCGCAGAAGAGCGAGCCGCCGCCGAAGAGCACGAGCCCGATCAGGTGAATGCGTTTCCAGCCGACGATGTCGGCGAGCCGGCCCATCGGCATCATGAGCGCGCTGATCGTGAGCGCCTGGGCGATCACCACCCACGTCACCGCGCGCAGCGTGATTCCGAAGTCGTCGGCGATCGCCGAGAGCGCGACGAACACCATCGACATGCTGAGCACCATGGTCACGAAGGAGACGGCGATCGCGCCGAAGGCGCGCCACTTGTGGCCGTCGTCGAAGTCGGGTTCGAGCACAGACGGGGGAGCGGGGGCGGGGGGAGCCGGGGTCGTGGTCAAGCTCGGTCAGCCGGAGTCCACAGGTGAGCGCTCGCCGCGGTAATCATCGAGGCAGTCTAAATGCTCCCCGCGCGGGCAGCGACGCCGGCCCGAGCCGCGCCGAGCCGCGCGATGGGCTCAGTCGCTCGCAGGCATGCGCGGGGCGAACCCGGGGTGGTGAGCCACGAACTCCTCGGCCGTGATCCCGAAGAGCAGCGCGTCGTGGTACTCGCCCGCGGCGAAGACGTGGCGTCGCTCGCGCCCCTCTTCGACGAAGCCGAGCGCACGGTGCAATGCGAGCGAGGGCTCGTTGAACGCGTACACGCCGGCGTTCACCTTCTGGTAGCCGCGCTCGCCGAAGTAATAGCGGAGCAGCACGCGCACGGCGTCGCTGGCGTAACCGCGCCGCCAGTGCGCGCGGAAGATGCCGAGGCCGTACCAGAAGGTGCCGTTGCGCCGATCCGCGCGCACGGCGTTGATCGTCCCCACGAGCGTGCCGCCCTCCAGCGATTCGATCGCGAACCGCCGGTTCTCTTCGTCGTCAGCGATCGCCTGCGCCTCGGTCCAACGGCGGGCAGACTCGGCAGAACGGCCGGGACTGACGCTGGACTGCATGCGTTCGGCGTCGCTGTCGCGCGAGTCGGCATGGAACGCGTGCCAGTCGCCCGGCTCGATCGGCCGCAAGCGGACGCGCTCGCCCTCGAACAGATCGTGGGTCATTGCTCTCCTGAGGTCCGAATCGCTACATCGGATCTGCGTGCTGCAGCATAGCCGCGACCGTGGTCCGGCCGAGCTGGTCGCGTCGTCCGATCAGCGGCGGGGCCGCCGTCACCATGCTCGTTGTGGCGCTCCGGGGGGCTCGTCGTGTATCACGGCGGCGCGCCGGTTGGACGCATGACCGAGGGAACGAGGAGGAGAGCGTGACGAAGGGCTCCGGCCTGCTGCGGAACAAGTACGCCATCGTCGGCGTGGGCGAGACCGAATATTCCCGGAACTCCGGGCGCACCACGCGCGCGATGGGCGCCGAGGCGATCAAGAACGCCATCGACGACTCAGGGCTCGATTACGACAGCACGAGCTGGGGGATCACCTGCTACGCGGTCGGTGACGCGGCGAGTTCGGAGACGATCTCGTCCGACGTCGGCATCCGCCTCGACTACCACGCGGACACCGTGGGCGGCGGATCCTCCGGCGAGACGCTGATCTCGATGGCGATCGGCGCCATCGAGGCGGGTACCTGCGACGCCTTCATCATCTACCGCTCGATGAACGGCCGGACCTTCCGCCGCATGGGGGCGAACCCGCCCAGCGGGACCGCGCGCCTCGCGCCGTGGTCGGTGGAGCACGGTCAGAGCGGCCTCTACACGTCGATGTACGGCATTGCGAGCCCGCTCAACTCGTTCGCGCTCTCCTTCGTCAAGCACATGCAGGAGTACGGCACGACGCCGGAGCAGCTCGCGCACGTGAAGGTGGCGCACAGCTGGGGCGCCTCGAGCAATCCAAAGGCGTTCTACAAGGAACGCGTGACGGTCGAGGACGTGATCGCCAGCCGTTACATCGCGAAGCCGTTCCACCTGCTCGACTGCTGCGTCGAGACGGACAACGCCGTCGCGATCGTGATCACGGACATCGCGCGCGCGCGTGATCTCAAGCACCCGGTCGTCGCGATCAAGGGCTCGGGCGGACGCGCGTCGAAGTGGCGGCCCGAGTACCACTTCAACGACGGCCCCATCAACCAGGTCGCGGGCATCTACACGAAGGACGCTGTGTTCGCGAACGCGGGCGTCGGCCCCGAGGACATCGACGCGACCGGCTCGTACGACGCGTTCACGTTCACGAGCCTGCTCCAGCTCGAGGCCTACGGCTTCTGCCCGATCGGCGAGGGCGGCAACTACGTCTCCGACGGCACGATCTTCCTCGGGGGCAAGCGGCCGAACAACACGAGCGGCGGCCACCTCTGCGAGACCTACACGCACGGCATCAACATGATCATCGAGAACGTGCGCCAGCTGCGCGGCGAGGTGGACGACTACTGCCCGAATTGGCAGCAGGGCGAGCACACGTACGACTACAGCGCCGGCCACTGCCGCGCGCTGAAGAGCCCCGTGCACACGATGAACCTCGGATGGGCGCAGCCGGCGACCGGCTCGGCGCTGATCCTGACGAACGACGTTTAGCCGGCACAAGGAGGACCCGAACCATGGCTGAATGGCTGGGCGCCGAGATCAGCATCCCCGACAACGACGCACCGAATGGCGACTACTTCCGCGCGCAGTCCGGCAGCGAGCTGCGCCTGCCGAAGTGCACCGCGTGCGGCATGTTCCAGTACCCGCCGCGCTCGATGTGCCCGGATTGCCGAAACAAGGAGTTCCGCTTCGAAGCGGTCTCCGGCCGCGGCACGATCCACTCGTACTTCATCCTGTCGCAGCCGATTCAGGCGGCGTTTCTACCGCACCCGGACGCGCCGATCGCGCTGATCGAGCTCGACGAGCAGAAGGGTGTGGGCGGCGGCGGCGATCGCACGAAGCAGCCGAACTCGGCGCGCGCGTTGCGCCTCGTGGGCAACATCGTGAAAGCGGACGGATCCTTCGAGGACCCGGCGAACGTCGCCGTGAACAAGCGCGTGCAGGTGAAAATCATCGACCTCGGCGACGGCATGGGTCTGCCGCAGTGGGTGCTCTCCGACGAACCGCCGGCGGGCCCGCTCTGGCAGGTGCCGGGCGACTGACCCTCACCCCTCAACCCCTCAACCCCTCACCGCTCACCGGATCGCCCTCCCCGACGCGAGCGGCGGAAGCCGCTCCGATCCCCCTCCCGTTACCGGGAGGGGGCCACGGGGGAGGGGGATCCGGGAGCGGGGCTGGGGGTGAGGGTTCGGGCAGCGGCTCACACCCGCAGCGGCGGCGCCCCGCGCGGGCGCCAGCGGAACGCACCGCCTGCCACGTTGTGCGGTTCGCCCGCGAGCGACGCGGCGATCAGCCCGTTCCGGCCGAACTCGAGGTGCGCCGGCGTTACGGGGTTCGGCGCGCCGGGCGTCTCGCCAAGCACCACGATCTCCGCGCGCACGCGCTCGACCGTGAGCTCGAGCAGCGCCATCGACCCGAGGCGCGTGGAACGGTGGTGCGGGAAGATCGGGCTGCCGGAGTCGAGCAGCAGCGTGCCGTCGAGGTACTCGAGCCGCTCGTAGTGCGAGTCGCCGGCGATCACGATGTCGAGCGTCGGATCGCCGTACACGATGGTCTTGAGGTCGTGCACGGAGTTCACACTCGGCGGGATCGCCTCGACGTCGTGCACCATGCCGATGCGCCAGCCTTCGTGCTCCACGATCACCACGGGCGCCGCGCGCTCGTCCTCGAACATGTCGTGGCCGCCAATCGCGCAGCGCACGGGCGCGAACTGCGCGCACCAGTCGAGCACCGACGGCAGGATCACGTCGCCGGAGTGCAGGATCAGGTCGACCGACGTGAGGAACGCGGCGGCCTCGCCGCCGAGCGCGCCCAGGTCGCGCACGCTCGCCGGGAGGTGGGTGTCTGACAGCACGCCGATACGCATCGCCGCACGCTAGCCGATCGCGCCCGACGCGGCGCACGCGGGTCGACCGCGGCCACGCCTGCCTATCGTTCGACGCCGGGCACCACGATCGAGACGACGGCGGCCCCACGCTCGATGTTGCCGACGCGCACGCTGCCGCCGTGCGCGCGCACAATCGCATCGACGATCGCGAGACCAAGGCCTGAGCCGCTGCGCGTGCGCGCGGCATCGGCGCGGCTGAAGCCCTCGAGGGCGTGCGGAAGGAAGTCGGCGGGGAAGCCGGCGCCTTCGTCGCTCACGGTCAGTGCGACGGTCCCATCTCGATCGCGGGCCGCGCTCAACGTGACCTGCCCCTCGCCGTGGCGCAGTGCGTTGTCAAGGAGGTTGCCGAGCGCCTGCTCCAACCGGAGCCGGTCGCCGTCGATACGTTCGTCGATTCTGGACTCCACCGTGAGCGCCCGGCCTGTCGCTGCTGCACGTGCCTCGAATCGTCGCCTGACGGTGCCGAGCAGCTCAGGGAGGGGGATCGGCTCGCGCCACACGGGCACGCGTCCTTCGTCGGTCGTCGCCAGCAGCAGCAGATCGTCGGCGAGGCGCGCCAACCGTTCGACCTCATCGGTCACGGAACGCAGCGCTTCGCCGAGTTCTTCCGCGCTGCGAGGCCGCCGGAGCGCCAGCTCGAGTTCGGTCTGCAGGAGCGCGAGCGGAGTACGCAGCTCGTGACTGGCGTCCGCGACGAAGCGACGCTCGCGCCGGAGCGCATCGATGACGTCGTCGAGAGCCACGAGCGGCCGGTGCACCTGATCGTCGTGGGTACAGATCTCGAGCACTTCCAACATCTGCATCCGCGGCCGTTGGCACGGCCGGGCCACTGGACAGTTGAGATCACGGTGCCGGAGGCGGGGTGGTACGAGCTGTTCGTCGAGTTCGAGCGCGCCGCCGGCGCGCACGAGCTGGCACGCGTCGATCTGAGGGTCGGCGAGCCGGGGCAAGGCACGCGGGCAACGCTGATCCCGGATCTCGGACCGGCGCGCGCCGGCGAGACCCTGGTCTCCCTGCTCGGAGCGAACGCGATTCGCGCCGGCGAGCGGGCCGACCTTGGGCTGCACATCGCGGACGCGCGGACCGGAGCCGGCGTGACCACGCTGCGCCCATACCTCGCGGCAGCGGCCCACATCGTGATCCTCGACGACTCGGTGACTCGCTTCGGCCACGCCCACGGCTCGGATGCGCGAGCGGTCCGCCAGACAGGCGCTCGACACGAAGCAGCCGGACATTCCATGCAGGGCGAGCACGCCGGCCATGCGGCGCCAGTCGGCGCGATTGGACCGAACATCGTGTTCAGTCACACCTTCGAAGCGCCGGGCCGCTACCGCCTGTGGGCGCAGTTCATGCCGGACCGAGGCGAAGTGCAGACCGTGTCGTTCGTGGTAGCCGTTCGTTGACCGGACCGCGAGCGCTGGCACGCGGAACTCGAGGACATCGAGCGCGGTCACGTCGGTGACGCGCCGGTCGCACATCGGTCGCACGCCGGGCACAGAGCACAGCGTCTCGAACCCGCCGATGCGAACAGACTCCAGGTGATCGCGAACCCGTCCGACTGGTAGCAACGTCGACGCACGGCGTACGAATGCGAGGAAGCGGCGCCGGGCGACGGTATGCGGAGCGGTGGCGGAGGGGCCGTGTGTCTCCCGGCCCTCCACCACCGCGACTCAGCCGCGCCGGGCGGCTACAGGGCCGGCTTGACCTTGTTCTTACCGCCTTCGACACCGTCGAGTGGCGTCTCGAAGCCGCTCACCTTGTTCCTGGTGATCGTGTTACCGAGACCGTAATTGCCAATACCGATGTCGTACCCGCTGTTCACGTGATCGGCACCCTCGTCGGCGAGCTTGTTGTGGTCGTACGTCCCGCCGTCCGCGAAGATGAAGAGCCCGATATCCGAGTTGCCGTTGACCGTGTTGTCGCTCACGTCCACCGGTCCCGCCGCGAAGACGAGCAGGGCTGAAGCGGCGAAGTCCGACGTGCCCTTCCACTGGTTGCCGGCTACTTCGTTGTGATGTGCGGAGCCGAGCGCGCCGAATCCGAGCTGGATGCCGTTCGCCGCGAGGTTGTCCTGCGTCGCCGATTCACCGAGGACGTTGTGAGCGATGGTGACGTTGACATCGCCGTTCGCGACGATGCCGGTCTTCTGGTAGTCGACGATGCTGTTGTGCTCGACGGTCACCATGACGGTCGCGGGGTGTGTCCCGTCGAACGGGGCGTTGCGCACCTCGATCGCGTTGCCCTCCTGGCAGCCCGAGGCGCCCTTGTTGATGCCCGTGACCGTGGTCTCGGTGATCGAGCCCGAGGCGCCTTCGAGCATGATCCCGCGCAGCCGCTCGGCGCCGCCCTTGCAGCTGTCCGCGAGGCCGCTCGCGGTGATCGTGACGTTCGTGACGTGCGCGGTCGTGCCCGCATTGGCGACCACGGCACCCGTGAACCCGCCGCTCGGCGGGTCGACCGCGGTGATCGTGTAGCCGTTGCCGTTCAGCGTGTATCCGTCGGGCACGTGGATCGTGGCGTCCGTCGTGCAGTCGCCGCTGAGCTACAGTTCGGTGCCGGTGTCGATGAACGCACAGGTGGTCGCGGCGTCGGCTGAGGGGCCGCCGCTCACCCCGATCGCCATCGCGATCACGAATGCTGCGCCCAAGGTCGCGAATCGCGTGAAACTGATCATCGCACCCGCTCCTTCGCCCGTTGTGCCTGCACTCCGGTGATGCCGGAGCGGTCCCGCTCCAGCCCGGTTTCTCGCTGGGCAACGGCTGCCCGCAGCAGCGGGATCAGCTCGCGACCGTACCCGTGGGCGTCCGCGAGCGGATCAAACCCACGCAGCAGGAACGCTCGCACGCCCAGGTCGTAGTAATCGAGCAGGGCCTCGACGAT
>JAQBZW010000139.1 GCA_027622315.1 Chloroflexota bacterium | reverse complement strand
TCCGGGGACCGCGGCGATCGTCGCTGCGGCCGGCGGGGGCCGGCTCGTGGACTGCCCCGCGCCCGGGCCGCTTGGCGACGCGCTCGCGAGCGCGCGCTATGCCTGCCTCGAGGGTGAACGTGATCGTCCGCTCGCCGTCGTAGAGGCGGCCGTCACGGCCGGGCTCGTGCTCGTCGCGCCGGAGCGCCGTATGCCGGCGCTCGGGTCCAGCACAGGTGTCGGCCGGCAGGTTGCGCACGCGCTCGCGCACGGCGCGCGTGACGTGGTGATCGGGGTGGGCGGGACCGGGACGAACGACGGCGGTGCAGGTGCCGCGCAGGCGCTTGGACTGCGACTGCTGGACGCTGCCGGCGCGGATCTTCCGCCGGGTGGCATCCACCTCATTCGGCTCGCCCGCGTGGACGCCCGTGACGTCGATCCCGCGCTGGCCGGCGCGCGCCTGCGCATCGCGGTGGACGTCACGAATCCGCTGCTCGGCCCGTCCGGGGCGACCGCGGTGTACGGACCACAGAAAGGCGTGGACGCCTGGCTCGCGCCCGCGCTCGAACAGGCGCTTGCACGATGGGCAGAGCGGCTGCGAGCCGATCTCGGCGTGACGGTCGCGGACGAGCCCGGCGCCGGCGCCGGTGGTGGGCTCGGCGTCGGTCTGATCGCCGCGGCTCGGGCGGCCGGCGGTACAGCCGGCTTCGAGTCCGGAGCGACGCTCGTCGCGGAGGCGATCGGGCTGCGCGCGGCGGTCGCCGCCAGCGATCTGGTAATCACGGGCGAAGGGCGGCTCGACGCGCAGACCGCCTTCGGCAAGGCCGTTGCCTATGTCGCCGCACTGGCCCGCGAGCGGGGCAAACCTTGCGTGGCGGTCGCCGGCGCGGTCGACGGCGTGCCTCCCGGCATCGATGGGGCGGAGTCACTGACCGGCGCGGGCGTGGACGTGACGGAAGCGATGCGAGGGGCGGCCGCGCTCGCCGAAGCGGCGACGGCGCGGCTCGTCGGCCGGCACGCCGGACGGGATGGGGTACGCGCATGAGCAACGCACCGGCGTTCCACTTCGACGGACCCGCGGGAGCGTCTCATGTCCTGCTCTTCGCGCACGGCGCAGGCGCGCCGATGGACCATCCGTGGATGAGCGGCGTCGCGACGGGTCTCGCCGCGACGGGGATCCGTGTCGCGCGGTTCGAGTTCCCCTACATGGCCGGCCGTCGGGACGGCGGGCCGAAGCGCGGGCCGGACCGGCCCGCCGTGCTGCTCGAGTGCTATCGGGCGGCAGTGGAGGCGCTGCGCTCGGAGGCCGCCGTGATCGCGATCGGCGGCAAGTCGATGGGCGGCCGCATTGCGACCATGATCGCGGACGATGCCGGCGTGGCCGGGACGGCGTGCTTCGGCTACCCGTTCCATCCACTGGGGCGCCCGGCACAAACGCGCACGGCACACCTGGAGTCGATGCGGACACCGACGTTGATCCTGCAGGGCGAACGCGACGGCATGGGGACGCGCGCGGACGTCGACGGCTACCGGCTCGCGCCGGCCATCCAGTTGCACTGGTTGGTCGACGGTGACCACTCGCTGAAGCCGCGTCGCGCGTCCGGACGCAGCGAGCGCGACAACCTGGACGAGGCCGTGGCGGCCGCGAGTGCGTTCATCCTCGGCCTCGCCTGATTCGAATTCGGACTAGCGAATGCCGCTGTCGTACGCGATGTCGAGGCGCGTTCACGCGCCGGTCTGAACGGTGATGTCCGATGGCCCGGCATACGGCAGCGGGCTGTTCGGCGGGCTGAGCGGAACCACGTGATCACTGCCCGCGGGTAGCGCGACGGCGTACTCGCCGTCGGCGTTGGCCTGCACGCGCGCCACCTCCGCACCCGACGACGACTCGATGCCCGTGAGGGCGATCAGCAGCGACACGCCGGGGCCGCTGCGGTGCCGGTCCATACCTGTCAGCACGCTTCCGCATTGCGATCCGTTCCCGTGCATCCCGAGCGACGCCCGCTGCCGCGAATGCGGTGAACCGGGGTCGCCACTAGCGTGAGACCGTGCGCTCCCGCCCCTTCGTCGTGCTCTACGCGTCCGTACTGGTCGCCACCATGGGGATCTCCATGGTCAGCCCGCTGCTGCCCGTGTACGCCGAAGAGCTCGGCGCGACCGGGATCTGGATGGGGCTGACCTTCTCGATCTTCGCGGTGAGTCAGGCGATCGTGTCGCCCTTCGCCGGTGGCTGGTCGGATCGGTACGGCCGCAAACCCTTCATCCTGGCCGGCCTCGCGCTGTACCTGGTCTCCGCGCTCGGCTACCTCGGCGCCGACAGCTTCATCCAGGTGCTCGCGTTCCGGGCACTGAGCGGCTTCGGAACGAGCTTCATCTTCTCGGTCGCGCGCGCCTACATCGGCGACATCGTGCCGGAGGGCCGCGAAGGCACGTGGTTCGGCGTGTTCGCCACGGGCGACGTGATCGGCTTCGGGATCGGGCCGATCTTCGCCGGGAGCATCCGTCAGGTCTACGGCTTCGACTCAGTCTTCGTCGGCATGGCGCTGCTCATGGGCGCGGCGCTTGTGATCGTGGCGGTATTGCTGCCGCGCCGCGTCCCGTCCGCGCGCACCGCCCGCGCCGACGCGGCGCCCGCGCAGGGCGTGCTGCATGCCCTCCGCGATCCGCTCGTCTTCGCGCTCACGCTCAACATGGCCTTGATCGCCATGACCTTCGGGTCGACGTTCAGCTTCCTCGGCGTCCGGCTCGAGCTGCTCGGCGTCGCGCCCTTCCTCGTCGGCGTCGCGTTCTCCATGGAGAGCTTCGCGAGTGGCTTCGCCCAGCCCGCGCTCGGCTACCTCGCGGACCGGCGGAGCCGGCGGGCGGTGGTCACCTTCGGGCTGATGGTGGCGGCGGCGATGCTGCTGCTGCTCGGCGTGGTTACGACGCTGCCGCTGGTGTTCGCGCTCCTGTTCGGCATGGGCATCGGCTCGAGCGCGTCGATGGTTGGCGCCAGCGCGATGCAGGTGACCGTGGGCCGGCGGGTTGGCATGGGCACCGTGATCGGGCTCGGTGCCGCGGGCAACGCCGTCGGGGTCGTGTTCGGGTCCGTGATCGGCGGTTTCTTCGTCAGCCTCTTTGACGAGCCGGCGGCGGCGTTCTACTTCGGCGGCGCGACGATGCTCGCCGGTGTGCCGCTCTTCCTGTGGCTCACGCGTGGTTACCGCGGCGAGACGCGGGCAACAGCGATCGCGGTCCCGGTGACCGCCCCCGACTGAGACGTGCCGGGAGCGGCGCCCCGTGTCGCGAGCGGGTCAGCCGCTCCGCCGAGCCGCCGTGCGCCGTGCCGGCGCGGGCTTCGCCTTCCGCGGCGGGCGGCTGGCCATCCACTCCTCATGCGGCGGCACCTGCTCGCCGACGACATACAGGAGGTAGTAGCAGCCGACGTCGCCGAGGAACTTGAATTGTTTCCGCAGGTCCTTCACGAGCGACTCGAAGTCGGCGTGCGAGCGCAGGTACGTGCGGAAGCTGCCGTGTTCCGCGTCGAGCTCGATCAGGCGCTGCGCGTTCGTGACGATCGCTTCGAGCTTCTTGCGGTTGCGAATCACGCGGGTGTCGCTCGCCAACGCGTCGATCTCGTCCGGCCCGAGTGCGGCGACGGCTTCCGCATCGAATCCACGAAACGCCTCACGGGTGCTCGGCCACTTGGCTTCGACGACTCGCCAGGAGATGCCGCTCTGGAACACGGCCTTGCTCATGACATCCAGGTAGTCGCCGAGCTGCCGCGGCGTGATCTGCGCCGGCGCTTCTTCGACTGGCATGACGTGCCTCCTTCGTCGCGGCCCCGAGAGTACGACGCACAAGGATGGGCGTTTTCGACGCGTCTGGTCGGGCCGGCGCTCGGCGAGCGGGCGCTGACTACACTGCGCGCGCGGCACATGAGGAGGATCGAATGAAGCTCGGTATTGGGGTCGGTTACTCGGGCGCCGAGATGCGGCTGCCGGTGGAGAAGGTACAACTCGCCGAACGACTCGGCTACGACTCCGTGTGGAGCGCCGAAGCGTACGGCTCCGACGCGATCACGCCGCTCGCATACCTGGCGGCAGTGACGTCACGTATTCGGCTGGGGACCGGCATCATCCAGCTTGCCGCGCGCACCCCGGCTGCGACTGCGATGGCGATGCAGACGCTGGACGCGCTCGCCGGTCGCGGGCGCGCGATTCTCGGGCTCGGCGTGTCCGGACCGCAGATCGTGGAGGGCTGGTACGGCCAGCCCTGGGGCAAGCCGTACTGGCGACTGCGCGACTACATCTCGATCATCCGCAAGATCTCGGAGCGCAAAGAGCCCGTGAGGCACGAGGGTCGTGAGATCTCGCTGCCGTACACGGGCGAGGGCGCGCTCGGCATCGGCAAGCCGTTGATGTCGATCCTGCACACGAACCCGGATATGCCGATCTGGTTGGGCAGTGGATCCGAGGCGAACGTGCGTCTCGCGGGTGAGCTGTGTGACGGAATCCTGCCGCTCGGCTTCGTGCCGGCGCGAGCGCAGGTCTACCGCGACTGGATCGAGGAAGGCTTCAAACGCGCCGGCAACGGCAAGTCGTGGGACGGCTTCGAGGTGCAGGCGGGCTGCTCGGTCACGATTACGGACGACGTGCGCGGCGCGCTGCGCGCCGTGAAACCGGGCATCGCGTTGTACGTCGGCGGCATGGGCCACCGCGACATCAACTTCCACAAGCAGCAGATGGAGCGCCGTGGCTACGGCGAAGCGGCCGCTCGCATCCAGGAGCTCTACCTCGCCGGTCGCAAGGGCGAGGCGCTCGAGGAGGTGCCGGACGAATACGTCGACGAAGGCGTGCTCGTCGGGCCGAAGGAGCGCATCCGCGAACGCTACCGCGCGTGGGCGGACTCCGGCATCACCGGGCTGACGGTCAACACCGATCAGACCGAGGCGATGGAGCTCATGGCGGATCTCGCCGAGACCCGGCAGCACGCCGGGTAGCCGGGTCTCGCGAGCGGAGCAGGACGATGCCGATTCGGGGGTTCGACCACGCGGCGATGCCGGCGGACGACGTCGCCACGCTGATCCCGTTCTACCGTCGCCTCGGCTTCGCGGTCGTGGGCGAAGAGGCGTGGCGTGAGGGCCGGGCGCTCGTAATCGTCTTTGCGTTCGGCGACTCGAAGATCAACGTGCACGCGCCGGAGCTGTGGCGGAACCCGCGCTTCACGCTGCGCGGTCCCAGCGCGCAGCCCGGCTGCGGCGACTACTGCTTCGTCTGGGACGGCGGGCTCGACGCCCTGCACGCCATGCTCGCCGAAGCCGGCGCGGAGGTGATCGAAGGCCCGGTCACGCGCGTCGGCGGGCGGGCGACCGGGACCGCGGAGGGCACGAGCCTCTACATCCGCGACCCGGAGGGCAACCTGCTCGAGTTCATCGTCTACGCGGACGTCACCGCGACCTGACGTCGTGCGGGCGGACCATCCGAGCGGCGGCTGCGGGTGATTACCCGCGCCGGCGCCGGCCGTTCGACGCCCTCACGTCGCAAACCTAGACTCCGCGCGGTCGTGGCGAAGGAGCAGCTGATGGCGGATCTCGACGGGCGTGTGGCGTTCGTGACGGGCGGCGGGCGTGGCATCGGCCGTGCGATCTGCGTGGAGCTCGCCCGCTCCGGCGCCGACGTGGTGGTGAACTACCACGCGAACGCGGAGGCCGCGGATGAAACCGCGGCGCGGGTGCGCGCACTCGGCCGGCGCGCGCTCACGCTTGCCGGCGACGTCGCGGACCGCGATCAGTGCGCGGGCATGGTCGAGCGGGCGCTCGCGGAGTTCGGCTTCGTCGACATTCTCGTGAACAACGCCGGCGTCGGCGCGACCGCGGTGGGGCGGCCGCTGGTGGCCGCCACCCGGCCGGAGGACTTCGAGTGGCTGATGTCCACCAACGCCTTCGGCGCGTTCTGGATGTGTCAGTTGCTCGTGCCACAGATGCGAGCGCGCGCGCGTGCCGATGTCGTCATGATCTCTTCGGTCGCGGCCGTGACCTTCGGCGCGACGGGCGGCACGTACAGCGCGGCGAAGGCGGCATTGGAAGCGCTGGCGTACACGCTGGCGAAAGAGGAACGGGAGCACGGCATCCGCTGAACGTGGTCGCGCCCGGGCTCGTGGAGACGGAGATGGGCGAGGCGCTCGTGCGTTTCACGCAGGGTGTGGAGAGCATCCGCGAGCTCGAGTCCCGGCAGCCGTTCGGCACGCTCTGTCAGCCGGAGGACATCGCGAACGCGGTCCGGTTCCTCGTCAGCGACGACGGTCGCTACATCACGAACCAGCGCATTGCCGTGAACGGCGGGGGGTTCTAGTGGCGGATGAACTGAGCGGGCGCACGGCGCTCGTCACGGGCGGCGGCCGTGGCATCGGGCGCGGCATCGCGCTGACGCTGGCGCGGGCCGGTGCCGACGTGGCGATCAACTACACGCGTACCGCCGATGCGGCGGAGGCGACCGCCACGGAGATCCGCGCGCTCGGCCGGCGCGCCGAGATCTACCCGGCCGACGTCTCAGACTTCGCGCAATGCGAGGCGATGGTCGCGCGCGCCCTCGCCGACTTCGGGCAGATCGGCATCCTCGTGAACAACGCCGGCATCGCGTCGCGGGGGAACGCGATCGTGGACACCGACCCCGCGGAGATGGAGCGCGTGGTGCGCACGCACGCGTTCGGGACGTTCTACATGTCGCGGCTACTGGTGCCACAGATGCGCGAGCTCGAGCGCGGCGACGTCGTCATGATCTCGTCCGGCGCGGCCCAGAGCTTCGGCGGGCGGGGCGCGCCGTACAACATGGGCAAGGCCGCGCAGGAGGCCGTCGCGTACACACTCGCGAAAGAGGAGCGTCAGCACGGCATCCGCGTGAACGTCGTGGCGCCGGGGCTGGTCGAGAGCGACATGGGCTTCCGGCTCGCCCGCGCGACGCGAGGCATCAGCGACATGCGCGAGATGGACGAGCGCTCCCCGTTCGGCTTCGTGTGCCAGCCGGAAGACATCGCGAACGCCGTGCTCTACCTCGTGGGCGAGTCCGGCCGCTATGTGACGAACCAGCGCATCACCGTCAACGGCGGCGGGTTCTGAGCGCGGCACGGTGACCGCGAACCGCGACCAGGATGACGTTGCCGCCGAGCTGCTGATCGAGGCCGGCCGTGACCTCTGGACGGCCGGTCTGGTGACGTCGCACGGCGGCAACGTCTCGTCGCGGCGCGGGCGCGGCGGTGCGTTGATCTCCGCCACCGGCGCGATGCTCGGCCGGCTGTCGACCGACACGCTCGTGCCGGTCAACGCCGGCGGGCGGCCCGACGGCGTGCCGGGCCCTGAGCCCTCGTCGGATACGCGTATCCACCTCGCGATCTACCGCGCGGTGCCGGAGGCGGCGGCCGTGATCCACGCGCACCCCGTGCATGCGATCGCAATGGGCTTCGATTGGGACGTGATCGCGCCGCGCAACCTCGAGGGTCGGCTGTTCCTCGGGCGCGTCCCCGTGATCGACGCGGAATGGGAGGAGTCGGCGGAGCCGGTCGCGGCTGCGCTCACCGAGCACCCGATCGTCCTGGTGCGTGGCCACGGTTCGTACGCCCGCGGCGTCGACATCTGGGACGCCTTGCGGGTCACCTCGACGCTCGAAGAAGCCGCGCACATCATCCTGCTCGCCCAGCGCTGACGGGTCACCTCGCCCGTTCCGTCATCGCCACGGCCAGTGCGGATCGACCCATGTTGCGAGCGCCCCGGGCTGATCGCGCACGCGCCGGATCGCTGCGCTGAGCGCAGCCTCGTCATCGAGGCTTGTGCGCGCGCCGCCCTCGTTCCACCACCGCCTCGGGGCGCCACCGCGTGCCGTACTCAGGGCGCGACTGCCGTCGCCTTTGAGGTCGGCGATCACGACCGCCGGCACAGGATCGTTCCGCACCGCGACCACGGTGTGTACGCCGTCGCGGGTGACCGCTACCGCGCGCAGCGCCCAGCCACGCGCACTGGCGGTCTCACGCAGTTGCGCGATCAGCCGCCACGCCTGGCGGTACGTGAGGTGCACCGGTCCCGCGCGCGCTGCGAGAGACGCATAGCGGCCGACCGCGGGTAGCGGCGGTCCGTCGCTGACCCGAGCGCGCGGGAGCCGGCTGCCCGCCGTGCGCTGCGCTTGCAGCGCTCGCATCGGCAGTGGATCCACGGCGGCCGCCGGGTGCGGCCC
>JAQBZW010000138.1 GCA_027622315.1 Chloroflexota bacterium | reverse complement strand
GAGACGGTCGGCGACGGGGTGGACACGCGGGCGGGCGGCGATTCGTCGCCGCTGCAGGCAGCGGCGCCCGCCGCCGCGAGGAGGGCGAGTGTGCACAGCAACGCGACGAGCGTGTGCGGCGCGCGGCGCAGAGCGTCGCCCGCCGCGGGGTGAGCGCGGAACAAGAGCATGGAACGTGCCTCCGAATGGTCTGGTGCGTGTATCCGCGCTCTGCGCGGGCGCTACACGCCTGTCCAGTCGGTCGGGGTGCGCATCCGCGCCGTGCGCGCGGGCACTACGTACCCACCGAGGATTCGTGCCAGAACAGCACGCGGCGCTCAACGTACGAAACGAGCGCGGTAAGCGACACCCCGAGCACGGCGAGCACGACGATCGCGCCGAACAACGCCGGCGTGTCGAAGTCGCCGTTCGCGATCAGGATCAGCTGGCCCATGCCGGACGAGCCCGAGAGGAACTCGGCGACCACCGCGCCGATCAGCGACAGCGGGACCGAGATGCGCAGCGCGGCGAACACGAAGGGCAGCGACGAGGGGAGCCGCAGCCGCCAGAAGATCTGCCAGCGCGAGGCATCGAGCGCGCGCATGAAATCGAGCGCCGAGGGATCGACGGAACGCAGCCCCACCACCGCGTTCACGAGCATCGGGAAGAACGTGATCAGCGCCGCGATCAGCATCTTCGGCCAGATGCCGAAGCCGAACCAGATCGTGAACAGCGGGTAGACGGCCACGATCGGCGTGACCTTGATCATCAGAGCCGGCGGGTAGAGGGCGCGCTCGAGCTGCCGCGAGTGCGCCATCACCACGGCCAGCGCGAACGCGATCGCGCTCGCGACGAGTAGGCCGCCGAGCGCGGCCGTGAGCGAGAGCCGTGCGGCGTCGATGAAGCGCATCGGATCGTCGGCGAGGGCACGCGCCACGGCGCTCGGCGGGGGCAGCAGGTACGACTGCACGTCGCGCAGCCGTACCCACGCCTCCCATCCGCCGATCAATCCCAGGGCGAGGAGTGCAGGCGCGAGCCCTAGCCCGAGCGTGTGCGCGAGCACGGCACGCGCGCGCGCAGCCCGCGAGCGCACGTGCGGGGGCGGCGCACCACGTTCCGTCCGCAGTGGGCGCCCGGGGAGGTCAACGGCGTCGCGCGCGGAGAGCGCGCCGCGCGAGTCGTTCATGGCGCACCCGCCGCCAGCGCCGCGCGCACGCGCGCGGCGGTCGCGCTGAACTCGGGTGCCTCCTCGTGGGCAGGCACACGCGGCCGTGGGAGCGGCACCCGCACGTCGTCGACGACGCGGCCGGGTCGACCGCTCATCACGACGACGCGATCGGAGAGCAGCACCGCCTCGCGGATCGAGTGCGTGACGAAGAGCACGGAGATTCGTCGCTGCTCCCAGATACGGAGCAGCTCGAGCCGCATCTGTTCGCGCGCCAGCTCGTCCAGCGCGCCGAACGGTTCGTCCAACAGCAGCAGGCGCGGCTCGTGCGCAAGCGCCCGCGCCAGCGCCACGCGCTGGCGCATGCCGCCGGAGAGCTGCCGCGGGTGGTAGCGGGCGAAGCGCTCGATGCCGACGAGCGCGAGCAGTGCATCGATGTCGGTATCGCGCCCGGTGACGTCGAGCGCGAGCCGTACGTTCGCGGCGACCGAGCGCCAGGGCAGCAGCCCGGGGTCCTGGGTGACCAGGCCGAGCGCGTGATCCGAGCGCGCCTCGGCGGGGGCGCGCCCGTGCACAAGCACCGCACCGTCGCTCGCGGCAAGCAGCCCGGCGACGATGCGCAGGAGCGTGGTCTTGCCGCACCCGGACGGCCCCACGAGCGAGACGAACTCGCCTTCGCCGAGCGTGAGATCCACGTCTGCGAGCGCGAGCAGATCGCCCTCGTCGGCGCGCGTGGAGGCGTAGCGGTGCGACAGTCCACGCACATCCACGGCCGGCGTTCCCACCGCGGTCATCGCGTCCCCTTCGGCGACACTTCCGGACGAGCCCGAGCCCTGCGAGGATAGGCGGGCTCACGCGCGCCGCCCTGTGCTGAACGGCTCGGGCGGCGCCGGCACGCATGACGCCGCGCGGCCTCGTGGACCGAGGCGATCGGCGCGACTGGACGGCCGGGAGCCGAGTCATTGTATGGTGCGCGGCGCCGGGCGCCGGCGGCGCTCGGGCGGCTGGCGCGCGAGTGCGAACGGCGACGAACGATCGAACGGAGTGATGCCATGCCCCACACGATCGCCCTGATCGGCGGCACCGGACCGGAAGGCCGCGGGCTGGCGATCCGGCTCGCGCTCGCCGGCCACCGAGTGATCGTCGGCAGCCGGGACGCGGCGCGCGGCGCGTCGGTGGCGGCCGAGCTCGAACAGGCGTTGAGCGGGCGCACGCACGGTGCACTGAGCGGGGACGCGAACGAGGGCGCCGTCGCGGCCGGCGAGATCGTGATCGTGACCGTTCCCTACGACGGCCACCGCGCCACGCTCGAAGCGCTGCGCGCCGCCCTCGCCGGCAAGATCGTGATCGACACCGCCGTGCCGATGCGCTTCGAGCGCGGCCCGCACCCGGTGGACGTCGCGGATGGCTCCGCGACCGAGGAGGCCGCGGCGATCCTCACGGAATCGCGCGTCGTCGGCGCCTTCCACAACCTCTCCGCGACGGTGCTCCAGGATCCGGACGCACCCGTGGACGCGGACGTGCTCGTCACCGGTGGAGACGCGGAGGCGAAGCAGATCGTGATCGCGCTCGCGAACGAAATCGCCGGCGTGCGCGGGATCGACGCCGGACCGCTCCGTTTCTCGCGCTTCGTCGAGCAGATCACGATCTTGCTGATCGGCGTCAATGGTCGCTACAAGGCGCACACCGGCGTGCGCATCGTGGGGCTCGATCACTAGCCCCGAGGGTCGAGGTCACATGCCCGCTCCCGAGTTCCGCGTGATCGGCATCACCGGCGTGCCGATGGTGCAGTCCGGCGACGACCTCGCCGGTCAGCTCTTCGACGCCGCGGCCGCCCAGGGCACACCGCTCGAAGACGGAGACGTGCTCACGGTCACCCAGCGCGTCGTCTCGAAGGCCGAGGGTCGCGTGGTGCCACTCAGCACGTTCGTGCCGAGCCCGTTCGCGCTCGACTACGCGAACCGCTTCGAGAAGGACGCGCGTGTCGTGGAGGCGGTGCTGCGCGAGTCCGTGCGCGTGATCCGGCAGGTGCGCGGCGTGTTGATCACCGAGGACCGCCACGGCTTCAAGATGGCGAACGCGGGGATCGACGCCTCGAACGTCGGCGGGCTGGACCTCGTCTCGCTGCTCCCGGTGGATCCCGACGCTTCGTGTCGGGCGCTGCGCGACGCCGCGCGCGCCCGGCTCGGCGTCGAGCTCGCCGTGGTCATGACGGACACGTTTGGGCGCCCGTGGCGGCACGGCCAGACGAACGTCGCGATCGGCGTCGCCGGCATGCTCCCGTTCAACGACTACGTCGGCAAGCAAGACACGGACGGCCGCGAGCTGCGCGTGACCACGATCTGCGTCGCCGACGAGATCGCCGGTGCGTCCGAGATGGTGATGGGCAAGGTCACGAACATCCCCGCCGCGATCGTGCGCGGCGCGTCGTACGAGCGCGGCGAGGGCAGCGCGCTCGAGATCGTGCGCGAGCTGGGCATGGACCTCTTTCCGTAGGGCGAGGCGTGCGTCGGCACGGCTGCCGACTCCACGGGCGGCGCCGAAGACCGTAACCACGCACTGATCCCGCAGCCGTGGACGATCACCGCGATGCCACACCCCCGGGGTGGTCCGTGTCGGCGCGCCCCCTGGCTTCGCTCGGGCTGAGCAGAGACGAAGGTCACAGGCCGTCGGCTCACACGCATGCGGACCCGGATACGCTCCGTCGCGATGTCCACCGAGACGCCCTCGCCGACCGACGCTGCCGCACTCCGGCGCAATCTCCGGCTGCTGCCGTGGTGGTGGGTGGTGCGATGGGCGTGGTTCGGCGAGGCGATCTGGGTGATCTACCTGATCACCGAGCGCGGGCTCACGCTCGGCGAGGTCTTCCTCTTCGAGGCGGCCTTCCGTGCGGTCGTGATCGCCGCCGAGGTGCCGACCGGGATGATCGCCGACCGCTACGGCCGGCGCCGGAGTCTCGTGATCGGCACCACGCTGACCGTGATCACCTTCTTCGCGTTCGGCACGGGCAGCGGGCTCGGGCTGCTACTGGCCGCGTACACCGTGCTCGGGCTCGCGCAGGCGTTCATGTCGGGGGCCGACAGCTCGATGCTCTTCGACTCCCTGCGGCCGCTCGGTCGCGACGCGGAGTTCGCCGGGCGCACAGGGCGCCTGAACGCATACACGACCGCCGCCATCGCGGCCTTCACCGTGGTCGGCGCCGGCGCGGTTCACTGGGTTCCGTTGTGGGCGCCGATCGTGATCAGCGGGCTCCTGAGCATGCCTGCGATCGCCCTCGCGTGGGCGATGACGGAACCGCCGCGCGCGCGCAGCGAGCGCTCGTTCCTCGCGACCGGGCGTGCGGCGCTCGCACACGTGCGGCATTCGCCGCCGCTCTGGTCCGCGATGGCGCTGATGGCGATCGGTGAAACCGCGATCGTGACGATGGCCGTGACGATTCAGCCGGTGGTCGTTGGCTACGGCGTGCCGGTGTGGGCGCTGGGGCTGTTCGTCGGCGCGCAAATGGCGATGGCCACGCTGGGCTCACTGCTCGCGACGACGGTGAAGCGCTGGTTCGGGCTGCCGCTCACCTTTGCCGGGAGCACCCTGGCATGCGCGCTCGCTCTGCTCGCCGGCGCGTCCGGCGTGCCCTGGCTCTTTCCGCTCTTCGCGCTCCCCGCGATCGCTTTCAACGTGCTGATGGTGCACGTGATCGATTACGTGGCGCGACGCGCGCCCGAGGATCAGCGTGCGACCACGATCTCGATCGGCGCGATGATCGCGTCGGGGGGCAACGTCGTGGCGTCGCTCGCGATCGGCGTGCTGATCGACAGCGTGGGTCTCGGCGCTGCGCTCACGATCAGCGCGTTCATGCTCGCCGCGCTCACGGGCGGCGCGTTCGCGCTGTGGTGGCGCGCCGGCGACCACGCCAGCGAGCCGGCGATCATGCCGGCGGACCTGCTGCCGCCCGCCCCGTGACGGCGCCCCGCGAGCGTCACCGCACGCGCACGAGGCGATCGAGGTGCGGCCCCAGCCGCCCTCGCGCTCCACGCGGAACGCGGGATCGAAGCCGTGCTCGGTCATCACGAGCGCCGTGCTCCCGCCGCCGTCGATGAAGTCGATCACACAGCGGGTCTCGGCAATGCGCTCGTCACCGCGTGTGAGTGTCGTCGTGAAGGCGAGCCGGGCCGGCGGATCGATTCCCTGTCACCGCGTCCCTCCTCCATCGGTTCCATCGGGGGCCGATCCGTCGTCCGCGAGGTGTCGCGCATGCGCGTCGAACCGACCCTCCCAGATCGCCAGCCGCTGTTCGATCCAGGACGCAACCGCAGTCATCGGCTCGGCCGTCGCCAGCCGGCAGTGACGCACACGGCCACGCTTCTCCGTGACGACCGCGCCGGCGCCCTCGGATACGGGCCCCGCGCCTCGAACGGCGCGCGTCTCGACCACGCTATCGCCCGCCGCCTACCATCGTGACGGCCCGAGACGAGCTCAGCGGGTCGGGACACGGACGGTCATGGACGAGCAGGGGCAGCGGCGCGGGCGCCTGAGCGCGCGGGAGTTGCTGCGCGCGGCGTTCGTGAACGACGACGATCCGAGGTTCCCGTTGTGGCTCCCGCTGCCCGGCCTCGTTGCGGTGGTCGGCTGGGCGGCGTACCAGCAGCTCACCGGTGCCGGCGCCTTCCTCCCCACGGCGCTGTGGCCGGGCGCCGCCATCTTCGTGCTCGCGTCGCTGGCCACCTGGCTGGGCTGGCAGCTCGAGATCGACTGAACCGCGGAGCTGATCGAGCCCCGCCGGAGCCGCCGTCCGCGAGCTGCGTCGTTGGGGAGGCCATCCGTGTCCGATCACTGCCACCCGCGCCGAACAGCTGGTGACCGCGCGCGCCACGCGCTGCAGGCGCGGTGGCATCGCGATCCGGGAAGCGCCTGACATGCTGCACGTCTTCCACGGGACCGATGAATTCCAGATCAGCGAGGCGGTACGGGCGCTGCGCAGCGAGCTCGATCCCGAGGGCATGCTCTCCACGAACACGAGCACGCTCGCGGGGCGAGGGCTCACCCCCGATCTGTTGATCCAGCACGCCGCGGCCGTGCCCTTCCTCGGCGGTGCGCGGCTCGTGCTCGTGGAGGGGCTGCTCGGCGCGCTCGGCAACCGCCGCGGCGTCGTCGAGGCGTGGCAGAAGCTGCTCGACTTCCTGCCGCACATGCCGGACACGTCACAGATCGTGATGATCGAACTGCCGTCGACCCGCGACGCGCGCGACGCGCGCGACCCCGGCGCCGGTCGCTCGCCGTTGCTGCGCGCGCTGCGCGAGATAGCGGGCGTAGACGTGCGGGAGTTCCGCGAGCTGAAAGCGTATGGCACTCGCGGCGGGCCGAGCGAGGCGGGACGCTGGCTGCACGCGCGCGCCGGCGAGCGCGGGATCGCGATCGAGGACGCCGCGATCGACACGCTCGTGGAGCTGATCGGCGCGCAGCTGCGGACGCTCGCCAGCGAGCTCGAGAAGCTCGCGACGTACGCCGGCAGCCGTGCCATCACCGCCGACGATGTGCGCCTGCTCACCCCGCAGGCGCGAGACGAGAGTGTGTTCGCGCTCGTCGATGCGGTGGTCGAAGGCCACGGCGCGGTCGCGCTCCGCGTGCTCGGACAGATGCTCGAAGACGGTGGATCGCCGCCGATCCTCCTGCAGGCGATGCTGGCCCGGCAGTTCCGGCATCTCGTGCGCGCCACCGAACTGCTCGAGGCACGCGCGGACGAGGCCGCCATCGGCTCCGCCACGGGCGTGCGCAACAGCTTCGCGCTGGGCAAGCTCGTGCGCCAGGCACGCGCCACGAATCGCGCGGCGGCCGAGGCCGGCCTGCGCGCGGTCGAGCGCTCGGATCAACTGGTCAAAACCGGAAAGTTGAACGACGTGCTCGCGCTCGAGCTGCTGACGCTGCGACTGGCCGCGATCGCCGGGGGCACTCGCGGCGGCGGCGGTCGTGCGCGCGCCGGCGCGCGCTAGTCGCGGAGCGCGATCGCCATCGGGTTGTAGCAGGCGACGAGGTGACCGGCGGCGGTTGCTTCGAGCTGGAGCAGCCGCGGCGCCGGCTCGATCCGGCACTGCGAGATCGCCTTGCGGCAGCGCGGCAGGAACGGGCATTCCGGCGGGAGCGCCGAGAGTTCCGGCGGGTTGCCGGGCATCATCACCAGCCGCTCGGCGCTGTGAATGCTCGGCAGGCTCTGGAGCAGGCCGAAGGTGTAGGGGTGCTTCGGGCTGCGGAAGACCGTGCGCACATCCGCAGTCTCGACGATCTCACCCGCGTACATGACGGCGACGCGATCGGCGAGCCGTGCCACGACGCCAAAGTCGTGCGTGATCAGCAGGATGCCCACGCCGTGCTCATCGCGTAGCCCCTCGAGGCGCTGAAGCATCTCCATGCGGACGCCGGGGTCGAGGTTCGCGGTGGGCTCGTCGGCGATCACGACATCCGGCTCGAGCGCGGTGGCGAGCGCCACCATCACCCGCTGCGCCATGCCCCCGGAGAGCTGGAAGGGGAAGGCATCCGCGATGCGGTCGCCGTCCGGGAAGATCCCGCTCAATACGCGCACGGCCTCAGCCGCGGCCTCGCGCTGGCCCATCTGTCGGTGCGCCTGGAACAGCTCGGCGAGCTGCTCGCCGATCCGCAGCGTAGGCGTGAGCGCCGCCAGCGCATCCTGGAAGATCATCGCAATCTCGGCGCCGCGCACGGTCCGCAGCTCCTCGGACGTGAGCTCGAGCAGGCGGCGGCCGCGATAGACGACTTCGCCATCGGTCACACTCGCGGAGCCGGGAAGCAGCCCCAGGATCGCGTGCGCAACCGTGCTCTTGCCTGCGCCCGACTCGCCGACGATCGCCAGCACTTCGCCGCTGTGCAGCTCGAGCGAGACGTCGCGTACCGCCGCGACGGTTTCGTCTTCGGTGCGGTAGTGCGCCGTGAGGTGAGCGACGGACAGGAGCAGGCTGCCCGCTGGCTGCGCAGTGGCCTCGGTCATGGCAGGGAGAATACTACGCACGCGCAGGGGCATAGCCCCGCCGCGAGTCCACGCGCT
>JAQBZW010000137.1 GCA_027622315.1 Chloroflexota bacterium | reverse complement strand
CGGCGCGCTCGGCGAGCCGCGACACCTGCATGCGCGCGCACCACTCGCTGAAGCCCGGCGCGGGGCCACGCCAGCGGAGGTCCTCCACGTCGTCGAACACCGGCACGTCCACGCGCAGCGTGGCGAGGTCGCGGAAGAGCCGGGCGTCTGCGCGGCCGGCGGCGAGCGACGCCCCCAGTCGCGCGGCGCCCCGCACCGTCACGTCCCACTGCGTCGGGTCGTCCGGGATCGACTCCACGTGGCGATAGCGCGCGAGCAGCGTGGACGACGACTTCGCGCCCCAGCCCGGGAGCCCGGGAAAGCCGTCGGCGCTATCGCCGACGAGCGCCAGATAGTCCGGGATCGAAGCGGGCGGCACGCCGAACTTCTCGACCACGCCCGCCGCGTCGATCACGCGGCCCGTGCGGCGCTCGAGCTGGACGACACGATCATCCGACACACACTGCGCCAGGTCCTTGTCCGGCGTCGCGATCACCACCTGCTCCACGCGCGGATCGACCGCAGCCCACGTCGCCGCCGACGCGAGCGCGTCGTCGGCTTCGAACTCGACCATCGCCCACACGACGGCGCCGAGCAGTCGCAACGCGTCCTCGAGCGGTTCGAACTGCGCGCGGAGCTCCGGCGGCACGTTCGCGCCGGTCTTGTAGCCGGCCCACATCTCGTTTCGGAACGACTCGATCACGTGGTCCGTCGCCACGCCGATGTGCGTGGCGCCCTCCTCGAGCATGGTCATGACCGAGCCGGTGACGGCGCGTGCGGCGGCCATCTCCACACCATCCGGCGTCTGCCACGACGGCACCACCGCGTGGTGGCGAAAGAGTTCGTACGTGCCGTCGAGCAGGTGGACGCGCATGCGCGGCAGTCTACGGGTCGTGTCGCGCGCCGGGTGACCCGCCTGCACCCCCGTTTGTCTCGAGTGAGACGAGAGACGCGCGCGCGTTCGCACGCACGTCCGCTGACGCCCTCGGTGACACGCGACTCCTCACCGGTTACCGGCGACGGATTCATGACGCCGCCAGATGCGTCGAGATCCGGGCTTAGGAGACGTCCTGCAAGAAGTCCCAGATCACGCTCATGGCCTGGTAGCCGGTGGGGGTACCCGCGGCTCCCCCGCCGTGAGGCCACTCATGGACCATGGCGGGGACGAGCACGTACGTCACCTGCGGCGGGACGCCGGCCGTCGCCCACGTCACCTCGTGCGCACCCGCGGCGGAAACACGCGTGCTCGGCCCCGCCACCGGGACCACGCCGGGCGCGACCGCGGCGATCCACGGTTCGAGACCGGTACCGACCTCCGTGCCGACGGTCGGCACCGGGAGCGTGAGATTGATCGCGGGGCCGGCCGGGAGGTCGCGGCGGAAGGCGGGCTCAGCTTGCACGACCACGCCCTGCAAACGGGTCGCAGCGATTGAGTCACGACTGACGCCGCCCTCGGCCGGGATGTTGTTGTCGTTGTTGCCGTGGATGTGGAGGACCGAAAGCGGCGGCAGCGGCGCGGCGGGCGGCGCCCATTGCTGTAGCGCATCGAGGCTGCTGTTCGGCGCGCCACCGCCCAGGGGATCGACCGTCGCGTACGACCAACCGCCCGCCGTCGTCGCCACCACGCCGATCGCAGTCGGGTGAAAGCCGTGCTGACCGCCCTCGGCCGCCACGCGGTACGCCATCTGACCGCCGGCTGAGAAGCCGACCGCGAAGCGGGGAGCGTTGGCGTAGAAGGTGCCGGCGGGCCGAGTGCCCGTCACCTCCTCCACCTTGCGGGCGAGCATCTCGTTCGCGCGCTCGAGGCACCGGATCGCGAAGTCGACGTCGTTGAGGCTGGCCGGCATGCTTCGGCCCATGTGCCCGCCGCGCCAGCCTCCCCCGATCTCCTGCTGGAAGCTGATTCCTGCCGGAAAGACCGCCACGAAGCGCTGCGGGACGCCGCCGTGCATCGCCCCGGCCATGAGCGATGAGATCTGGGTGGTAGCCATGAAGGCTCCCACGTTGCCCCCGCCGCCGTGAAAGACGAGCAGCGCCGGGATCTCGCCCCAATCCGTCCAGAGATCGACGGGGAACCACAATCCGTAGTGGCGCTCGTGTCCGTTGTGGTTGAGCGAAGCGAGCATGGTGGTCCTTCCCCGTTGAGCGGTCGAGAGCCAGAGCTCCGACCGGACGTTCGTCAGGCGACGACCATGCCCGCTGAGGCCCGCACTGGCGACCCGCCGGACTTCGAGTTCAGCGGGGCACCGCCGGCAGCGACACGAACGATGCCATCTCGCCGGAATGGAAGATCGTTTGGTTCGCGACCTTCCATTCGGTCCCTTCGCCGAACGCTTCGCCGGTGTTCAGGTTGCGGTCAAAGCGCGGGAAGTTGCTCGAACTGATGTCGAGCCGGATGCGATGGCCGGGCAGGAAGACGTTGCTCGTGGCCCAGAGGTCGATCGTGTAGCGGTACGGCTTGCCCGGCTCGATCGGCGTCGGCCGGCTGGCGGAGTCGCGGTAGCGCGCGCGGATGATGCCGTCGAGCAGGTTCTGCGCGTAGCCGTCGGGATGCACGTCGATCAGCTTCGCCGTGAAGTCGGTGTCGACGGCGTCGGACGTCGCCCACAGCTCGACCGTGATCGGACCGGTCACCTCGATCGGCCGGTCGAGCACGTCGGACGCGAACACGAGCACATCGGCGCGGTCCTGGACCGGCCGCTGATCGGCAACGCCAAGCGTAATCGTCAGGTTCTGGCCGCCGAGCGACGGCACCGGGTCGGCCGGGTCGTAGCGAAAGCCATCGCTCGGCTCGTCGCCGGGCGGGACGGTGGAGAGCGAGCCGTTCCCGGCTGCGGTGTTCGCGCCGCCGTCGGAGTGGAGGTACCAGCGGACCTCGTGTGCCTTTGTCGCGGGCCAGTCTGCGAGCTCCTGCCAGCGGTTCTCACCCATGGTGAAGATGGACACCGGCGGCTCGTCCATGATCCCGGTGTCGATGTCCTTCAGCCAGTAGTCGAACCAGCGCAGCAAGGTCTGGTGCAGATCGATCAGCGCGTTCGGGCCGAAGTCGATGTCGCCGGTGCCCATCGAACTCGGCACGACGTACGGGAAGAGGTGGCCCCACGGCCCCATGATCAGGCGCTGGTTGTTCCGCGCGACGGGGAAGCGGCTCTGGTCGCGAATGCTGCGGAACGCCGTCGGGGCGCCCTCGCCGAAGATGTCGTACCAGGACGAGATGTGGAGGGCCGGCACGCTCACGCTGTCGGCGTGGCGATTCACGTTCGCGCGCTGCCAGTACTCGTCGTCGTCCGCGTGCGCGACGTGCTCGGCGAAGTACGGGGCAGTCTCCTTGAGCATCTCGCCCCAGTCCTTGATCGGCAGGTGGCGGTACCACTCGTCCTTCAACGGCTGGCCGAAATTCGTGCCCGGCTCGACGTATTCGTCCATCTTGCCGAGCAACTCGGTCAGGCCGTCGCGTTCGAGCGTGTTCCGCCCCTTGAGGATCGCGTAAGGCACCATCCAGCCCCACAGCGACACGCCGCCCGTGTGGTAGATCCAGCTTGCGTGGTAGTCGGATGAGGCCGAGACCGGTGCCATCGCCTGGAGCGAGGGCGGCATCGGGTCGTTGCACATGATCGCGTACTGGGTGAGGCCCAGGTAGGACTGGCCGGTCGTGCCCACTCGCCCGTTCGTCCAGGGCAGCCGAGCCGCCCACTCGACGGCGTCATAGCCGTCCGGGATCTCCTGGAAGATCGTGTCGTAGTCGCCTTCGGACGTGAAGCGCCCGCGGCAGTCCTGCATGATCGTCACGTAGCCGTACTGCGCGAAGTAGATGCTCGAGCCGTTCGGGTTGTTACCCGCGCTCGCCTTGCCGTACGGCGTGCGGCTGAGCAGCGTCGGGAAGCGTCCCGGCGCGTCCGGACGGAACACGTCCGCGTAGAGCGTGACGCCGTCCCGCGTCACCATCGGCACGTCCTTCTCGACGACCACCTCGTAACGCTTCCGTGCCAGCTCGTGCATGTCCCGCCCCTTTCGGCCTCGTGCCCGCGGGCGGGAACGTAGTCCCGCTGCGGCGAGGCCGTCTACGCGCGACGTGATGGCTGCGCGTGCGCGCGCTACGCTGCGCGCCGGACAGGTGACCGCGTGCAGCGAGGGGTGAACGATGGCAGTGAGCGTGAACAAGAACGGCGTGCTCGCCGGCAAGGTGGCGGTGATTACCGGCGCGTCGCGCGGCATCGGCGAGGCGATCGCGCTGCGCTACGCCGCCGAGGGCGCGAAGGTAGTGGTCTCCGCGCGCACCGAGAACGACGGCGACCACGTGCTGGCCGGCAGCATCAACTCTGTGGTTCAGCGCATCAAGGACGCCGGCGGCGAAGCGCTCGCCGTGCGCTGCGACCTCTCCAACACAGACGATCGCGTCAACCTGATCAAGGCGACGGAGGACGCGTTCGGCCCGGTCGACATCCTGGTCAATAACGCCGCCGTGACGTTCTTCATCCCGATCGTGGACTTCCCCGAGCGGCGCTACCGGCTCATGGAAGAGGTGCAGGTGTACGCGCCGTTGCACCTCAGCCAGCTGGTGCTCCCGAAGATGAAGGAGCGGAAGTCCGGCTGG
The DNA here is from genome assembly GCA_027622315.1 of Chloroflexota bacterium. Classification (GTDB taxonomy): domain Bacteria; phylum Chloroflexota; class Dehalococcoidia; order UBA2979; family UBA2979; genus VGNK01. The sequence goes on along the minus strand of JAQBZW010000137.1, from coordinate 3,650 downwards.
ATCCTGAACATCTCGTCGCACGCGGCCTTGCACCCGAAGTCGGGTGCCGCCGGTCCCGAAGGCAGCGGCGGCACGGTGTACGGCATGTGCAAGGCCGCGCTCGAGCGCTACACCACCGGGCTCGCGTCCGAGGTCTACCGCGACGGCATCGGTGTCAACGTCATCTCGCCGGGCCTCGTGGCGACGCCGGGCGTCGTCTACCACAAGCTCGTGAACGAATCGAACAAGGACCGCGTGACGCCGGTCGAGCACATGGCCGAAGCGTGCCTGCGACTGGTGTACGGCGACGCCTCCGCGATGACGGGCCGCATCACGTACGCCGACGACATGCTCAAGGAGTTCAAGCTCGAGCCTGCTGAGCTGATCGCGTAACCGCACCCCGGGTTCGCGGCCCGCCGCGCCGCCTCGCCGCACGAGGCGGCGCGGTTGTGTTCGGAGCCCCGCGCCGCACGGCCTGCGGCCTCACCGCATGAGGACACACGATGACGGACGCACCTGGATCCACGGACCCGCCGCCCGCTGTGGCGGGCGGCGCGTCGACCGCGATCACGATCGATGTGAGCCGTTTCTCCAGCGGCCAGGCCGCGCGTTTCGGCGTGCGCGTGCTCGCGGCCGCGGGCGGGAAGTCGGAGCTGTTGCTACCGGCGACGTACGGCGATGACCGCGACGGTGATGCCCGCTTCAAGGCCGCCGCGTTCGACTACGCCGCCGACATCGCGGCGCTCGCAGCGGTGATCTCGCGCGTCGACCGCACACGCGAGCAGCCGAACGGCACGGCGAGCCTGCACCTGAGCCGCCTGGCGTCGCCGGTCGGCGACGTCACCGTGCGTGGCCGCGTCGTCTTCTGGTCCTCGCACGAGGCGCTGGTGGAGCTATCGGCGGTGGACGCCGCCGGACACGACGTCGCGCGCGGGCTGAGCGCGTACTCGCTCCGGCCCGTCGTGCCCGGCGAGGGCGATGAGGCGGGAGCGCGCTCGTGACCGCCGCGAGCGAGTGGGAAGCGACGCCGTTCTTCCGCGAGTTCGGAGTGACCGTAGCGGACGTGGAGCCGGGCTTCGCCCGGCTCGCGGTGCCGCACGCCTCGGTGCTCGTGCGCGGCGCGCGCGAGGGCATCAACGGTGGCGTGATCGCCGGCCTCGCCGAGGCCGCGATGCACGTGTGCCTCGACGCCATGCTCACCGAAGGCGAACGCGCCGGCTCGACGCGCGAGCTGAGCGTGGCGTACCTCTCCGCGGCCCGAGGCGCCGTCACCCACGTCGAGGCGCGCATGGTCCGTAAGGGCCGCCGCCTCGCCGTCGGCACCGTGGAGGTGCACGACGCCGAGGCGGGCACGGCGTGCTCAATCGTGCAGATCTCATGCGCCGTCTTGCCGGCGCGTGAGCGGGCAGCCGGCGGACGCTAGGACAGGCGTGCGATCAGGGCGCTGGTCTCGTCCTCGGTGAATGCGCGCATCGTCTGAAATGGGCGGAAGTCACCCTGAGATCCGATGCTGAGCGCGAGCCCGGCCATCGCGTCGTCGTCGGGCATCTCAAGCACCGCCGCCCTGCGACCGGCCCGGAGTTCGTCGATACCCCACGCACCACTCGTCACACTCCCGCCCGGCACGCGTGAGATCGTGCGCCCGCTGTTCGCGGGCTTCCGCCCGCTGCATGGCGCGTGGGAGGCGGTGCTGGCCACGGCCCTTGGCGACGTCGTCGTGGGTGCCGGCGCGCGACCGACGGTCGTGCGCATCACGCTCGACTTCCGCTTCTTCGCCGGCGACCCGGCGTCAGTCGCGGCGGCCGCGCTACTCGAAGGCGTGGAGCCGCCGGCGACCGTGCTTGCCGCGCCCACACGGGCACCACGCTTCCGCGAGCGATGGGGCGAGCGCCTGCGTGAGCGGGAGCGTGTGGTCTTCGCATGTCCGCCCACCTGGGATGGCGAGCGCCTGCGACGGCAGGCGGCCGCGCTCCCGCCCGGCTTCACGCTGACCCGCGTGGACGCCACGAACGTCGCGCGCTTCCGCGCCCTCGCGGAGAGCCTCGTTGCGAACTATGGCTCGGACGCCGCGTTTGTGCGTGACGGCATCGGCTACGGCGTCGAGCACGAGAGGCGCTTCGTCGCGGGCTGCTCTTCGTTCGCGCTCGGCGGCGGAAAGTGCGAGTTCGAGATCCAGACACACCTCGACTACCGCCGCCGCGGGCTCGCGCGCGCCGTCGGCGCGCGGCTGATCGAGCACTGCGTGGACGCCGGCGTCGAGCCGGCGTGGGACGCGCACAACCCGCCGTCGGCCGCGCTCGCCGAACAGCTTGGGTTCGCCGACCCGCTGCGGTACACGGCGTGGGAGCTGCGGTAGCGGCCCGCTGGGTTCATGGTTCGACTGGGCTCACCACGAACGGAAGCACTGGGCTCACCACGAACCGGAAGCACTGGGCTCACCACGAACCGGAAGCACTGGGCTCACCACGAACCGGAAGCACTGGGCTCACCGCGGACCGCGAAGCAGCGCTCACCACCGCGAACCGAGAAGCAGCGCTCACCGCGAACGTTCGGCGACCGCCGTTCCCGTTCGTGGTGAGCCCAGTCGAACCATGAACCCAGCCCGCCGCTACCGCAGCAGCTCGACCTCCGAGACCCCCGTGTCATCCGCCAACACGCGCTTCGACAGTGGTTTGGCGAGCTCGCGGAGTGAGTCCCAGTCACTGGCGATCAGCGCCTCCTTCTTCACGCGACTCCAGCGCTTGATCTGCACCTCCGCAGCGAGCGCCTCCTCGCGACTGGGGAACGCGGTCGACCAGGCGAGAACGACCGGGCGACGGGTCTTCGTCTAGCCGGCCATGGTGCCGCGCTGATGCGCGGCAAGTCGCGCTTCGAGGTTCTCCGTGGACCCGTGTAGAGAGCCGTCCGCACAGCGCAGGAGGTAGAGGTGGAAGGCCATGTGGCGATCTTCGCGCTGACCAACGTCCGCACAAGCTGCGAAGGTTGCGGGCGTAGCTGTTCGGACCACCTGTTCATGGTTCGACTGGGCTCACCACGAACGGAGACGCGAGTTCCCCTCGAACGGAGACGCGAGCCCACCTGAGCGGCGACGCGAACTCCCCTCGAACGGAGACGCGAGCCCGCCTGAGCGGCGACGCGAACTCCCCTCGGACGGAGACGCGAGCTCACCTCGAACGGAGACGCGAGCTCACCTCGAACGGAGACGCGAGCTCACCTCGAACGGAGACGCGAGCTCGCCTCGAACGGCGGCGGGTTCGCGCTCGTCGCCGCGCTGCTGATCCTCGGTAGCCTCGCGGCGGCACGACTGGTCGGCGAGACGCGTGAGCTGGGCGTCCTCAAAGCGGTGGGTCTGACACCGGGCGAGGTCGGACTGCTCTACGTGCTGGAGTTGACGGCCGTCGCGGCGGTCGCGGCCGGACTCGGACTGGCGATCGCCTACGTGGCGGCGCCGGTGATGCTCGCACCGACCGCGAACCTGCTCCACACCGCGCCCGTCGTTACGCTTCCGCTCGGTGGTGTGCTGACCGTCTTCGGCGTGGTGGTACTGCTCGCCGCCGCGTCATCGCTCGTCCCGGCGGCGCTCGCCGCGCGCCTCGCGACCGTCCCCGCGCTGACGGACACTGGCCGGCGACCGCCGCGCCCGTCCCGGATCGCGCACGCCGAGCGGTTCG
>JAQBZW010000136.1 GCA_027622315.1 Chloroflexota bacterium | reverse complement strand
GAGCCGCTCGCGCGCGCGATGGGCGCGGCGTGGCGCGAGGACCTCGACCGCGACGGCGTGCCGCCGGCGCAACGCGATCGCGCGCTCAAGCGCTCGCGCGGCCAGATCGTGGACGCGCCCACGCTGCTCCTCGGCTGCCTCGTCCCGGACGGTCTCCGTCGGTACGAGGACGACCGCCGCTGGCGCGCGGAGTGGGGCCTCGCACAGCATTCGTTCGGCGCCGCGCTCCAGAACCTCCTGCTCGCGGCGAGCGCGCACGGGCTGGGCGCGTACTGGATCTCCGCGCCGCTGTACGCACAGGACGCGGTGCGCGTCTCACTCGATCTCGAGGCGAACTGGGAACCGCAAGCCTTCGTCGTCCTCGGCCGGCCGAACGCGGACTACACGCCCTTCGCACGGCCGGAACCCGATCTCGCGCGGCACTTCGTGCGGCGCTAACGCCAAGCACCGCGAGCCGACGGCGACCCCGCCGGTCGGACGGCACGCGTGCCAAGGGTTTGCCAGTCAGGCGAACTCGATCAGGTCCGGCAGCTCAGCCAGCGACCCGATGCGCGTAATCGCGGGATCGCTCACTCGCCGCTCGCGATCGACGAGTACGGCAGACATCCCGATCGCGCGCGCAGGCGCATAGTCGTTCTCGACGCGATCGCCGACGGATACCGCTGTCTCGGCCTGGCCCCGGCTCGCCGCGAGCGCGCCCGCGAAGAAACGTGGATCCGGCTTCGACACGCCGGCCAGCTCGGCGACATGCACGTGTGCGAAGCGCGCGAAGAACGGGTGGCGCGCGAGCGCCGCGTTGCCGTTCGTCGCCGCCACGAGCGTGAACCCACGCTCGCTGATCGTGTCGAGCGCGGCTTCCACCTCCGGGAAGGGGCGGATCGCGGCGTCACGTGCCGCGTAGTACGTGCGGCTCACATCCACGACGGCCGCGTCGGAGAACAGGTCGCCGGCGGCGAGCACCTGGCGGAACGACTCTTCGCGCACCTCACGCAGCGTGCGTCCGCGCATCGAGGGATCGACGGCGAGCAGGTCGCGCGCCTCTCGGAGCATCGTCGGCGAGACCACGGTGGCGACCAGCTCGGATGCCAGCGCGGCCGCGGCCTCGAGCGCGGCGCGCATCGACGAGTCGAAGTCGATCAGCGTGCCGTCGACGTCGAGCACGACGTGGCGGACGCGGAAGCGGCGCGGCGCGGTCATCGGGCGGCCGCGTCAGCGCGCCGCGACCACCAGTCGCGGCGTGCTGTCGTCGGCCTCGACGAAGTCCGAGCGAGCCCCGGTGTGGCAGACGCCCTTGCCGGCGAGCTCGACCCGCACCACGAGCGTGTCCTGATCGCAGTCCGCCAGCACCTCGACGACGTTGAGGTAGTCGCCCGAGGTCGCGCCCTTGTGCCAGAGCTCCTGCCGCGAGCGCGACCAGAACACTGCCTGGCCCAGCGCGAGCGTGCTTCGGAGGCTCTCTTCGTTCATGTAACCGAGCATCACCACTTCGCCCGTCGAGGCGACCTGGATGACGGCGGGGATCAGGCCGCGTTCATCGAACGTGAGATCCGCGGGTTCGTACCGGCCGAAGGGTTCCGTTGTCATGTTCACTCCTTCGCCACGCGCGCCGGCGGGCGCATGGGCACGCCGCGCTCCGCGAGGTAGCGCTTGAGGAAGGCGATGTCGTACTTCCCAAAGTGGAAGATCGAGGCCGCGAGCACCGCGGCAGCTCCGCCCGCAGTCAGCGCGTCGTAGAGATGCTCTGGCTCGCCGGCGCCTCCCGACGCGATCACGGGCACCTCCACCGCGTCCGTGATCGCGCGCAGCAATGGAATGTCGTACCCGCGCTGGTGGCCGTCGCTGTCCATGGAGGTGACGAGCAGCTCACCCGCTCCGCGCTCGACGGCTTCGCGCGCCCACGCCACCGCGTCGCGGCCGGTGGGCGTGCGGCCTCCGTGCGTATAGATCTCCCAGCGTTCGCCATCCTCGGCGCCGCCCCGCACCCGCTTCGCATCGACGGCAACGACGATGCACTGCGACCCGAAGCGGTGCGCGCCTTCCGCAATCAGGTCGGGGCGCTCGACGGCCGCCGTGTTAACAGAGACTTTGTCGGCACCCTGCTCGAGCATGAGCCGCATGTCGTCCGTGTTGCGGATGCCTCCGCCGACGGTGAGCGGGATGAAGACCTGATCCGCCGTACGGGCGATCAGGTCGTAGACCGAGCTGCGGGCATCTGACGATGCGGTGATGTCGAGCAGCACGAGCTCGTCGGCGCCCGCGGCGTCGTACTTCGACGCAAGGTCGACGGGGTCGCCGGCGTCGCGCAGTTCGACGAACGAGACGCCCTTGACGACGCGCCCGTTATCGACGTCGAAGCAGGGGATGATGCGCTTCGTCAGCATGGCAACCAGTATGCCGGGCGTCGTGGCTCGGAGCGAGTCTGGCGTAGGCGTTCGCCCTCTCCTCCGTCCCGAGTCCATCCCCCCTCCCCTCCGTTCGTCCTGCGCACGTCCCCCTTCTCCTCCGTTCGTCCTGTGCACGCCCCCTTCTCCTCCGTTCGTCCTGTGCACGCCCCCTTCCCCCTCGGTTCGTCGTGCGCACGTCCCCTTTCTCCTCCGTTCGTCCTGCGCACGTCCCCCTTCTCCTCCGTTCGTCCTGAGCCTGTCGACGGAGGCGTCGGACAGGCGCCCAACGGATCGCGTAACGCGGCGGCGGTGGGCTATGGCGAGGCGTCCGCTGCCATGCGCGGCTCCCTTCGACGGGCTCAGGGCGAACGGAGGGAGGGGCCGCGCCGGTCCGCCCTGCGCTGTTCGTGGCGAACGGAGGGAGGGGCCGCGCCGGTCCGCCCTGCGCTGTTCGTGGCGAACGGTGGGAGGGGGCAACGCCTGTCCGCCTTGCGCTGCTCGTGGCGAGCGCGGACTCAGAGGGTCGAGGGCGAAACGGAGGGAACGGCGCGCGAGGCGAGCTATCCGGCGTGCGAGTTAGCGCGCGGCGGCGACCGCTTCGCGCAACTGGATCGTGCCGTCGTACAGCGCGCGACCGATGATCGCACCCTCGACGCCACAGCTGGCCAGGTGGTGGATGTCCTCAGTGGTTGTGATGCCGCCGGCCGCGATTACGGCAATCGACGTGTCTGAGGTCAGTCGCTCGTACATCTCGAAGTTCGGTCCCTGCCGGACGCCGTCACGCATGATGTCCGTGTACACGATGCGAGTCACACCGGCGTTCGCGAGGCGCTCGATCAGCGCACGCGCGTCCACGGTCGTCGCCTCCGTCCAGCCCTCGATGCTGACGAAGCCATCGCGCGCATCGACGGAGACCACGAGCCGATCGCCGGCAACGGCGACCGCCTCGCGCAGGAGCGCCGGGTCTTTGACGGCCGCGGTGCCGAGGACGACGCGGCTGAGGCCGGCGTCGAGCGTGGAGCGCAGCGTCTCGAGATCGCGAATGCCGCCGCCGGTCTGCACGTGGCAGTCGACGCTTTCAGCGATCCGGCGCACGAGCGCCAGATTCACGGGCCAGCCTTCGCGCGCGCCATCGAGATCCACCACGTGGATGCGCTGCGCCCCCTCGGACGCCCAGCGGTGAGCGACGAACAGCGGATCGTTGTCGAACACAGTCTCTCGCGCGTAATCGCCCTGCTCCAGGCGCACACAGCGCCCGTCGCGGATGTCGATCGCCGGGATGACCTCCATCAAGAAACACTCCTCATGACTCGACTGAAGCCCGCGCCGGACTGGCGCTTTCCGCCTCGAGAGCCAGCGTGACGAAATTCGCGTACAGCCGCAATCCGTCTTCCCCCGACTTTTCCGGGTGGAACTGCGTCGCCACAACATTGTTCCGGCCGACCACCGATGGGAACGTGATTCCTTCGTACTCGGTCTCGGCGATCACGATCGAGCGATCGTCCGGACTCGGGTGGTAGGAGTGCACGAAGTAGAAGTAGCTGTCCTGCGCGACGCCCTCGAACAGTGGGTGTGGCTCACGCAGGTGCACGGTGTTCCAGCCCATGTGCGGCACGGTCATGCCGAAGGGAAAGCGCACGATGCGACCGGGGAGCACCCCCAGGCACTCATGCCGGCCACCCTCTTCGGACAGGTCGAAGAGCGCCTGCATACCCATACACACGCCGAGGAAAGGGCGACCGGAAGCGATGTAGTCGATGATCGGCTGCGCGAGGCCGCCCTCACGCAGGTGGGTCATCGTGTCCTCGGCCGCGCCGACGCCGGGGACGATCAGCGCCCGTGCGTCCTTGATCGCGTCGGGGAGCGCGGTGACCAACGGCTGCACGCCGGCATGCGCGACCGCTCGCTCGACGCTGCGCAGATTGCCCGCGCCGTAGTCGACGATCACGATGGGCGAGATACCGGCCATGCTGCCTTCCGTCCGCGCATCCACTGACCATCGCGCGGCCGGACCGGGAGCCCGGCGCGCGGGGACGTCACGCACTCGAGTCTACCGCGCGCGTGCGCTGCGATCCGCAGCCGGTCCGGCACGCGCGCACTGCACCGCGGTTCGGACGTCGCCCGCGCGGTGCATATACTGCCCGCTCAATGGCCTCCTCCACGCCCGCGACCGCGCTACGTGAACTGGAAGCTGCCCGCGAGCATGCGGAAGAGCTGCGCTCGGGCATTCGCCACCACGACCATCGCTATTACATCCTCGATCAGCCCGAGATCGGCGACTCGCAATACGACACGCTCATGCGCGAGTTGCGCACGCTCGAGGAGCGTTTCCCCGATCTGATCACGCCGGACTCGCCGACGCAGCGCGTGGCAGGCGAACCCGTCGCCGGCTTCGATGTCGTCGAGCATCGCGAGCCGATGCTCTCACTGAGCAACGTCTTCAACCGTGAGGAGCTCCGCGCCTGGCACCAGCGGGTGGTGCGCATCGTGGAGCATGAGCGCTTCGGGTTCGTGTGCGAACCGAAGATCGACGGGCTCGCGATCTCGCTCGTCTATCAGGACGGACGCTTCGCGGTGGGCGCCACCCGCGGCGACGGCCTGCGCGGTGAGGACGTCACGGCCAACCTGCGCACGCTGAGGTCGCTCCCGCTGCGGCTCGACGCGCCGGCCCCGTCCGCGTTCGAGGTACGCGGCGAGGTCTACATGGCGAAGTCCGAGTTTGCTCGCCTGAACGACGAGCGCGCCGCCAAAGGCGAGCAGCTGTACATGAACCCCCGCAACACCGCGGCCGGCTCGATTCGTCAGCTCGATCCGCGGATTACGGCGTCCCGCGGGCTGGACGTCTTCATCTATCAGCTCGGCTGGGCGGACGGCGATGCGCCTGCGGCGACGCACTGGGAAGCGATGCGCTGGGCACGCAACGCAGGCCTACCCACGAACCCGCTGGCGGAGCGCTTCGACGACATCGACGCCGTCGCCGCGTTCTGTGCGACGTGGGTCGAGCGTCGCGACGAGCTCGATTACGAGATCGACGGCGTGGTCGTGAAGATCGACGAGTTCGCGATCCAGCGGCAGGTGGGCGTGGTCGGGCGCGAGCCGCGCTGGGCGACTGCGTACAAGTTCCCCGCCGAGCAGGCCGTGACCCGGCTGCGCGCGATCCAGATCTCGGTGGGACGCACGGGCGTGCTCACGCCCTTCGCCGTGCTCGAGCCCGTGGTCGTCGGCGGCGTGACGGTGAGCATGGCGACGCTGCACAACGAGGACCACATCCACGAGCTTGATATCCGCGCGGGCGACGACGTGATCGTGCAGCGCGCGGGTGAGGTGATCCCGCAGGTCGTGGGCCCCGTGCTCTCGCTCCGCAAGGGCCGGCGGCTACGCCGCTTCAAGATGCCGGAGCGCTGCCCCGTCTGCGATACGTCGGTTGCGCGCGAGGCGGAACAAGCGGCGAGCTACTGCCCCAACCGGGCGTGTCCCGCGCAGTTGCCGCGGCAGGTGGAGCATTTCGTCTCGCGCGGCGCCATGGACATCGAAGGCTTCGGCGAGCAGCGCTCACACATGTTCGTATCGAAAGACCTGGTCACGAGCCTCTCGGACATCTACCAACTGTCCAAGCGACGAGACGAGCTGCTCGCGCTCGATGGGATCGGCGATAAGTCGCTCGACGCGCTGCTCGCAAACATCGAGGCGAGCAAGCAGCGTCCGCTGCGTCGACTGCTGATCGCGCTCGGCATCCGCCACGTGGGCAGCGAGACGGCCCGAGACCTCGCGCGCCACTTCGGCACGCTGGTCGCGCTGCGTGCCGCGACACGCGAGGAGCTGGAGGCGGTCGATGGGATTGGCCCGATCGTCGCCGCGTCCGTCTTCGAATACCTGCACGACGAGGAGTACGCCGCGCTGCTCGACCGCCTGGTGGCGGCCGGCGTGCGCACCGACGAGGATGTTTCCGCCCGCGGCGGTCCGCTGCAGGGCTTCAGCATCGTCGTCACCGGCTCGCTCGAGCACTGGTCCCGCAACCAGGTGGAGGCGCTGATCAAAGCCCTCGGCGGGCGTGTCAGCGGTGCGGTCTCGAAGGCGACGAGCTTCGTCGTCGCCGGCAGCGGCGGCGGAAGCAAGCGGGAGCGCGCCGAGAAGCTCGGCGTGGACGTGATCGACGAGGACGAGTTCGTGTTGCGCTTGCGCGAGCACGGCTGGAGCGGGGAGTAGCTTGGCCACTGCGGAAGAGATCAAGAAGTACCGCCGCTACCTCGCCGAAGAGGTCGACGGCCTCTTCATCTACCACCAGCTAGCTGCACTCGAGCCCGACCCCTCCATTGCCGACGTCTACAGGCGCCTCGCGGAGTCGGAGGAGCGTCACCTCACGCTCTGGCAGGACGAGCTGCGCAAGGCGGGCGTTGACACGCAGCCCGGCACACCGTCCGTGCGTGTGCGGCTGCTGATGTGGCTCGCGCGACGCTTCGGCACCGACCTCGTGCTCCCCGTGATCAAGAGCTTCGAGTCCGGCGCCACGGAGATGTACGCGCACGACCAGATCGCGGAGGACGCCGGCCTTCCGGGCGACGAGGCGGCGCACGCGCGCATCTTCGCCGCGATCTCGGCGTCGAAGGGCTCGCCGCCGGGATCGGTGATCGGGCGCATCGAGTCGCGGCACCGCTCGCTCGGCGGCGGGAACGCGCTACGCGCCTCCGTGCTCGGCGCGAACGACGGACTCGTGTCGAACCTCGCGCTCGTCGCCGGCTTCGCCGGCGCCGCGCCGGGGCAGGCGACGGTGCTGCTCGCGGGCATCGCCGGCCTGCTCGCGGGCGCGTCCTCGATGGCGCTCGGCGAGTGGATCTCGGTCACCTCCTCGCGCGAGGCGACCGAGGCGCAGATCGAGCTCGAGCGCGAAGAGCTGCGGCTCATGCCGGAGGCGGAGCAGGAGGAGCTGGCGCTGATCTACCAGGCGCGCGGGCTGCCGCAAGCCGAGGCCGAACAGCTCGCGGCGCGCGTGATGGAGAACAAGGAGACGGCGCTGGCGACACTTGCTCGCGAGGAGCTGGGCATCATCCCCGAGGAGATCGGCTCGGCGTGGACGGCGGCGATCGCCTCGTTCATCCTCTTCTCGCTCGGCGCGATCGTGCCTGTGGTGCCGTTCTTCTTCGCGGACGGCACATGGAGCGTGGTGCTGAGCGGCGCCCTGTCTGCGGCGGCACTCTTCGGCGTGGGCGCGGCAATCACGCTGCTCACCGGCCGCAGCCCGCTTTATGCGGGCGCACGCCAGGCAGCGCTCGGCCTGGCGGCGGCCGCACTCACGTACGCAGTGGGATCGCTGATCGGCGGCGCTACGGCGATTTAGCCGGGGTCGGCTCCGACGCTGCCGGCTTCGACGGTGCCGCCTTCGACGGTGTGGTGGTGGGCGCGCCTGGCGTCTCCGCGAACAGCACCGCCACCATTGAGCCGGTCAAGCTCGCGTGCGCGTCAGCCAGCCCGAAGACATCCGCCGCCAACGCCCGCACTGCCTCGCGCGCCGACGCCGCATCCAGCCCGTCGCCCCGCGCGAGCGCCATCATTTGCTCCTCGAGAGCAGCCTGCCGGGCGGACAGCTCGGTGACCACTCCCTCGAGCCGAGCATCAAGCGTCGAGAGCGCACGATCGGGGCTGGCGCCCGCAGAAACCGCGGGGGCGGACTGTGCGGTTGCGATCGAGTCGTAGTCGCGCACCGTGACTTCGTGCTCGACGGGGATGACGTAGCTCTCGTTCACGATCGTCTCCGTCTCGACCACGTACTCCTCCGTCGTCAAGGTCACGATCTCGGTGACCTGCTCTCGCGTCTGGGGGTTGTCCCGAGCGGTGTGGAAGTTTGAGGAGGCGGTCCCTCGCCTGACGCCTGCCGTGTGGTAGGTGTTG
>JAQBZW010000135.1 GCA_027622315.1 Chloroflexota bacterium | reverse complement strand
GCGAGATCGACTCGCGATCGAGGTCGTCCATCTCCAGTACGTGCGCGGCTGCGGCGTTGGCGAACGCCGCGAGCGGCGCCGAGGTGCGCTCGCCTGTGGCGAGCACGGTTGCCTGCGGATGGCCGCCCAGCCCCTCGACCACTGCGCGCGCGATCGACGGCGGCCGCAGGTCGCCGCCGGCGAGCGCGGAGCCGAGCCAGTCGAGCACGTACCGGCGCGTGGTCGCACGCACCTCCGGCGGCACCGCCGCCGTGGCGACGAAGCGGGCGAGCGAGAGCGTGGGTCCATCGGTCATGAGCGGCCTCCGCCGGGATCACGTCGCGTGGGGCTGTGGCATGAAGTAGCAATGGCATGAAGTATAGGTAGCGCACCGTCCAGGATTCGCGGGGAGGCAGCATGCGCGCAGCAGTGATCACGGAGCCGGGCGACGCCGAAGTGCTGGTCGTCCAGGACGTCGAGGACCCGACGTATGGCCCCGAGGACGTGCTGGTCGCGGTACACGCGACCGCGCTGAACCGCGCCGACCTGTTGCAGCGACGCGGACGCTACCCCTCGCCCCGGGGCACGCGCAGCGACATCCCCGGCCTCGAGATGGCGGGCGTGGTGGAGGCGGTGGGCGATCGCGTGGGCGACTGGAAGCCGGGCGATCGCGTGATGGCGCTGCTCTCCGGGGCCGGCTACGCGGAGAAGGTGGCGGTCCACGAGCGCCAGCTCATGGCAATCCCGGACAACCTCGACTGCGAGCAGGCGGCGAGCGTGCCCGAGGTCTTCCTCACCGCGTACGACGCCATGTTCCGCCAGTGCGAGCTGGCGATGGGCGAGAGCGTGTTGATTCACGCAGCCGGTTCCGGCGTGGGCACGGCGGCGATCCAACTCGCGGCCGCCGCCAGCTGCCGGGTGTTCGGCACCGCCGGGTCGCCCGAGAAGCTGGAGCAGGCGCGCGCGCTCGGCCTCGACGTCGGCATCAACTACCGCACGGAGGACTTCGCCGAGGTGATCGCACGTGAGACCGGCGGCCGTGGGGTGGACGTGGTGCTCGACGTGATCGGCGGGCCGTACTGGGCGCAGAACCTCGCGTCGCTGGCCACGCGCGGGCGCATGGTGATCGTGGGCACGATGGGCGGGGCCACCGTCGAGGCGAACCTGGGCGCGCTCATGGGCAAGCGCCTGCGCGTGCACGGCACCGTCCTGCGCGCGCGCCCGCTCGAGGAGAAGGCGCAGCTCACGCAGGACTTCGCGCGCCGCGTGCTGCCGCTGTTCGCGCGCGGCGTCGTGCGCCCGATCGTCGACCGCGTCTTTGCCCTCAACGAAGTGGCCGACGCGCATCGCCTGATGGAGAGCAACGCGAACTTCGGGAAGATCGTGCTCCGCGTCGCCTAGGGGTGGCCGCCGCGGGCTCCCCTAGGCGACGCCGGATGGCATCGACCGGCGACGGTCATCGGCTCCGCACCGCCTGCTCAGATGCGTTGACGGCCCGTTCGTCGGTCGCCCCTCCCCGTAGGGGAACACCCTTCAGGGCGCGTTCGTAACTGTGGATATCCAACTACTTTGCCGATTATGACCAAGACATCCCACAGAGAGGAACGTGCGAATGGCCCCTTCGCACCACACCCGACGCTCGCTCCGCCTCCGCGCCCGTGCGCTCCCAGCGCCACGTCGCGATCGTGCGGACGGCTGCTGATGCTCACCGCGATCCCACGACCGCGCGTTTGGACGCGTCCCCGTCGCGAGATTTCCGTCGGGGCGTATGTCGCCGCCGTCGTGTGCGTGACCGCACTGGCCACGCTCGCCGCTCTGGTGGGCCCGCTCGCCGACTTTGCGCGGGTACAACCCGACTGGCTGATGGTCGCGGCCATGGCCGCGCTCGTCGTCCTCTTCGAGAACCACAGACTCGACCTCTTCGGGCACAGCAGCGAGACCCTGACCTTCGTGCCCACACTCGCGCTGGCGCTGCTCGTCGGGCCGGGCGTAGCCATGATGGTGCTCGTGCCGGCGATCCTGCTGGCGCGGGCCACGGCGACTCGCCCGTGGTACAAGCTGGTGTTCAACGCGAGCGTGATTCCCCTTGCATCGCTGACGGGTGCGAGCCTGTTCTACCAGCTCACAGGAGGTCCGGAGCCGGACCAAATCGTCAGGGACCTCCCGGCTCTCGTGCTGGCCGCCGAAGCCGCGTTTCTCGTCAACACTGGACTGCTCGCCGTCGCCGTAGGGTTGAGTAGCGGACGTTCCCCGCGCGCGGTGTGGGTGGAAAAGTACCGCTGGCTCGCTCCCCATTACATCGTCCTCGGACTGACCGCCTACGCAGGCTGCATCTCATACCTCGAGCTCGGCCCGCCGGGCATGGCAATCTTCGCGATGCCCGTGGCCGTCGTCTGGATTGCAATGTCCCAGTACACATCGCGCACGCGCGAAGGGGTCGAGCGGCTGCACGACGCGAACCGGGCGCTTCGCCGCAACGAGGAGCGCTTCCGATCGCTTGTCCAGAACGCCCCCGGCTTCATCGCCGTACTGAACGCGGATGGCACGCTTCAGTACCTGAGCATGCCCTCGGCCACGGGCGAGCCCGCGGATGGGACGCGCTCACAACTCCCCGGCGAGTTCATCTCACTCGTGCGACCGCAGGACCGCCCCGAGGTGAGCAGCGCGATCGCCGACGTGCTGGCGAACCCGGAGATCGCGCTCACGGTCGAACTCCAGATGAATGCCGGCGAGGCTGAGGCGCGCGAATACTCGGCGATCGTGAAGAACCTGCTCGGCGACGACGCCGTACACGGAATCGTCGTCAACGCGCGCGACGTCACCGACCGCAAGACGCTCGAAGATCAGCTGCGCTACCAGGCGCTGCACGACGTACTGACCGGCCTTCCGAACCGCGCCCTCTTCCACGATCGCCTCGAACAGGCGCTGGCAGGCGCCGCACGCCGCGAGCGGCACGTCGCCGTCCTGCTGATCGACCTGGATCGCTTCAAGGTGATCAACGACAGCCTGGGCCACGTGGTGGGGGATGAACTGCTGGTTGCGGCTGGGCAGCGCCTGCGCTCGCACCTCCGCGAAGAGGACACGGTCGCGCGCTTCGGCGGCGACGAGTTCGCGGTCATGATCGAAGACGTAGAGAATGCGGCCGAAGCGGAAGCCGCCGCGATGCGCGTGCTCGTCGCGTTCGAGGAGCGCCTGAGCTTCGGCGCACGGCACGCCCTGATCACCGCGAGCGTTGGCGTCGCGGTGAGCTCGGTCACCGATACCGACGCCGCCGATCTCACACGCCGCGCCGACGTCGCCGTCTTCCGGGCGAAAGAGGAGGGCCGCGCGCGTCTGGTTGTCTACGACGACGCAGTGGACGCGTCGTCCACCCGCCAGTTCGACCTCGAGACCGACCTTCGGCAGGCGATCGATCGCGACCAGCTGCGCCTCGTTTACCAGCCCGAGATCGACCTGCACACCGGATTGGTCGTCGGCTTCGAGGCGCTGGTCCGCTGGGAGCACCCCGGACGGGGCCTCGTATCCCCGCAAGACTTCATCCCACTCGCCGAGGAAACCGGTGAGATCATCCGCATCGGGCAGTGGGTGCTCGAAGAAGCGTGTCGCCAGGCTCAAGCCTGGCGACTAGCGCTGCCGGCGCTGGGCCACTTCACCGTCGCCGTGAACCTGTCGGCGCCGGAGTTCCTGGAGCCGGATCTCGTGTGGCGCGTCGCGAAGACCCTCCGCGACACCGGACTCGACGCCTCGATGCTGCGCATCGAGATCACGGAAACGGTCGTCATGCGCGATACGCACATCGCCCGCAAGGTGTTCTTCGAGCTGAAGGGCCTCGGCGTCGAGATCGCGATCGACGACTTCGGTACGGGCTACTCGTCGCTGAACTACCTGCGACGTCTCCCGGCGGACGTGCTGAAGGTCGACCGCTCGTTCGTGATCGATGTCGACCGCGACGAGCGCGAGGCGTCGATCGTGCGCGCCGTGGTACACGTCGCGAACGCGCTGAACATGCACATCGTGGCCGAAGGTATCGAGCGGCTCGAGCAGTCCCTCGTGCTCGCGGAGCTGGGCTGCCAAACCGCACAGGGCTATTATTTCTCACGGCCGCAGAGCGCGGAGCTGATCGAAGCATTCGTGCGCGAGCGCCATGCGACGGCTGCCCGCACCGCCTGACCACCTCCTGCCCTCTCTAAACGCTCCGGCACCCCGCTGTCAATGCGGGGTGCTGTGTATTTATATGAAGTTTGATTCCGGAAACAAATTGACAATGAGGGCTCTGATTCGTACTTTGGCGTAGCCACGGAAGGCGAGAGCAGACTGCGAAAGGATTCGCAATGCGCAGCAGCAGCCCGGGCTGGGACTAGGCCAGCAGCAGTAGGGCCGGCTACGAAGGAACAGGCCCGAGCGATCGGGCCTTTCCCGTGCCCGCCGCGATCGGCGCGCAACCTAGTTACGCCGTCCACTCGCACGGCGCCGGCGTCGCTCGCGGCGGCGATTCGCGTGCTCCGGTCGCTCCGTGGTCGGCGCTTTCGGCTCCGGCGGGGGCGGCGGCTTCGGGCCGAATCGCCGCATCATCATGACGGTCACAGTGTTCGTCGCGCGCATCGTGAACAGGATGATCGCGAAGAAGAACGGCAACGAGATCGCGGTCTGCACGAGATCCCGCTCGTTGCCGAGCAGGTAGGTCACGACACCCCAGATCGCCGTGAAGACGAGCGCGAGCGCGAGGGACTGACGAAACGACTGCGGTTTCATCGTCGCATGCTAACGCGGGCCTGCGGTGCGGCGAAGCGGACGCTCACGCCGGTCGTGCCGCGCGGCCGAGCCACTCGGTCAGAGCGACGATGAAGCGCTCACGTCGTTCCAGTTGCCCTGCCGCATGCAGCGCGGTCAGCTGATCCTTCAGCGCTTGCGGGTCGGTGTCTTCGGGCACATGGAACACTTCGATCGGATCGCAGGCGACCTGCTGATCGCGGCCGAGCTCGAAATGCTCGTTCACCGGCAGCCCAAGCGCCGTTCCGGCCATCGGCCACGTGGCGTCCACGGTCATCCATTCGTCCGCGCGCTCCGTGTTCGGGAAGGGCTGCACGCGCAGGAACATGTGCACATCCGGCACCGGCGCTCGCTCGACCTCCGCGCGCAGGTCCGCGGGCAGCCACGGCGCCGACTGCGCTGTGAACTCGTGGGTGCACGCAATCAGCGTGTTCGACAGACCGAGCTCCGTGAACAGCGCCTGCAGCAGGTAGTGCTTTCCGGAGCACGTGCCGCGCCACTCCGCGATCGTGGTTTCCGGCGCCCGAGCCGACGCCCGCTCGTAGGGCATGTCGCGCACGAGCGCGAAAGCGGCGGCGGCCGTCACCGTCGCGTTGTCGGGGAAGAGCCCGCGGGCGACCGCGCCGGCCTTGAGATCGCTCGTGAGTGACATCGCGGGTGATCGTAGTGCGCTTACCTCCCGTCCGCCTTCGCTCTCAGCGCGCTCAGCACGCTCAGCGCGCTCGCGTCGCGGGACCGGGTGGCAGCCGGTCACGTGGGGAACGCCGCCAGGCGGGGCGGGCCCGGGGTCAGGCTCCGCCTCAGGCGGATCAGTAAGCGTCGCGCATGCGGCCGCGGCCTTCGTCGTACACGGGCTGCAGCATCGCGGTGATCTGCTGGAGGTGGCCCAGGTCGTGGAACGCCATGTGGTGCAGGACGTTCGCGACCGAGATCGTCCCCAGCTGCTCGTGCCGGCCCGAGCGGCCAAGCTGCCCGGAGCCGAGCGCGCGGAGCGGACCGAGGTGTTGCTGCCGCGTGCGCTCAAACTCGGCGAGCAGCCAGCTCACCGGTCGCTCCCGAAATCCAGAGCGCTCGAGCGCGTCCGCCTCGTCAACGCCCGGAATGGCAGGGTCGTCTGCGTCGAGCATCAGCTGCACGCGATGGGCGAGCGCCCCCGGCTGCACCGCGAGCACGTGCGCGAGCACGTCGCGCGGCGACCAGCCCTCGTCCGCCGGTCGCGTTGCGATCACGTCCGGGAGCGCGCCGAGCAGCCCGCGCATCGCAGCCGGTGTGCCCGCGAGCACGTCGAGTGTGCCGACGATCAGCAGGTCTCCGGCTTCGCTCATGCGCGTTCTTCGATCGGGACGTACGGCCGCTCGGCCGGGCCGGTGTACTGCGTCAGTGGGCGGATCAGGATGTTGTGCTCGAGCTGTTCGAGCACCTGTACGACCCAGCCGGGCGTGCGGCCGATCGCGAAGATCGGGACGAAGAGATCCTCCGGAATGCCGTGCAGGTAGTAGACGACGCCCGCGTAGAAGTCGACGTTCACGTTCACGCCGAGGCGCGCGTACGGGCGCATCGCCTCCACGACGGCGTCGAGGATCTCGTACCACTCGGGTTGGCCCATCTCCGCGGAGAGGCGGCGCACGCCCTCGCGCATGTGCCGCGCGCGCGGATCCTCCGCGCGGTAGACGCGATGCCCGAAGCCCATGACGGGCTGTCGCGCCGCGCGCAGCGCGCGCACATACCCCGCCGCGTTCGCGGGTGCGCCGATCTCCTGCGCCATGCGCATCACGTTCTCCGCCGCGCCGCCGTGCGCCGGCCCGCTGAGCGCGGCGACGGCCGCCGTCACCGCGGCGTGGAGGTTCGCCTGTGTGCCGGCGACCACTCGCGCCGTGAACGACGAGGCGTTGGTGCCGTGCTCGGCGTGGAGGATGAAGTCGAGATCCATGAGCCGCGTCGCATCATCGCTCGGCGTCTCGCCGGTGAGCGTGTAGAGGAAGTGCGCCGCGTGCGCCAGGTCGTCACGCGGGGGCATCGGTTCCAGCCCTCGCCGAATGCGGTCGTGTGCGGCCACGATCGCGGGCACCTGGGCCGTCAGGCGGATGCCCTTGCGGGCGGTGGCGTCGGCCGAATGATCGGTGACCTCCGGATCGAAGGCTGCGAGGGCGGACACCGCGGTACGCAGGACGTCCATTGGGTGCGCCTCGGCGACGGCGCGGATCACGTCCAGCACGCCTGCCGGCAGCGTGCGGTGGCGCTTCAGTTCCGCCGCGAACTCGGCGAGTTGCGTGCCCGTCGGCAGCGCGCCACGGATCAGCAGGTACGCGGTTTCCTCGAACGTGGAGTGCTCGGCGAGCTCGTGAATGTTGTACCCGCGGTAGAGCAGGCGCCCCTCGCGCCCGTCGATGAAGCACACCTCGCTGCGTTCGAAGTAGACGCCGTTGAGCCCGCGGTGAATCTCGATCTCGGGAACGGCCTCGGTGGCCACGGCTGCCGCCCTTCCGCCGCGAAGCAGGCGCGGCATGCTGTCCGCCCGCGATTATGCCACCGCCGGGGGTGCCGCTCCGGTCGCCGCGCCCGCGCCGTCATCTCAGCGCGAGCGGGCTCAGCGGTCGCCGTCGCCGAGCAGCGTGAAGATCTCGCTCGCTTCCGCCTCGGTCGCGGGGCGCGGACGGTTCTCGAACTGATCGATCGTCACGGGACGCCATTCGACCGTCGGTGGGCCGTCGCGGCGGAGCGTGATCAGAGCCACGACCGACTGGAACGGCCCCGCGCCGAGCGTGACGAGATCGCCCGGATCGAGGTCGAAGACGAAGTTGCCGAGGCTGTAGAGCACGGCGGCTTCGTGCATGCGCTCCCACGGCTGGAGCACGTGCGGGTGGCTGCCGATCACCGCGCCCGCCCCGGCCTCGACCGCGGCGCGCGCCAGCGCGCGCTGGCGCTCCGTCGGCTCGTGCGAGTACTCGATGCCCCAGTGCACGAACACAACCACGAAGTCGGCGGCGTTCGCCGCCGCGGCAACGTCGTGCGCGATCAGCAGTTCGTCCGCTCGCGCGACGCCCGGCCCGGCGCCGTCGGCGAGGCGTACCTCGCTGATGTCGTTGTAACCCAGCAATGCGATGCGCAGGCCACGCGCCTGCACGATCGCGGGGGCGCGCGCGGACGGCTCGTCCAGGCCGGCGCCGAAAGCGGCAACGCGCTCAGCCCGCGAGGCGGCAAGCGTGTCGGCGAGGCCCTCCTCGCCGAAGTCGTACATGTGGTTGTTCGCGAGCGTGACCGCGTCGAAGCCCGCCACGCGCAGCGTCGACGCGAGCGCGGGTGGCGTGCGGAAGGTGTACAGCTTCTCGAGCGGCGTACCGCGGTCGGTGAACGTGCCCTCGAGGTTGCCGACGATCAGGTCCGCTCCGGCGAAGAGCGCATGCACGCGCGCGAAGGGGTAGTCGACGCCGCGTTCCGTCATGAGGTCCGTGACGTCGCGCGCGAACATGAGATCGCCGACGGCCGCGATCGTGATCTCCGTGGCGGCAGCCGCGGTCGCGGCGGCCTGCGGTGGCGCGGGCGTCGCCGTCACGGCGGCGGGCGGTACGGTCGTCGTCGGCGGCGGTT
>JAQBZW010000134.1 GCA_027622315.1 Chloroflexota bacterium | reverse complement strand
CAGCACCGATCGCGGCGAGCAGCGCGCACAGGAGCAGTAGGCGCGTGCGCGTCCGGTGCCGCGGCCGGCGACCGCGGGCGCGGTCCAGCAGCGGTCGCGCGCCCTCGGCGAGCGCTTCGGTCCGAGCCGACAGATCGACTCGCTCAGCAAGCTCGTCGGCGCGAGCGGCGAGTCGTGTCGCCGCACGACTGTGCAGCGCTCCTTCGATCAGTTCTGAACCAGAGGGCAGAGAAATGGCGTCGCGCATGGCGGATGACCTTCCGCACCAACGCCCCTCCCGAAGCGGGCGTCAGCTGGTCCTCGCGCGCCGACCCCACCGCTGGCGAGAAACGAACTTGTGGATATCGTCCTGCCCCCGTGGAGGCGCGGCCTGTTAGCACGCGCGATCAGACGATCAATCGAGCATCAACAGGTTGAAACCGCCGTAATGGCGACGATCCGGCATGGAACCGACGCCCCGGACGCGCCCACGGCGCGGGACTGCCTCCTAAGAAGTGGGAGCGTATTATCCCCAGATACGCGGCGGTGCGTGGGAGGCGGGGTCGATGACGATTCAACCGGATACTGACGAACATCGAATGGACGAGTCGCGGCACCCGGCAGTGGGCTATCAGCTGCTCCTGCGACTCAAGCTCGCGAACCGCCCCGGCACGCTCGGGCGCATCACGACGGCGCTCGGCGAGGCCGACGCCAGCATTATGGATATCGATATCGCCGAAGCGGGCGACGACTTCATGATCCGTGAGTTCCGGATTCTCTGCGAAGACGAAGCGCACGCGCACCGCGTCCTCGCCTCGATCGACAACATCGGCAGCTGCGAGGTCATTCACGCCTCCGACCGCACGTTCCAGCTGCACCGCCGCGGCAAGATCGCGATTCAGAACAAGGTGCACATCCGCACGAACGCCGAGCTGGCGCACGTGTACACGCCCGGCGTCGCCCGCGTCTCGATGGCGATTCACGACAACCCGGACGCAGTGTGGTCACTCACGATCAAGCCGAACGCGGTGGCGGTCGTGACCGACGGCACGGCAGTGCTCGGGCTCGGGGACATCGGACCCGAGGCGGCCATGCCGGTCATGGAGGGCAAGTCGATGCTCTTCAAGTCCTTCGCCGACATCGACGCCTGGCCGATCTGCCTCGCCACGAAGGACACGCAAGAGATCATCAACATCGTCAAGGCGATCTCGCCCGGCTTCGGCGCGATCCTGCTCGAGGACATCTCCGCGCCGCGCTGCTTCGAAATCGAAGAGACGCTGCGTGCCGCGCTCCCGATTCCGGTCTTCCATGACGACCAACACGGCACCGCCGTCGTCGTCCTCGCCGCCCTGATCAACAGCCTGAAGATCGTGCAGAAGCGACCGGAGGACCTGAAGGTCGTGCTCCTCGGCGTTGGCGCCTCGGGCGTCGCCTGCTCGAAGATCATGATGAACTTCGGCGTGAAGAACGTGATCGGTTTCGACCGCCAGGGCGCGATCTACCAGGGCCGGGACAACCTCAACGTCGCGAAAGAGTGGTTCGCCGAGAACACTAACCCCGAAGGCTTCGACGGCACGATTGACGAGGCGCTCAAGGGCGCGGACATGTTCCTCGGATTGTCCGGACCGCGTCTGATTGAGCCTGACTGGATCCGCACGATGGCGAAGGACGCGATCGTCTTCACGCTCGCGAACCCTGAGCCCGAAGTGATGCCCGATCTGATCCAGGGCGCGGCACGGGTGATCGCGACCGGCCGTTCGGATTACCCCAACCAGGTGAACAACGTGCTGTGCTTCCCGGGCCTGTTCCGCGGCGCCCTCGACGCGAGCGCCACGTCGATCACTGAGGAGATGAAGATCGTGGCCGCGCGAGCGATCGCCGAGGTGATCCCCGACAATCAGATCACGGAGGAGTACATCCTCCCCTCCGTGTTCAACCCCGACGTCGTGACAAACGTCGCCGCTGCCGTCCGCCACGAAGCGGAGCGTGCCGGCATCACACGACCACGCGGTTCGCGGGTCTTCGTCTAGCACCACCGGGCGTACACACGAAACAGCCCGGCGGTGACGCCGGGCTGTTTCGTGTCTGTCGCGCCTCGTCTGCGCACCCGGTGTCCGAGCGCTAGCCGTATCGCTCCTCGGTCCACGGGTCACCGTGCATGTGGTAGCCGTACATCTCCCAGAAGCCGGGGCGATCCTCGGCAACGAACTCGAAGCCGCGCACCCACTTCGCGCTCTTCCAGAAGTAGAGCTGCGGGATCATGCCGCGCAGCGGCCAGCCGTGCTCGGGCGCCAGCGGCTGCCCGTTGTGCGTGTGCGCGAGCAACACGTCGTCGCCCATCAGCTCTGCCAGCGGGACGTTCGTGGTGTACCCGCCGTACGAATGGAAGATCACATGCTTCGCCTCGGGGCGCACGTTCACGAGCGCCATCAGGTCCCTGAAGCGGACGCCCTCCCAGTCGTTGTCGAACTTGCTCCACGTGGTGACGCAGTGAATGTCGGTGCGGAGGCTGGTCTGGGGCAGCGCCATGAACTCGTCCCAGCTGAGCGCCTTCTCCTCGTCGACGAGACCGACGATGCGAAAGTCCCAGGTGGCCAGGTCGATGCGCGGGATACCGCCGTAATGGAGTACGGGCCAGCCGTCGGTGAGCCGCTGTCCCGGCGGGAGCCGCAGGCGCCCGTCATCGCGGGTCTCGGAGCTTCGTGGATCGCGCTTAAACAGCGTCACGGCGTGCACGCCTCCCTGTCGGTGCGAAGGATGGACGAGAGCACGATTCTACCATCGGCGCCCCGCCCCGACGCGCAGATCGCAGCGCGGGCCTCACGTACGATGGCTGCATGCAGCCCGCTCCACCCGAGCATTCCGTCGCCGCGCGCACGTCCGCCGAGCATGCGCGTGAACGCAGCTTCGCGAGTTTCGCGCCCCTGCTCACCGGCGCCGCGATCGTGGTGGCGTTCGATCAGAGTTCGAAGGCGCTGATCCGCAGCTGGCTCGCGGTCGGCGAGACCTGGCCGGGCGGCTGGAACCTCATTCGCCTCGCCCATGTGGAGAACTCCGGAGCGGCGTTCGGAATCCTGCAAGGAGGCGGGGGGTTCCTGATCGTGACCAGTGTGGTCGCGATCGCGGCCATCGCCGCGTTTCTCTGGTGGGCACCGCCGCAGGCGCGCCTCTTCGCCGTCGCACTCTCGCTGATCCTCGGTGGCGCGGTTGGCAACCTGATCGATCGACTAACGCAAGGGACCGTGACGGACTTTATCGACCCGACCCATTACCCCGCCTTCAACCTCGCCGACTCCTCGATCGTGGTCGGGGTCACGATTCTGGCGGTGCTCAGCCTGCTCGACGAGCGTGCCGCGCGCCGGTCGGAGCAGGCGCATGGCGCGCCCAGCGAGGAGGCCTCGTGACGCCCACCCGCCACATCCTCGCCGCCGCGGACGATCGGCTCGACCGGGCGATCGTCGCTGCAATGCCCGAGCTGTCGCGCTCGCAGGTGCGGCGACTGATCGAAGACGGCGAGGTCAGCCTCGACGGGCGAGTGGTGCAGAAGCCGGCCGTGCACGTCTCGGCAGGCGCGCAGATCCATGTCGAGGAGCCCGTCACGCCAGATCTCGATCTCGAAGCCCGCGACGTGCCGCTGGCGATCCTCTACGAGGACGAGGAAACGCTTGTGCTCAACAAGCAGCCCGGGCTCGTGGTGCACCCGCGCGCGGGAGTGCACGCGGTGACGCTGATCAACGCCGTGCGGGCACGGTACCCGGAGGTGCGGGAGATCGACGACAGCGACCGCGGCGGGATCGTGCACCGACTCGATCGCGACACCTCGGGGGCGATCGCGCTGGCGAAGACCGAGGCCGCGCAGTTCGCGATGAAGGAACAGTGGCGCATGCGCGAGACGCTCAAGGTCTACACCGCGCTGGTCGAGGGCTTCGTCGATCCGCCCGAGGGCATCATCGACGCGCCACTCGGCCCGGATCCGAGCGAGCCCTCACGCCGCGCCGTGGTCGACCACGGCCAGTCGGCACGCACCCAGTACCGCGTGCTCGAGCAGTACGGGGACGACTACGCGCTGCTCGAGGTGCGCATCTTCACCGGCCGCACGCACCAGATCCGCGTGCACATGCAGGCGATCGGTCACCCGGTCGTCGCCGATTACACGTACGGGCGGCCGTCCGAGCTCATCGGGCGGCAGGCATTGCACGCCGCGCGGCTGGGCTTCACGCTGGCGTCCAACGGCGCGTGGCGAGAGTTCCAGGCGCCGCTGCCCGACGACATGCGCGCAGCCGTGGACGCACTGCGCGCGCGCTATCGGGTCCAGCCGGCCGAGCAGCAGGTGTTCTCGCGATGACGACGCCCCCCCGTGTGCGCGTTCGCTACGCGCCCAGCCCCACCGGTGACCCGCACGTCGGCAACGTCCGCCAGGCGATCTGGTCGTGGCTGTTCGCGCGTCACAGCGGCGGTGACTTCCTGATTCGCCTGGAAGACACGGATCAGACGCGCAAGGTCCCCGGCTCGCTCGAGCGCATCTACGGGTCGCTGCGCTGGCTCGGGATCGACTGGGACGAGGGTCCGGACATCGGCGGACCGTACGCCCCGTACGTGCAGTCCGAGCGCCTCCCCCGCTACCGCGTCGCGGCCGACCAGTTGCTGGCAGACGGCCACGCCTACCTCTGCTTCTGCAGTTCCGAGCGGCTCGCGGAGATGCGCAAGGCGCAGCAGGCGGCCGGCGAGTCGCCCGGCTACGACGGCCTCTGCCGCACGCTCTCGGTAGCGGAGGCGACCACCCGCGCCGCGGCCGGCGAAGCACACGTCGTGCGCTTCAAGATGCGCGACGACGGCACGACGACGCTGGTCGACCTGTTGCGCGGTGAAATCACCGTGGAGAACCGGCACTTCGACGACTTCGTGATCCTGAAGTCCGACCAGTTCCCCACCTACCACCTCGCCCACGTGGTGGACGACTACGAGATGCAAATCTCACACGTCACGCGCGGCGACGAATGGTTGCCTTCGGCGCCGCGTCACGCGCGTATCTGGGATGCGCTCGGCTACGCACGCCCCACGTTCGTGCACTTCCCGGTCATCCTCGGGCCCGACGGCGGCAAGCTGTCGAAGCGCCACGGTGCGAAGTCCGTCCTCGAGTACGCGGACGAGGGCTACGTGGCCGGTGCGGTGTTCAACTTCCTCGCGATCCTCGGCTGGTCGTTCGACGACAAGACGGAGCTGTTCACGCGTGCGCGCCTGACCGAGATCTTCGATCTCGCCGACATCAGCGTGAACCCCGCCGCGTTCGACACGCAGAAGCTCGAGTGGATGAA
Source organism: Chloroflexota bacterium (assembly GCA_027622315.1). Lineage (GTDB taxonomy): Bacteria > Chloroflexota > Dehalococcoidia > UBA2979 > UBA2979 > VGNK01. The sequence continues at coordinate 3,087 of JAQBZW010000134.1, read as the reverse complement.
CGGCGTGTACCTGCGGGACATGCCGGAGCCGGAGCTGACCGCGCTGTTCGCGGAGCGCCTCGACCGCGACCTGCCGACCGACGTCGCGCGGCCGCTCGACCGCGCCCTGATCGCGGCGTTCACGCCGCATATCCGCGAACGCGTGAAGCTGCTGAGCGAGGTCGCGGGCCTGGTCGACTTCTTCTTCGCCGCATCCGTCGTCACGCCCGGAGCGGACGAGTTCCTGTCCGCGAAACGCTGGCGCGACGATGCGGCGGGCGCCGCCGGCAGCCTCCGCGCGATCGCGGACACGATCGAGGCGCTCGCGGATTGGTCGACGGCGGCGATCGAGGCGGCGATGCGAGGCACAGCGGAGGCCATCGACGAAAAGGCTGGCGACGTCTTCACGCTCTGCCGGCTCGCCGTGACCGGCAAACGCATCGCGCCGCCGTTGTTCGAGACGATCGAGATCGTGGGCCGCGAGACGACGGTCTCGCGCCTGCGCGCCGCCGCCAGCGCGCTCGCCCCGACCGTCTGACGCCGCAAGGACGGCGCTGACCGAGCCCCGAACGGATCAGGGCGGGCCCTCGTGACTCAGTGCGGCAGGCTTGTTAATCTGAGCGGGCGTTGGGGACTCGTCTAATGGTAGGACAGCGGATTCTGGATCCGTCAATTGGGGTTCGAATCCCTGGTCCCCAGCCACCGTTCTGAATCTGACTCTGCGAGCCGCCGATCGACCGCGTGTCCGCTGCTCACCAAGTGACCCACGTGGGCCGGCCCGGGCCCGCCTTCCGCGAGCGCCTCGGTAGTAGATCTCACCCCTGTTCTCGCCGAGCGTGGTCCGCGCGAGTGCTCACGATGTACGCTCCGCCGACATTGGCCTTGGCTTCGAAGCGACGCATTACGCAATGCCGGTTCCCCGGCTGGCTGAACTCGCCGAGGAACGTGGATTCGAATCCCTGTGGCTCGGGGAGCACACTCACATCCCCCTGACCGGCAATATCTCGTCCAGAATCGGCGGACCGCGGCAGGCGGACTCGCATCTGCTCGACCCCTTCGTAGCACTGGCCGCAGCGGCGAGTGTGACCCGCGATCTGCGCCTCGGCACAGCTGTTTGCCTGATCATCGAGCGCGACACCATCCAGACGGCAAAGACGGTGGCGTCGCTGGATCACATCTCCGGCGGACGCTTCGAGTTCGGGATCGGCGCCGGCTGGAACCGCGCGGAGATGGAGAACCACGGCGTGGATTTCACCACGCGCTTTCAGAAGATGGCCGACCAGCTCGAAGCGTGCAAAGTGATCTGGCGCGACGACTCGGCCTCGTACCATGGGGACTTCGTCGACTTCGAAGCGATCGAGAGCTGGCCCAAGCCGCTGCAATCCCCGCACCCACCGGTTTTGTTTGGTGGCGAGAGCATCCACACGCTGCGACGCATCGTCGCCCACGGCGACGGGTGGCTGTCCAGACGCATCAATCCGGAACAGGTTCTGGATGGCATGGAAACCCTGCGGGAACTCGCGGCGGAGGCGGAGCGTGAGATTCCGGTCTCGGTCATCGCTCTGCCCGACGAGGCCGTCCTCGCACGGATTGCCGCGGCCGGGGCAAAGCGGTGCATCCTGATGCTGCCTGCCGAGGACGAAGAGAAGACCTTGTCGCGGCTGGACCGCCTCGCACAGTTCGTCCGCTCGCAGTGTGTTGAAGAGGCGCCTGGTAGCGACGTGAGATGGAAGTGGCCGGCCTCGCCCCGAACGCGGAGGTCACGCTCTACCACTGGAAGGATTCGAGGAGCACTTCGACGAGGTAGTGGAGCACGCGCGGCGCTTCCTCAAGGCGCACGAACCCCATTCGCCGAGCGTTGAAGACGGGCCCGGCGGTGAGTCATTCGACCAACCGAGCCATTCGCGCCATGTTCCCGCAGGCCGGCGACTGACGGCGCGAGCCGTAGGGCGCGACGCTGCTGTCAGGACGTGCCGATCGACAACAGGTTCTCGAGCGGCTGGTACAACTCCTCGAGGTATGCCACGTCCTCGTCCGCGAGCGTGATCGCGGTGGCCTCAACGAGTTGGTCGAGCTGCGAGATCTTCGACACGCCCACCACGGGGGCGGTGATCTCGGGCTTGTTCAGCATCCAGGCGAGCGCGATCTGCGCCGGCGCCTTCTCGTACTTCTGCGCGACCTCGACCACGCGATCGGCGATCGCGAACGTGGCCTCGCCGCGATAGAGCCCCTCGGTGCGCACGCGATCGCGGCCGCGCGAGCGGTCCGTGCCGCCCGCGTCGAAGCTGCCCCCGTACGAGCCCGTGAGGATGCCCCGGGCGAGCGGCGACCAGGGCATCAGCGCCACGCCGGTCTTCGCGCAGTACGGGATCATCTCGCGCTCTTCCTCGCGGTACACGAGGTTGTAGTGGTTCTGCATCGAAACGAACTTCGTCCAGCCATGCAGCTCCGCCGTCAGTTGGAGCTCCGTGAATTGCCAGGCGAACATCGACGACGCGCCGAGGTACAGCACCTTCCCCGCTTTGACCACGTCATGTAGCGCCTCGAGCGTCTCCTCGATCGGCGCCTGTGGCAGCCCCGGACGTCCGTGCGGGTGGCGGTGGATGACGAGATGGTCGATGTAGTCGAGGCCCAGCCGCTCGAGGCTCGCGTCGACGCCCTCCATGATGTGCTTGCGCGAGAGCCCACCCTGGTTCGGGTTGCTCCCCATCGGACCGGAGATCTTCGTCGCAATGACGTACTGATCGCGTGGGGCGAGCTCGCGCAGCAGCGTCCCGACCGTGCGCTCACAGGCGCCGAGACCGTAGACGTCGGCGCAATCAAACGTGAACAGCCCGTGATCGAGCGCGGCCCTGAGAATCGGCCGCGCCTGGTCGATGTCGAGCGTCCAGTCGCCCTGGTGCCCCGTGCCGGGCTCGCCGAAGTTCATCGTGCCAAGCGCGAGCTTCGACACAGCGAGACCACTGTTCTGACCGAGTTGAATCGATTCGAGCATGGGGCCCTCCCTGCGCAGGCCGCCCTCGGAGGGACGGTGCCTGATTGTGCGGCACGAACGCACTGCGTGCAGGTCCGGGCCGGGGCTCGAGGGACAGGCTCAGGCGCTTTCGA
>JAQBZW010000133.1 GCA_027622315.1 Chloroflexota bacterium | reverse complement strand
TCGCCTCGCTCGAGTCGCCGGTGCGCGCCGGCGGGCTCGTGCTCGCGCCGGCGCTCGCACGCTGGACCGTGGTGCCGGTCGCGTTGCTCTTCCGGCCCGCGCGCCCGCGCGGACTGGGCCGGCTGATGCACGAGGCCGCATGGCCCGTCGCCGCGCCGCTCGCCACTGCGATCGCGCTGGTTGCGGCCGTCGTGCTCTTCGCGGGCGCGGGCGTGCTGCTGATCGTGGTCGGGGGTATCGCGGCCGTGCTCATCGCCGGCGCGGCCGCGCGCATGCTGGATGGGGTCACCGGCGACGTCTTCGGGGCCTCGATCGAGGTCTCTCAGGTCGTGATCTGGTACGCGCTGATCGCCGCCGCCGCTCGCGGCGCGATCGAGCCGTTCCTGTTCGGCTAGCGCGGTGACCTCTGCGTCGCCGCGACCGGCACCGGTGCTCATGGTGGTCGGCACGGCCTCGTCCGTCGGCAAGTCCGTGATCGTGACGGCGCTCTGTCGCATCTTCCGGCAGGACGGGGTGCGGGTCGCGCCCTTCAAAGCGCAGAACATGTCGAACAATGCCGACGTCACGCCCGATGGGCTGGAGATCGGGCGTGCGCAGTCCGAACAGGCGGCCGCGGCCGGCATCCCGCCCTCGGTCGAAATGAACCCGGTGCTCCTCAAACCACAGGGCGATCGCACATCGCAACTGGTGCTGGACGGCCGCCCCACGGGCACGCTCGGCAGCCGCGACGTCAGCCACCGTAAGCGCGACCTCTGGCCGCACGTCGAGCGCGCGCTCGACACACTGCGGTCGCGCTTCGAGCTCGTGGTCGCGGAGGGCGCCGGCAGCGCGGCGGAGCCGAACCTGCGCGCCGGCGACATCGTGAACATGCGCGTCGCACGCCACGCGCAGGCGACCACGCTGCTCGTCGGCGACATCGAGCGCGGCGGCGTCTTCGCGCACCTGTTCGGCACGCTCGCCTTGCTCAGCGCTGAGGATCGGGCGCTTGTGCGCGGCTTCGTGATCAACCGCTTCCGCGGCGACCTGTCGCTGCTGACACCGGCGATCGCCGAGCTCGAGCAGCGCACCGGTGTGCCCGTGCTCGGCGTGGTGCCATGGATCGACGACCTCCTTGTCGCGCAGGAGGACGCGGTCGCACTCGAGCGCCCGCACGCCGGCGCGCGCGCTCCCGGGCGTGACGGCGCGGCGGAGTCACTCGACGTTGCGGTCGTGCGTCTGCCGCACATCGCCAACTTCGACGACTTCGATCCGCTCACGCGTGAGCCGGGCGTGCGGGTGCGCTTCGTCGAGCGCCCCGACGCACTCGGCGCCCCCGATCTGCTCGTACTGCCCGGGACGAAAGCGACGGTCGCCGATCTGGCGTGGCTCCGCGCAGACGGCTGGGACACAGCGATCGCCGCGCACGCGGGACGGGGCGGGCAGGTGCTCGGCATCTGCGGTGGCTTCCAGATGCTCGGCGAGACGCTGATCGACGACGCCGGGGTCGAGGCTCCGGCGGGAACACGCGTCGCCGGTTTCGGACTGCTGCCGATCGAGACGCACTTCACGGCCGCGAAGGAAACGGTGCGCGTGACGGGCCGCGTCCGCGCGGCGGTCGGGCCGTGGGCAACCGCCACCAACCTGCCGGTGTTCGGCTACGAAATCCATATGGGCCGCACGCGCCGCGCCGACGGCACCCGCGATGCACTGTCGCCGTTGCTCGCGCTCGATCAGGGAGGAGACGAGCGCGCCGACGGCGCGGTGTCGTCGGACGGGCGTGTCGCCGGGACATACATGCACGGGCTCTTCCACAGCGACGCATTCCGGCACTCGATCGTGGCCGCGCTCCGCGCGGCGGAGGCGGGCGAGCCCGAGCCGCCCGCGGCGGCTGAGCGTTCCGGCGCGTCGTTCGCCGACGCGCGCGAACGAGACTTCGATCGGCTCGCCGACGTGGTCCGCGCGCATGTCGACCTCGATCGCGTGCGCGCGTGGATCGCGTCGTGATGCGCGGACGGGCGGGACCGTGATGGGTGCACTGTGGTTCGTCACCGGTGGCGCGCGCAGCGGCAAGAGCACGTTCGCCGAGCACCTGGCCGCCGATACCGCACGGCCGGTCGTCTACGTCGCCACGCTCGAGCCGCTCGACGAAGAGATGCGCCTGCGCATCGCGCGTCACCGCGATCAGCGCCCCGCTGCATGGCGCACGATCGAGGCGCCGCGCGCCGTGACCGCCGCCATCGTCGGCGCCGGCGACCGCCCGTGTGTCGTGCTCGACTGTCTCTCGCTCTGGCTGACGAACCGGCTGCTCGACGAAGCCGGCGACGAACCGAGCGCCACGGACGGAGAGCGCGTCGAAGCGATGCTCGATGGCGAGCTGCAGGCGCTGCTCGGGGCGATCGCAGCGCGGGGCGGGACAACCGTGATCGTGAGCAACGAGGTGGGCAGCGGCATCGTCCCGCCCACGCCCCTCGGTCGCGTCTACCGGGACCTCCTCGGCCGCGCGAACCAGGCCGTGTCCCGGCGCGCCGACCGGGCGTGGCTACTCGTGTCCGGCCGCGCGCTCGAGCTGCCGCCACCGGCATGAGCTCCCGCGCGCGCTACGCGGTGAGCACAGCAAACGGCCGGTTGCGAGCGGCTACTGCGACAGGCCCGAGGTCCACGCACCGAGCGTGGCCGTCACACTCAGGGTCTGTCCCGCGCGGACGACGGTCAGCGAAATCGTTTCGCCCACCTCGTGCATGTCGATCGCGAGCGCGAGATCGTCGAAGCTCGTGACCGTGCGGCCGTCCACCTCGGTGATCACATCTCCGCCAGCGCCGCTCGCCGCAGCCGCGCGCACGCCGGCGCCGTCCGCCGAGCTGCCGGGCTCCACGCCCACGACGTAGACGCCGCGCACGATCGTGAGCCCGTAGTCGCGCGAATTCACTTCGTCCAGCGTGGAGCCGCGGATGCCCAGCATCGGGTGCTGGACGGTCTCGCCGTTCAGCATCCCGGGCAGAAAGCGCTGTGCGTTGTTCGAGGGCGTCGCGAACCCGACGCCGGCCGAGAAGCGGCCGCCCGGGTTCTCAATCGAGGTATTGATCCCAATCACTTCGCCCGCTGCGTTGAAGAGCGGACCGCCGGAGTTGCCGGGGTTGAGGGCCGCGTCCGTCTGGATCACGCCACGGATCGGGCGGTTGGTGAAGCTCGAGGTCGTGACGCGATTGATTGCGCTCACGATGCCGGCCGTGACGGTGAAGTTCTGACCGAACGGATTGCCGATGGCGAACACGGAATCACCCGCGCGCACGATGTCCGAATTGCCGAATTCCGCCGGCGTCAGTCGCTGTGGCTGGATCGACGCACGCACGATGGCCAGATCGCTGCCGGGGTCCGTGCCGACGACTGCGGCCGTTCCGGCCGTGCCATCGTTTAAGCGCACCGTGATCTCCAGGGCGCCCTCGACCACGTGATAGTTGGTCAGCACGTGGCCCTGCCGGTCGAGCACGATGCCCGTGCCCACGCCGGACTGCGGCCCGGTCGTGTCGATCTCGACCACGGACGGCATCACGCGGTCGACCACGTCCGCGAGGTTGGCGATCCCGGTGACGTTGAAGATCTGCGCCGCTCCGGCCGTTGGCGCGGCGCCGGTCGTCGCGCTTGCGCTTGCCGCCGGGGCCAGCGGGGACGTCGCGGTGGCCGCAGGGCCGCGATCGTTCGAGCATGCCGCGAGCAATCCCACGCTGATCAGCGACAGCGCCAGGATCACAGCGAAGAGCGGGTGGAACAGGTGTCGTCTGCGCGTCATGCGCACCTCCAGGTCAGTGAGTGCAAGAGCACGTCTCCCTTCGATTGTCGGGAGCGCACGTCAACGCGCTATGGGCTGAGTGTGAAGCACCTGCTCAGGGGACGCGAGCGGGTAGGGCGTCGACGCCACTCACGCGGGGGCGTCGACGCTGGCTCGGGCGGCAGTGCGAGCCGGCGCGGGATGCCCCGGCGGCGTGCTCAGCGTCCGGTGAACTGCGGCTTGCGCTTCTCTCCGAATGCGGTCGGGCCCTCGCGCGAGTCGTCGGTGGATTGCACCACGGCCATTGCCGCCTGTGCAGCCTCGAGCGCCTCGGGAAACGGCTGATTAAGCGCGCGATAGACAAGCCGCTTCGCGAGCTGCATGGCAATCGGCGGCCCCTCGGTGAGGCGGCGCGCAAACGCGTACGTCTCGTCCATCAGCGATTCGTGCGGGACTACGCGCTGGACGTACCCCATCTCGAGCGCCTGCTCGGCGCCAAACAGCTCGCCCGTCCAGATCAGCTCCAGCGCCTTGGACACGCCCACGATGCGCGGAAGCAGCCACGCGCCACCGTCGCCCGGGATCAGACCCACGTTCACGTACGACATGCCGAACCGCGCCTGGTCGGACGCGATGCGAATATCGGCCATGGACACCATGTCCATGCCCGCGCCCACCGCAGGTCCGTTCACGGCGGCGATGTACGGCTTGTCGAGGTACTGCAGCGCCTGCGGCACGCGGTGCACGGAATGCCGGAGCGAATTGCGCCGCTCGCCGGCATTGCGCTCGGCCGCCACGGCGTAGTTCGCATCGCCTCGCGCCTTCAGATCCGCGCCGGCACAGAACGCACGGCCGGCGCCTGTGACGACGACGACGCGGACGTCGTCGTCCTCGGTCGCTCGCCTGATCGACTCTTCCCAGCCGGACAGGAGGCCGGGGCTGAACGAATTCATGCGCTCAGGCCGGTTGAGGGTGATCGTCGCGATCGCGTCCTCGACCTGGTACAGCACCTCGTGCTCGTCGGACATCCTGTCGCCCCTCTATTCCCAGCCACCGGCCCGTCGTCGCGGCGGAGTGTACCTCCCGCGTCCCCGACCGCAGCGGCGCCGCTCAGCCGTGCCCTGCGAAACTGCCTTGTGAGGCCGGCCGCCGCGATCGCGAAGGTGGCCGCTGCTCCGGCTGCGCGCTACGGTTCCTCGTCTATGCGCAAGCGAATCGCCGGCAGCCTGATCGTTCTCGTCACGCTGCTGCTCGTCGGCTGCGGGCGCGCTGCCGAGCTGATTCCCGGCGACGAGGGTGACGCGCCGACCCGCACCGCGACCGCCACCGAAACGCCGACCGCCGGCTCGGCGCCGATCCTCGTCACACCCTCGCTCGAGTTGGGGGGGCGCGGGAGCGGAACCGCGGCGCAGGTCGTCCCGGACGCGGAGCTCGCACGCTCGGTCGTTCAGATCCAGCTCGTCGTCGACGACCCGACCGCCGCGGCGCCGTCACCGGGCAGGATCGTACGCAACGGCTCCGGCGTCGTGATCGACCTCGCGCGCCGCCTGATCCTCACGAGCTATCCGCTGGTCGATCCGTCGGCCGCGGACGGTAGCGTCGCCTACGACCGCATCGTGATCGGGGCCACGCATACCGTCGGCGCCGAACCGGAGTCGCAGTACGAGGCGGAGATCGTGGCGGGTGACCCCGCGGTCGACCTCGCCGTGCTGCGCGTCGTGCGGCGGGTGGGTGGCGGCGCCCTGGCCGCCTCCGCCTTCGACCTGCCGGCCGTGCAGATCGGCGACGGCTCGCCGACGGGCAGCGGCGATGCCATGCGTCTGTTCGGTCACCCCGGGATCACGCCCGAGGCCGGTTCGCAAGCGGTCACGGTCACCGCGGCACAGGTCATCGGTTTCCGCGGGGACGCGTCCATCACCGGCCGCGCGTGGATCAAGACCGACGCGCGATTGCCGTTCGGGACGCAGGGCGGCCCCGCCTTCGACGGTGCCGGCGCCCTGATCGGGATCCTCGTCCAGCCCGTGTTCAACGCGACCGCGCCCGTCGCCCAGATCCGACCGGCCTCGCTCGCCGATGAGCTGGTCAAGCTCGCGATCGCGACCGGCCCCGAGGGCCGCTACCGCGCGCCGCTCGTCGCCCGCGACGGCGTCACCGGCGGCGCGGACGCCCCATGGGTGAGCACGCCCGCGTTCGCCCAGAACGCGATCGATGGCCCGTTCGGACGCGACCTCTTCGACTACCAGAGGCGCTTCGTCTCCGGATCGGTGTCCGTCTACTACGAGTACGTCGGCCTGGGCATCGTGGACGGGACCGTGGTCGACGAGCGCGTGTATCGCGACAACCTGCTCCAGGATCAACTCTCGTCCAGTTACCCGTGGAACATGGGCGCGCTCGGCACGGTGACCGATCGCATCGTCACACCCAACCCGGCCGGGCTGCCCGATGGGCGCTGGCGGCTCGAGGTCTGGGTCGCGGGCACGCTGCGCGCGTCGTCGACCGCGCTGATCGGCGTCGATCCGCGCACCCCGAGCGTCACGCTGCAGGAGATCCCGTTCGGGAGCACCGCCACGGCCGACCGTCGCGCGGCGACCCCCCCGCTCTCGCTCAGCGACCAGCTGCTCTTCTTCTTCAACTACGAGGGCATGGAAGAGGCGAGCCAGCTCCGCTGGCTCGTGTTCCACAACGGTCAGGAGATCTACCAGTCGCCCGAAGTGCCCTGGAACGGTGGCCCGTCCGGACGATGGTGGATCGGCTTCCGCGGCGACGGCGCGCTCGGCGCGGGCACATGGGAGTTCGAACTGCACGTGGACGGGCGCGTCGCGCTCGTCGCGGCGATCGTGCTCTAGACGCGATTCGCCAGCACACGGGCGAGCTGATCGAGCGTGACGTTCGCCCCCGAGAGCACGAGTACCACCCGCCGGCCGCGGACGGCGTCCGGGCGTGCCAGCGCAGCGGCGAGCGCCGCGGCACCGGCCGGCTCGACAAGCAGATGCTGCAGCTCCAGCAACGCGATCATCGCGGCATCGAGCGCGGCGTCGGATACGAGCAGAAAGTCATCGAGCGAGCGCCGCATCACGCGCTGCGGCAGATCGAACGCGACGCCCGTCGCCAGCCCCTCCGCGGCCGTCTCGTTCGCACGTTCGACCAGACTCCCGGCCCGCCATGCGTCGTGGGCAGCGGACGACCGCTCGGACTGCACCGCCCAGATGCGCGCGGCGTGCTCCAGCCCGTCACGCACCGTCAGCCAGCCGGCGACCCCCGAGCCGCCGCCCACCGGCACGATCACGAGCTCGCTCTCCGGCTGCTGCTGCTCGAGCACCTCGAGCGCCGCGGTGCCCACGCCGGCGATCAGCGCCGGCTCGTCCCCCGAATGGACGAAGCGCAGCCCCCGCTCGGCGGCGAACTCCGCCCCGGCGCGACGGGCGTCATCGAAGCGCGCACCAGCGAAGCGCACCTCCGCGCCGAGGCGCCGCGTAGCCGCGACCTTGTCGGCGTTCGCTCCCTCCGGCATGAAGACCACCGCCGGCACGTCGTGCAGCCAGGCGCCGTACGCGATCGACTGTGCGTGGTTCCCGGTCGACGCGGTGACGACGCCGGCACGGCGGTGCTCCGGAGCGAGGCCGCCCACGAGATGGACGCCGCCGCGCACCTTGAAGGCGCCCGTGGGGGTGGCGAACTCGAGCTTCAGTGATACGTGCGCGTCCAGTTGCTCCGAGAGCGCCGGGGAGTAGACGAGCGGCGTCGGAAGCGACAGGTACGACGCGATCGCATCCGCAGCGACGCGCACGTCCGCGAGCGTGGGCGGTTCCAGGGTCACCGCCGCGCGGCCGCCGCCGCCGACAGGTCGCCAGACGCGTACAGCCCGTCGATGAACGTGCCGTCGAAGCCGTTCGTGAGATCGGCATCCGTGCTCAGCACGCCGTATTTCGTCAGTAACGCCTGGAGGTCACGCCATTGCTGCGCATCGGCGCGGCCCATGCCGTCCGCTCGGCGCGCGTTCTCGAGGTCAATGGTGAGCAGGAAGCGCTGGTGCTCCGCGTCCGCGCCCTCCGCGCGCTCGAGCGTGATCTGCACCGCCTCGTCGACGTGTGTCTCCGCCCACAGCGCGCCGCGCATCGCCGCGCGAAGGAAGCGGCGGACGAGTTCTGGATCGTTCTGCACGGTCTGCTCGTTCGCCAGGAACGTGAGCCCGAGCGTCGGCACGCCGAAGTCGGCCGGGTCGATCACCGTGATCTCCACGCCCGCACGTCGGATCGTGTCCGGCTCGTTGTTCAGGAACACCGGGTAGACGTCGACCTGGCCCTCGATGAACGTGCGCGGGTCGAAACCGACGGACACGAGCTCAACGTCGTCCGCGGTCAAATCGACGGTCGCGAGCAAGGCGATCAGCTCCGCCGGCACGACGCCGGCCTTGAAGCCCACCGTGCGGCCCTTGAAGTCCGCGGGCCCGGCGATTCCCGAGTCCGCGCGCGCGACGTAGCCCTGATCGCCGCGCTGTCCGAACAGCGCGATCCCGACCACGGGGAGCCCGTCTTCGCGCCGACGCAGCAATTGCGCCGCGCTTCCGGTCGTGAAGTGGACGGTGCCGTCGAGCAACAGCTTCAGGTGCTCGTCCTGTCCGGACGAGTGCTGGATGTCGACGGTCAGCCCCTCCTGCGCGAAGAAGCCCTCTGACTCGGCGGCGTACACCGCCACGAACGGCAGGTTCGCCTGC
>JAQBZW010000132.1 GCA_027622315.1 Chloroflexota bacterium | reverse complement strand
CGATCCGGCAGCCGGGCAGACGCCCACGGCCACGCCGACGCCGGCACCCGGCGCCACACCGGCACCGGCGCCCGCTGCCGAGCCGTCCGCCGGTCCGATCGTCGTGCGCGCGGCTGTGTACGTCCTGAACGTGGGGCGGCTGGACACGCAGTCCGGGGAGTTCACCGTGGACTTCTACCTGACGCTCACCTGCGACCGCCCATGTGATGCCGGCAACTTCGAGTTCATGAACGGGCGAGCGCTCTCGAGCGATCTCCAGACCGACGAGCCGGCCGAGATGCTCTATCGCATCCAGGCCGCACTCACGACGAACGTCGACGTCCGCCGCTACCCCTTCGACCAGCATCGACTGCCGGTCATAATCGAGCATCGCGAGATCCCATCGAGCGGGCTCGTATACGTCGCGGACGAAAGACTGAGCGGCGTCGATCCCGCGGTGACCGTCGGCGGCTGGGAACTCCGCTCCTGGGCAGCCTCGGTCACTGACCACTACTACGCGCCGTGGGACGAGTCATGGTCGCGCTACGAGTTCGACGTGATCATCGAGCGCGGCGTGATCTCAGGGGTGTTCAAGGCCCTGCTGCCCGGGCTGCTGATCGTGGCGAGCGGCTTCCTCGCCCTGCTGCTCGGGCCCGACCTCGTGATCCAGCGGCTGGGTATCAACACGTCGGCGATCGTCGGCGCGATCCTCTTCCACCTGACGCTGACGTCGCAGGTGCCACCCGTCGGCTACCTCACATTCGCGGACAAGTTCATGCTCGCGAATTACATCGGGCTGATCAGCGCGCTGCTGGCGACCGTCGTACTGATGGTGATCGCCACTGAGCGCCGGCCGGCGCTCGCGGCACGCATCCACGCGCTCTCGCGCACGACGATCCCGCTGGCATGGCTGGGCGCGGTCGCGCTGGCCGTGTTCACCTTCTGACCGAGCGCTCGCCCGCGCGCCTCAGTCGCGGTGGTGAGCGCCGCCTGGGGCGATCCGGCGGCGGCCGCTTCCACCGGATCGCCCTAGCACGACGAGCGCTCTCACTCGTGCGACGTGATGCAGCCGGTGAGCGAGCAGTGGTGCTCCGCGTCCGGCTTGCAGGTGGTGCCGCCCGGCGCGGCTCCCTGCGGTCGTCGACCGCTCAAGCCAGGATGGCGGGCGGCCCGGATTCCGAAGCCTGCCAATCCGCCGAGCACCACCGCTCCGATCAGCGTCGAGGTCTCCGCGGTCCGACGAGTCATCGCCATCCGTCCCTTCGGTGAACGGCCCTGCCGAATGGCGGGCTCGTTTGGCGACTGTGACGCCTGCCGCCGGCGGTGCGCTGTGGTCGCGTTCACACTTCCACACGTGCGCGCGAGCCGCGCGAGCGCGACGCCCGCGGACGCGGCCCTGACCTCCTGACAGGCCGCGCTTGGGGGCCCGCGCCTCTCGCGCATGCGGCGGACGCCCACCGATCGCGCCGGCGGGATTGTCACGCGCGTGCAAGCTCCGCCGCGCCCTCGGGGCAGTTCTGCGATGGGTGGGCCCGTACATTTATGTCGGTGTGATCGGCGCGACGCGCGGGCTACGCGTTCGCGCGACGGACGGAACCCCGTGCTGAGGATCATTCCCCTTGAACTGACGCGTCGCGCCTGGCTGGTCGCGCTCGCGACGTTGCTGCTCGTTCCCGGACTCGCATCTGCGCAGGAGCCGCCCACGACCGGCACTGCCGCCTCCGAACGCGCCACGTATGTCGTGCGCCCGAACGACACGCTATCGGGCATTGCGAGGCGTCTCGACACCACGGTCGAAGCGTTGGTCCTGGCGAACCACATCCGCGACCCAGAGCGCATCAGCATCGGGCGCCCGCTGATCATCCCCGTGACGGGGATTGCCGGAGCGACGCCGACCGCCCGTCCTCGCGCGGGCGCCGGACCGGTCACGGGCGATGCGCCGAAGCCCGCTGCGCGTGCGCTGCAGTTCTACCCGTTCACGATCGGCAGATCGGTGCGCGGCGTCGAGTTGCAGGTGCGCTGTACGGGCAGCGGTAGCCAGGTAGTGCTGCTCCTTGGCGGGGTCCACACCGGCTACGAGTCGAATTCGGTCGCGCTCGTCGCCGAACTCGAGGCGCTCGCGCGCCGCGGGCTGATGCGTGTGCCGGAGGGGATCTGGCTCTGCTTCCTCCCCGCGCTGAACGTCGACCGGCTCGATCTCGGCCGGCATGAGAATGCGAACGGCATCGACCTCAACCGCAATTGGCCGGCGGCGGACTGGACGGCGGCCGCATACCACCCCGCCACGGGTTCGGTCTCCGGTGGGAGCACTCCCCTGTCTGAGCCGGAGACGGCCGGGCTGCACGCGTTCATCGCCGACGCGAGGCCCGCGCTCGTGATTACCTGGCACTGTTGCGCGTACCTGGTGGAATCCAATGCGTTGCCACTCGCGCGGGTGCTGGGGGCGCGGTACGCCGACCTCCTCGGCGTCGCCTACGCCGATCACTGGGCGGTCTACCGCATCACCGGGGAGCTGATCCGCGCGCTCGAGCGCATGGGCATCCCGGGGTTCGACGTGGAGCTACCCACCGCGGGCCCGGCCGCCGTGGCTCCGCACCTCACGGCGGTTGAGGATGTGCTCGCGTCCCTTGCGGGCCGTTAGTCACGAAGGGCCGGGCGGGCCGTCATGATCGCCGACCGCGTGTTCTGAGTTGCCGAGTCACACGCCGCGAGTCCGTTTGCGACGTACTCCTCGAGAGACGCGCGTCCCGCCGTGCATGCCCGAGGCGAGGTCCAGCCCGTCGCCCGATAGAGTGGGTGTCATGCGCATCGCCTACTCCGCCCTGAGCCTCGTCCTCGTCCTCGTCCTCGTCCTCGTCCTCGTCGTCGCGATCGTGATCGGCGGCGTGCTCTGGCTCGCCGGCCAGATCACCGGCCTGAACCCCTTCGCCACCGAGTCCGTGGAGAACGTGGGGCCGACGGTCGTGCAGAGCGTCCGCGACCTGTCGGATCTGACGACGGTCGAGTCCGTGGAGTACACGACGATCGAGAAGGGCCGGGACGCGGGCATTCTCAACTTCTTTCGCGGCGACAAGGTGTTCCTCTTCGCGGTCGCCCGCGTGGGCGCGGGCATCGACCTCTCGCAATTGAGCGAGACCTCCGTCGAGGTCGACCGCACGCTGCACAGCGTGCGTATCGAGTTGCCGCCGGCGCAGATCCTGTACGTCGCGCTCGATAACGAGGCGACACGAGGTCTACGACCGCGACGCGGGGTTGTTCACCAAGGGCGACAAGACCCTCGAGAGCGAGGCGCGGGTCGCCGCCGAGAGCGTGCTGCGCGAACAGGCGTACGCCGCCGGCATCCTCGATCGCGCGACGGAGAACGCGAAGCACACGCTCACGACGTTCCTCAAGGGGCTCGGCTTCGAGCAGGTCCGATCGTCGGCGCCCAGGACGAGCCGACGCGTGCGACGCCTGCGGCCGCTCGCTAGCCGCGCGGCGGCAAACCCGGAGCGCCCGCCTACGCCATCGTCGGATTGCGGCCCTCGATCACGTCCTGCATCCGCGCTTGAACACGCTCGAGGATCGAGGGCTGCGCGGGGAAGATGTAAAAGCGATCGTCGCGGATCGACTCGAAGACGAGTTGCGCGACGTCTTCCGGCGGGTAGCCCTCCGCCAGTGCCCGCTCGAAGCTGGAGGACCACGCCTGCACTTCCGGGCGCAGGCCGGTGACGTCTGTCGTCGGCCCGAACTCGGATGGGCGATTGCGCTCGGCGTCGAGGATCGCGGTGCGCACGAGGCCGGGACAGAGCACAGACGCCGAGATCCGGGCGTCCATCTCCTTGAAGTCCTTGTACATCCCCTCGGTCAGGCAGACGACCGCGTGCTTCGAGACGTTGTACGGATTGGCGCCGGTCAGCAAGCCCGCCATCGAGGCGGTGTTCACGATGTGCCCCTCGTCGCCGTGTTCGAGCATTCGTGGCACGAACCCCCGCACGCCATAGAGCACGCCCATGAAGTTCACGCCGAGCGTCCAGTCCCAGTCGGCGAGCGGCGACTCCCATGCGCGCGTGCGGAGCGTTGCCGCCGACGCCGCCACGCCGGCGTTGTTGCAGAGGATGTGCACGTTGCCGAAGGCAGCGAACGCCTGATCGGCGAGGCGATTGACCTCCGACTCGGTCATCACGTTGGTACGTACAGCGAGCGTGCGCGCGCCCTTCGCCTGGAGCGCCGCCTCGGCCATCGCGAGCGGCTCGCTCTCGATATCCGCGAGCACGACGCTCATGCCCGCTTCGGCGAAGCGATGCGCAAACGCGAGCCCCATGCCGCTGGCCGCGCCCGTGACCACTGCGACCTTGCCCTCGAAGTCCTTCACCCTGCCCTCTTTCGGTTCGCCGTCGGTTTTCGCTCTGGAGCTCGCCACGATCCACTGATCGTACGAGGCGTACGGTCGGGCCTTGGCAAGGGGCTGCGCGGTGCTCGCGAGGCCTCGATCCGCTTGAGGCTCTTCACCCTTCCTGAGTAGTGTGCTGTACTCGGGTTCGCTTCCGCGCCGAGGTAGCTCAGTTGGTAGAGCACGCGACTGAAAAGCGGGCCGGCCTCAGCGCCGTGCCCCATATCTGGCCCGTCGCCGAAAAAACCTCGAATCGTGTGCTGTTCGCAAGCGCCCAACGGATGGTGCGATCAGAAGTCAATTCCGAATTAGCTGCGGCCGGATCTCGGCAAGTCCCATCAGGTCGGAAACACGCCCCGATGTGCTCATGGGGTCCAGCGGCGAGTCCGCGTGCTTCGCGCCGATCGAGACGTAGGCTGGAAGCGCCAGACGATCTCCGCGTGCGGGATACTCGCCCCTGTCGTTTCCACGAACATCCTCCCTCACCAGTCGGTTCGGAACCTAATGGTTCGTTAGTAGACAACGAACGAACACGAGGTGAGGAACAAACCCCAGTTCGTTGCCCCGAAAGGGACACAGACCATGACCAACACACCGCTTCGCGGCGAGATCCTCCGGGCGCTACACGATGCGCTGCTGGTTGAAGCAACCGACCTCAGCGCCCGGTTCAACGCACTGCCCGGTGATCACCCTGACCGCCTGCCACTGCGTACCCACCTCACCGCGATCAATGACCGGGGGGCTGTGCTGGATGCGGTGGGCGGGGGCGCCATGCCCGACACTACCGACCCGGATCAGTTGGCGGTGTGCATCGAGGTGCACGAGGCGCGGGCAGCCGGAGGCCCGAACGGACCTCGCGGCAATCAACCGCCTGGGTGGCGGCCGCCAGCGGCGACGGGCGAGCCTCATCCCGAAATCTGGCGCGAGTTGAACCGCCGCCGCGATTGGCTGGCGGAAGGCGTGCGCATCCACGAGGCGATCGTGGCCGAGGCGAGCAGTGCGGCTCGCGCTGGCCGAGGTGGACGGGTAGGGGGTTCAGATCTAGGTGACGGGTGGGGGTACGCGGAACCGTGGCAGTCAATTTCTACCAGCCGCGAAATCGGCCACTAAGAACCCAACGGGCGATGGGGTTCTTAGTGGCGGACCCGCCGGTTGTGCTTGCTGGCAGAGCATTTGCCTCCTAAGCAAGGGGTCGCGGGTTCGAATCCCGTCCCTTCCGAACGATTTCGTAAATCGGAGAGCAGTGGTGTCGCACCGATTCGAGGACGTTGAATCAGCGGCGCTGTGCTACCGGAAGGCTAGTAGCGCAATCTACCGCGACACCGTGGCCGCGGCGCTGAGGTAGCGGGCGGTTCACCACGCCGCACCTCAGCCGACCGGCCGGCTGAGCCGAGGAGGAGCCGGGGCGCCCCTCCTTCTGGGACGGCAGCTAACGCGTCACGCCGCGTCAACTCGCCGAACCGGTCGGATTGGAACGATCGTTGCCGGACTGGCCTCGACCTCGCGTTGGTAGGCCGGCACGTCAATGTCGGCACCCATTTCCGAGCGCACGATGTCCCGCATCGCCATGGCGTAACCGAGGCTGAGCATGTTGCCGGTGCGGCGGTAGTCATCTTCGTATGCCTGTGCCCGACCTCGGGCCCAGTTTCGTAAGTCCTCGAACGTTTGGAAGAAACCGATCACGGGAGACCTCCCTCGCTACCTGATGAGTATCGGGTGCGGTGGCACATGTCCTCATAGGGGCTTACCCGCGGCACGAGACTCCGATCCATCGAGGATCGAACTCAACGCATCGTGGAAGCAGGTGAGGGATTGGTGTAGATATAGCCGGGACGTGCGCCGATTAGCGCAGTCCAGGGAGACGGCAGGTCGCGGTTTCTGCAGGACGTTATCGGCTCGATAGTCGACTTCTGGAGTGAGTCCCTCGTCGGGCCGCTCCTCTACCTCTCGTTCGGGGTCGGCTTTGGTGTGCTCTCGACAGACGTTGTCTGGTCGCTCCGACCATTTGCGCCGAGGCGTGTTTCCGCGGTCGGTGTGCTTGCATCCCTGACTGGTGCTGTCGTGAGTGTGGGATTCATCACGCTGCGCCTCCAGGACGGCCTCCCCCCTTCCGAGGGAGTCGCGCTGGGCCTCGGCGCAATCGCGGGCGCGGCGCTCCTGACCGGTGCGGTCCGTACCGAGGACGCCGCGGCATCTGGCGTTGCATCGACCCACCTCCTGACGGATACGGAACTCCGGCGCGACAAGCGGCCGGGGGACCGTTGGGTACTCGTCTACGGCGCCCCATCCTCCGGGAAGTCCTCGCTCATCGACGCGATGCTTCGGGCGACCGAGAGTGGTCGTGTCGGCCGGCGCGGCTGGCGGGCGGCCCGGGCGCGCCGCGACAACGACGCGCCCATCGACCAGGTCGCCGAGATCGAACTGAGCAGCGGCGACGGCGCGGCTGTTACGGTCCGCGTCCTTGAGACCTCCCGAATGGACATCGTGCCCACCGGGCGCGCTCTCGGCGAGATGGACGTGATCCTCCTCGTGTTCGATCCCACCCAGTTGGCGAGCGTCGCCGAGACGTTCCCTCAGGGCGTGAGGCCCCCGAGTCCGATCGCCGAGGACGGCGACCACGTGGTCCTACAGTGCGCCACGATGATCGCACGTTCGACCGCGGAGACTCAGCCCGTCGTCTGGGCGGTGATCTCGAAGGCCGACCTGATCCGGTTCTCCGTTGCACCCGCATTGGTCGCCTTTCCCGTGAGTGTCGGCCCGGCCTGGCTAGACCAGATGGCCCGCATGCAACTCCCGGAGCGACGCCGCCTGGGTCGTGCCCTGGGACTGAGCCAGTTGACGCAGGATCAGGACTCATTTGGATGGGGCGGCGGGAGTCCCCTGCTCGCACAGGAGCGGGCACAGGCCCGATCGGAGCAATCATTCGGAGGCGCGGAGATACTGGCCGCGATACTCGACTATGTCGCGTAGGCGCCGACGTCGGAGGGGCGATCACATGGCTAACGAGACGAGGGACGAAAGCACCGAGGGCGAATCCGACGGCGAGGTCGACGACTCCGACGACCTGGACGAGCGCGACTGGTTCGACGACGAGAACGCCCACGACCTTGACGATTACGATGAGGACGATCTCGACGACGAGGATGAGCTAGCCAACTCGTCGGGCGACGGTGATGCGCCCGAGGATCGCCTACCTGAGGTAGCGCCGCAACTGCGGCGTTACGCGCGCGACCTCAGTAAGGCGTCCGCGTCCCTCGCCGGTGCGCTCGACGACTACGCCGGACGGGTGGAGTCCGCCGCTCGGGGAGAGTTGCCGGCCGGGGCTGCGCAGCCGCCGGAGAGCCTGACTCCCGACCTCGTCGCTCGCGAGCTTACGCCGAGCCGTCTCGCCGGCATGCTCGAGTTGGTCCGGAACGTCCTCATTTTCATGCCCGTCCTCTGGACGTGGTTCGAGATCGGACGAGCCGCCGAGGCCTACAGCGCATTCCTGACAGCGAACGAAGGGACGGCCGCCGCGAGCCAATCGTTCCTGCATGTCTGGCAGACCGGGTTCGGAGGGCACGGCGGTGCATTGACGTTCAACCTGACCACAACGGCATGGGGCGCGGCCGGCCTCATCCTCGCACTAGTTGTGTTCCACCTCCTCGCGACGATGGCCCGCTCAGAGAATGGGCGCGCGCGCGAGCGCCGGGCCGCCGACTTTGCTGCGCTGCTCTCTCGCGCGGCTGCCCTCCGACCGCCGGAGCGCCCCGAGACACCCCAGCAGCAGTTGGAGGAGTTCGCGCGAGCCGGTCTCTCGCTCTCAACCCAGTTGGCAGACCTCAGTGTGACGTTCGGCCAGCGCATGGCACCCCTCGCGGAGTCGCTCTCAGCGGCGGAACGCGCGATGGCGGGCATGTCTGACCTGGTTCGTCACCAGGCCGAGCAGATGGCCGAGGTCACCAAATCACTCGCCGAGGTCGCCGCGATCAGCCGGCGGCTCGAGGCCGTCGAGGCGTCGATGACACGGAGTTCGGTGGCCCTCGAGGGCATGCAGAACCGGCTCGCCCCCGCGACTGAGGAACTCGTTGCGGGCATCAAGGGGTTCACGCGGACGGCGGATTTGGTCGCGCGCGCGACGGAC
>JAQBZW010000131.1 GCA_027622315.1 Chloroflexota bacterium | reverse complement strand
CCGCGCGCGGCGCGCCGTGGGATCGAGCGGTCTGCCGGCACCGGGTGTCGCGATCGCCTGAGGGCGACGACCCTCGATGCTCGCGATCAGCGCACGGAGGCGGCGGAGGGTGGCGTCGTCCATCGCAACGCCCCGCTCACGCGGACGCTGGCACAGCCGCCATGCCGGCCGAGACACTCGCCGTGTCGGCGAGCGCGAGCAGCTCGGCGGCCAGCCGCTTCACGCCGACGCCGGGCGCGGCCGGCGGACCGACGCAACCCGGGCAGCCCTCGCGACAGGGGCAGGTCGCGACGATCGCGGCCGCCATCGTGAACAGCTCGCGCATGTGCGCGAACAGGTAAGCACTGAAGCCGACACCACCCGGCACGGACTCCCAGAGGAACGCCGTCGGCCGACCGGTATGGGGCGCTCGCACCTGTGTTGAGAGGCGCAGATCGCGCGGATCGCACATCAGCAAGACCGGCGCCACGTTCACGAGCAACTGACCGAGGCCGTGCAGCGCGCCTTCGACGGCACTCGTCCCCCAGCGTGCGGCCAGCTCCTCGGGGAGCGCGACCCAGAACGCCTCGGTGTGCAGGTCATCCTGAGGCAACCGGATCTTGCCCCAGCCGATGTTTTCGCGCGTGTCGAGCTTGAGCTTCTTGAAGAGCGTCGCGAGGTACGTCACCGCGACCTCGCCGTGCGCGGCGCCCAGCGCGCCCGGTTGCGCGTCCCATTGCTCGAGCACCTTGAGATCGACGGCGAGCTGGGCATCGGTGTAGTAGTCGACGTCGACCGCGCGGACGTAGGCCTTCAGCTCCTCCCAGTCCAGGTGATCGACGTGGTACTGGCGCCCGTCGTGCATATAGATCGCCTCGTCGTGGAGCAGCGTCATCGCCGAGGGGCGATCGACCTCCCCGATCACGCGCGGCGGCGGACCCTGCTCGACCACGACGACGTTCTGCTCGGCGCCGCGGCGCAGCGAGATCTCCTGCGCGGGGTAGGCCTCGCTCGCCCAGTAGGTGCGTGTGCCCGTGCGGTGCACGATCCCGGACTCCATGAGCGCTTCGAGCGCCTCCGGCGCCTCGGGCCCGAGCGCCGCCAGCTCGTCCGCATCGAGCGGCAGCTCGAATACGGCGCACTTCATGTGATCGCCGACGATCGGCGGGTTGTCGGCGTTGATCAGCCCCGCCTCCACGCTCTCGCCGAAGAGATAGTCCGGGTGCGTGACCGCGTACTGGTCGAGCGGCGACGACCCGGCGGTGAACACCGCCAGCGAGCCATCCGCGCGCCGCCCGGCGCGACCCATCTGCTGCCAGAAGCTCGCGACGGTCCCGGGATAGCCGGCGAGCACCGCGGCATCGAGCCCGCCGATGTCGACGCCGAGTTCGAGCGCATTCGTCGAAACGACCGTGCGCACAGAGCCATCGCGGAGGCCGGCCTCGATCCCGCGGCGCTCGCCGGGGAGATAGCCTGACCGGTACCCGCGCACGGCTTCCGGCGTCGCGGGATCATGGAGGCGCGGTCCGCGTCGGTCATCGCGGAGGTATTGCGTGATCAGCTCCACGTTCGTGCGTGAGCCGGCGAAGACGATCGTCTGCACGTCGGCCTGCTGAAGCGTCTCCGCGACCGCCGTGGCGGAGGCGATCACCCCGGCACGAATGCCGAGTTGCTCGTTCACGACGGGCGGGTTGTACAGCGCGATCGTGCGCTCGCCACGCGGCGCGCCGTCGTCGCCGACCAGCGCGACCTCGCGACCGGTCAGCGCCTCCGCGAGTTCGACCGGGTTCGCGATCGTCGCCGAGCAGCAAACGAACACCGGGTTCGAGCCGTAGAAGCGGCACACGCGCAGCAGCCGGCGGATCACGTTCGCGACGTGCGAGCCGAACACACCGCGATACGTGTGCATCTCGTCGATCACGACGTAGCGCAGGTTCTCGAAGAGGCGCACCCATTTCGTGTGATGCGGCAGGATCCCCGAGTGGAGCATGTCGGGATTCGTGATCACCACATGCCCGGCGGTGCGTACGGCGCGCCTCGCGTTCGGCGGCGTGTCGCCGTCGTACGTGAACGTCTTCACATCGATACCCGCGTCCGTCACCACACCGTGCAACTCGTGCAGCTGATCCTGCGCGAGCGCCTTGGTCGGAAAGAGGAACAGAGCCCGCGCGGACGGGTCATCGACGATGCCCTGGAGCACCGGCACCGTGTAGCACAGCGTCTTCCCGGACGCGGTGGGCGTCACGATCACCTGGTCGCGCTGCGCGAGCGCATGATCGATCGCGTGTGCCTGGTGGGTGTACGGACGCTCGATGCCGCGCCGGCCGAAGGCCTCGACGATGCGCGGATCGAGCGCAGCGGGCCATTCGCCGTAGCGGGCCGACCGTGCCGGGAGCGTGCGCCACTGGGTGGCCCCGCCCAGCCGGTCAAGAGTGGTCGCGAGCGCACGCGTCGCCGCTTCGAGCCGTGTCGAATCCAGCCGCATGCGGCCGCCTCTCGCACCCCGCCGTTGTAATCGAACGCATGTTCCATCGAACATGCGTTCTCGTCAACTGCGAAAGGTACGGGCGGGTGGGCGCCGCGGGGTCGCCCGCGCTACCGACGCGGTGTGATCAACTCGAGGATGCAGCGCCCGGAAGTGCCCAGCGCGATCGGCCCAAGCCCGACCACGCTGATGAGCACGCCGCCCGCGCCGCCAACGGCGATTCCGATCCCGATCAAGAGCACGCCCAGGATCACGCGCGCGCCGCGACCGATCGGCTGGTTCATGAACTCGCTGAGGGCCTGCATGCGCGCTCCTATTCCAATCGAGGATACCCCGCGGCGGAGCGGGCGCGGAGAGGCAGACGTCACCCCCCCGGCGCGCCGTTCGGCCCGCGGCGGCGGCAGCCTAGAAGCCGAGGCCTGACTTGCCGAGCAGCGTGCGCTCGGTGCTGATCATGCCGAGATGGTTGTTGCCGTGGTTGATGATGACCTGCCCGATGATCTGCGCCTTGGACAGCTCCCCGTGGGGCCGGATCGTCGTGGTGGACGCGAGGTATTCGTCTGTCATCGCCTCGATGCGCGGCACAATCGCGTCGCGTACGGCGGTGATGTATCCGGTGAGCTCGGCCGCCGGTGGGAAGCGCAGGGCGTGCGCGTCGGGGGGCGCCATGCCCGTGCCCTGATCGACCTTCGGCAGTCCCCACGTCTCGTCCAGACCCTGACTCAGCCAGAGCGGCCGTTCGCGGTCGAACGCGAAGTGCACGAGATTGTCCGCCGTGCGCGCGACATGCCACGCGTCGAACCCGATCGAATTGCAGTCTTCGTGCGATCGGCGATTCAGCTCGTCGTCGCTCAGGTCGGCGATTGCTTCGGCGATCTCGGTCAGCAACGAGCGAACGTAGCGGCCGTAGAAGTGCTGGAGCGTGAGCGGCTCGGTCATGACGATCCTCATCCGGTGCGGCGCGAGAATCCGCATCATCGGCGCGCGCCGATCGAGGTGTCAACGCGACGATCGCCGGCGTCAGGCTTCCGGTCGGCGCGAACGCCGTCCTTCGAACAGGTCGACTTCGTCGAGCGTCTCGACCGGCCGGTACGGAAGTGGCGGCTCGCTGTCGCGGCGGCCGTTGCCACCGTCATCGTTGTCATCGCCGTCCGCCCCGCGTCCGGCCGCCCACGCGGCGAGCGCGGTGGTGAGCGGAACGGCCGCGACGATGCCGATGCTGCCCACGACCGTGCGCACGACCTCCACCGCCAGGAACTCGCGGTTCACGAGCGTGCCCACGCCCTCGGTCTGGCTCGCCAGGATCACGAGCAACGGAAGCGCCGCGCCCGCGTACGCGAGCACCAGCGTGTTCACGATCGACGCGATGTGGTCGCGGCCGACGCGCATGCCGCGCCGGTAGAGCTCCCACGCGCGCAGTGCGGGGTTGGCCTCGCGCAGCTCGAAGACGGTGGACGACTGCGTCATCGTCACATCGTCCAGCGCCCCCAGCGCACCGATGAGAATCCCGCTCAGCAGCAGGCCGCGCGCGTCGATGGCGCCGCCGAACAGGTGGAAGACCGTGGCCGCGTCCTCTTCAGCGAGCCCGGTGAACTTCGCTGCAGCGATCGCGAACTCGGCGAGCGCCACGATCAGCACGAGCGCGAGCGCGGTGCCCCCGAGCGCCGCCCCGCTCTTGCGATCGGCGCCGTGCGCAAGCACCAGCGTCGACGCCATGATGCCGATGCCGCCGATCAGCGACACCACGAGCGGGCTGTACCCGGAGAGAATCCCCGGGAGGATGAAGCGGATCAGGATCACGTACGTCGCGACCAGCCCGAGCAGCGAGCGCACGCCGTACCAGCGACCGACGACGAGCACCAGCGCCGCGAAGCCCAGCGCCAGCGCAAGCAGCAGCCCGCCTCGCACGTGGTCGACGATGAAGTAGCGCGTGCCCTCCGCACCCTCGAACGCCTGGAGCAGCACCCGGTCGCCCGGCTCCGGCGCCACGAGCTGCGCGTCGCCCTGCGCGACCGTCTCCTCGACGGCCACCGCGCGCCCCGCGATCTCGACCTCGAGCGTGCGCACCATGGTCGGCCGCGGGGGCGACGGGTCGAGGCGTTCTTCGATCACCCGGATCACCGTGCCCGAAACCGTCTCCCCCTGCGAGAGCCGCACCGGCACGTCGAAGGCGCGCGGGGCGATCACGGCCAGCGCGAAGACCACCGCCGCTACAAGAGCGAGCGCGATGGCGTCGGCACGCGGCGTTCTCGGGAGCCTCACACGTCACCCCCGGTCCGTCGTGGCGGGACGGCAGCGTCGTGCCCCGGAGTCGCACACGCAACCGCAGGCCCCCGGCGCCCTGAAGCGACACTCGGCCTTCTCCTTATTGACACTTAGTCTCAATCACATCTACGGTGCGTTCGGCCCGTCGGAACGGTGAACGGGCGCAACCTCCAGGAGGCCCGCATCAACCCGCTCGTCCGCTCCTCCCTGCTCCTCGTGCTCGTCGCGGCCGGCATGCTCGCGGTCGCGTGCGGCGGCAACGGCGACGCGACGCGGGACGGCGCGGCCGTCCGCGTCGTCGCCACAGTGCCGATCATCGGCCAGTTCGCCGGCCGCATCGCCGGGCCGGACGCCGAGGTGACCACGCTCATCCCGCTCGGCGTGGACGAGCACTCCTTCCAGCCGTCGACGACCGTCGCGCGGACCGTGGCGGAGGCGGATCTCGCGCTCGTCAACGGCTACCGGCTGGAGGAGGCCCTGCTCTCGATCGTGGTCCAGAACGTTCGCGACGGCGTTCCGGTCGTGGCGGTGGCGCGCGGGATCGAGCCGCTCGCCGGCGGACACGACGAAGAGGACGACCACGCGGACGAAGACGATCACGCCGACGAGGCACCCGCCGCGAGCGACGGCGCCGTCGACGGCGAGGTGTTCGCCGAAGGCGATCCGCACTTCTGGCTCGACGCCCAGCACGCGGTCCGGTACGCGGAGAACATCCGCGACGCGCTGGTCGCACTCGATCCCGATCACGCCCACGGGTACGGCGAGCGCGCGGACGCGCTCATCGCGGAGCTCCGGGCGCTCGACGCCGAGCTGCGCGAGTCGCTCGCCGTGATCCCGGCGGAGCGCCGAAAGATCGTCACGTTCCACGACGCCTTCGAGTACTTCGCCGGCGCGTACGCCTTCGAGGTGATCGCATCGGTGGCGCCGGCGAACCCGAACCAGGCCGCCAGCGCGGCGGCAATCGCCGGGATCATCGCGACGGTGCGAGATGCCGGCGTCCCCACCATCTTCCGCGAGCCCCAGTACAGCGGGCAGTCGCTCGATCTGATCGCACAGGAGTCCGGAACGGCGGTGGCGGTGCTGTACTCGGTTCCGACGGACGACGTACCGACGTACGCGGAGATGATGCGCGCGAACGCGCGCGCGCTGGTCGAGGGACTGTCGCCGTGACGCCTACACTCGGCGCCACGCGCAACGGCGGCACAGCCGCCGATGCCGCGTCCGCGGACGCAGGGGAGCGCATGGGCGAACCGATCTCCGCGCTGCACGTGCCCGCCCGCGAGCCGCTGGCGCCCGAGCACCCGCACGATGAGTACGCGCTCGTCGTGCGCGACCTCGCAGCCGGCTATCCGGGGCACCCGCCGGCGATTGACGGCATCAACCTGCGCGTTCCGCGCGGGGAGCTCGTCGGGCTGATCGGGCCGAACGGCGCCGGAAAGTCGACGCTGTTCAAGGCGATCCTGGGCCTGATCAAGCCGATTCGTGGCGAGGTCCTCGCGTTCGGACAGCCGATCGCCCGGGCGCGCGAGCAGATCGCGTACATGCCGCAGATCGAAGAGGTCGATTGGGATTTCCCGGTGTCCGTGCTCGATGTGGTGTTGATGGGCCGCTATCAGCGCTTCCGTCCCTTCGCACGCTGGACGCGCGCCGACCGCGACGCTGCCATGACGGCGCTCGATCGCGTCCAGCTCACGCCCTACGCGGCGCGCCAGGTGGGCCAGCTGTCCGGCGGGCAGCGACGCCGTGTACTGACCGCGCGCGCGATCGCCCGCGGCGCGCGACTGCTGTTGCTGGATGAGCCGTTCGCCGGGCTCGACGCGGCGGTGCAGCACGATCTGATCGAGATCCTCGACCAGCTCGCGCGCGACGGAACCGCGATCCTCGTCGCCACGCACGACCTGTCGTGCGTCGCCAACTCGTGCGACGAAGCGATCTGCCTGAACGGCCGTGTGATCGCGCAGGGTCCGTCCGCCGAGGTGCTGACGGCCGAGGTGCTGACGGAAACGTTCCAGCGTCACCTGCTCTCGGTTCCACGCCAGGACACAGTGCGCATCGTGGCCGACGAGCTCGCGGCCGGCGGGCGCCGTGACCTGCTCGGTGGAGGCGACGGCGGCTGATGGCCGACGTCGTCGGCTGGCTGATCGACCCGTACGCGTTCACGTTCATGCAGCGGGCGTTGCTCGTGCTCGCGATCATCAGCGTCGTGAGCGGCGTCGTGGGCACGTTTGTGGTCCACAAGGGCCTCGCGTTCTCGGGAGACGCGCTCGCCCACGCGACGCTTGCCGGCGTGGCGATCGCGTTCGTGTCGGGGCTCAACGTCTCGCTCGGCGCGCTGGGCGCGGCGGTCTTCACGGCGCTCGGCATCGCGTGGACGCGCGACCGCGCGCGCGTCAGCTACGACACCGCGATCGGCATCCTCTTTGTCGCCATGTTCTCGATCGGCGTGCTCGTGCTGTCGACGCGGCAGTCCTACACGCCCGATCTCTTCTCGTTCGTATTCGGCGACATCCTGGGCATCTCGCGACCGGACATCGTCGGTGCGGCCGTGCTCGGGTTCGCGGTGCTGCTGTTCCTCGCGGCGTTCTCGCGCGAGTTGCTGTTCGTCGCCTATGACCCCGCGATGGCGCGTACCACAGGGGTGCCGACGCGCTTCTTCGAATACGCCATGGTGGTGGTCGTGGGGGTGGCGGTGGTCGTCGCGCTGAAGGCGATCGGCATCATTCTCGTGAACGCGATGCTGATCATCCCGCCGGCCTCCGCGTCACTGCTCGTGACACGGCTGCCGCGAATCATGCTGCTGTCGATCGCATTCGCGCTGACATCGTCCGTGGTCGGCATGCACCTCTCGTTTCACCTCGGGGTCGCCGCCAGCCCGGCCATCGTGATCGTGGCGTGTGCGATCTTCCTCTGTGCCGTTGCGGTCAACCGCCGGCGGGGTGCGGTGCCGTCAGGCGAACTCGTCGCGTCGTGATCACGTATACGCAGCGAGAGCCGATGGCGGGTATGACCCGCCGACGGCAGCGCGTCGCCCGCGTCGCTGTCACCCTGCTCGCGCTACTCGTGCTGCTGGCCGCCGCGTGCGGCGGCGGGAGTACGGCCCCGGACGGCGGGAGCATGTCGACCGACGAGCGCATCGCGCTCGTCCGCGATCAGCGGCTGCTCGTACGCGCCGGCGACGGCGAGGAAGCCGAGCTCTTCCGTGCCGCTGCTTCCAACGTCTTCGTGGCGTTCCCCGCGTGGTCGCCCGACGGCACGCGCATCGCATTCGTGCAGTCCACCTACGCGATCACCACCGAAGGTGACTGGGGCGACCTGATCTCCGTCATCGACGGCAGTGGCGGGCCGCCCATTGTGGTGTGGACTCACGCGCAACGCGGCCAGCAGATCCGGGGGCTCACGTGGACGGCGGACGGCGCGGCACTGATCGCCGGGGTCAACCCGCCCGAGGTTCCGGCCGGCGCGCCGACGGCGGCCCGTCCCGGCCTCCTCCGGATCGACCTCGCCACCGGGCGAACCACGTTGCTCGTCGATGGCGCGCTGGAGCCGTCGCTCTCGCGCGACGGCGCGCGCATGGCCTACCTCGTGCCCGGCGCGCACGATGAGGCCGCGATCTGGGTAGCCGCCCACGACGGTTCCGATGCGCGAGCGCTGTCGCTCCCGCAGAACCTCGGTCCGCCGTTCGCCCCGCGTATCTCGCCGGACGGCGCGAGCGTCGCCTTCGCGGCATCGACAAGCGGCGCCGTGGGCGCGCAGCCGGCCACCGGCCGACAGCGGCTCGCGCGCGCACTCCCGTTCGTGCCGACGCAGGCGGAGGCGTCGC
>JAQBZW010000130.1 GCA_027622315.1 Chloroflexota bacterium | reverse complement strand
GACCCGCGGCGCGATCGTCGCCGGGCGCGGCGGTGCACGCGACGGGGCCCGCGGGGTGGCGAGGCTCGCTCGCTCGAGCGAACAGCGTCACGCCGCCGCAAACACGGCTGCGCCCACGATCGACCTCGAACGCCGGCTCGCGGCGAGTTTCAAGGCGAGCGCCATGGAGCTCGCCGCCGTCGAGTCCCCGCCGGCGCCGGCCGCGACGGAGTCGCCCTCCGCATGGCTGTTGCTCACGGCGCCGGTGGGCGTGCGGCGGGTGCCCCTGCACGAGCGACCGATCCGCATCGGGTCATCGCCGGAATGCGACCTCGTGCTGCCCGGGCGCGTGGGCGTGGTCGCCGAGCACGCGATGATCTGGCGTCGCGGCGACGCCATCATCCTGCACGTCACAGACCCGGCCGCGCTCTGTCGTGTCAACGGCGAAGACGTCTCGTGGGCGAGCCTCGACGACGGTGACGCGGTGGCGATCGGAGATGTGATCGTGCGCATCGAGGTCGTCCCACCCTCGCACTGATCGCCACGCTCGTGCCGCTTCGACGTCTGGCACCCGCTCTTCACGATTCTTGACGATTGTCCGACGAATTCCCCCGCTTTTCTCTCTGTTCTCTCACATCCCGAACCGTAGCTTGCTCTTGCCGGTCGGAACTCACGCGGGCGTGTGAGGCGACTGGCACGGGGGGGAGGCTGCGACGGCAGACGCACCGAGCGCACCGATCGGCGCACATCGCGGGGGCGCCGACCGACCGGCAGTCACCTCCCCGCAACGGCCCATGTCTAGTTGAGGAGCACCACCGATGACCGCAGCAATTCGCATGATGCGTGACTACCTGAGCGCCGGCCTTGGCGGCCGCGACGAGGGACAGGGCATGGTCGAGTACACGCTGATTCTCGGCACGATCTCGATCGTGATCGTCGCCGCCTTCCTGACGACCGGCATCACCGCCGCCATCGGCGGCCTGGCCGGCGACATCGGCACCGCGATCAACCCGACTCCGTAGCCACCGACGAGCGCGGGACGAGGACGCGGGGCACAGCAATGCGCACACCAACGAACGACAGCGGCCAGGCAGTGGTCGAGTTCGTGTTGCTGTTCCCCGTCGTCCTCGTCCTGCTGCTCATGATCGTGGAGTTCGGATTCGCCCTCCACACCTACGTGACCGTGAACAACTCCGCCGCCGAGGCGGCCCGCTACGCGGCCGTCGGCAGCCGCATCAACGGCGGCGGGGCCTGCCAGAGCGACCCGGCGAACCCCTCGATCGAGGGTCGAGCGGTGGTCGCGAGCGCCGGCGAGGTCAGCTGCGCCGACGTGCGCGTGACCTACCGCAAGCTCATGCCCGGCGGCGGCTATCTCCGCGGCGACAGCGTGAACGTCGCGATCACACACGAATACCTGCCGATCACGCCGCTCGGCGAGCTCATGTCCGCGCTGTCGTTCGGCTCGCTCCCGGCGACCCTGACGATGCGCGCGTGCGCCGATGCACGGCTCGAACGCGCGCCGGCCAGTCAGGCCGGACTGATCCCGGGCACCGCCTGTTCCTGACCGCAACCACGGCGGGCGCGCCAGGGCGCGTCACGCGGCATCCACGAAGCCCACGAGGGCGGGCGACGAGGAGACGAAGATGCGACTGCTGCGGATCGTGGGATCGGGAAGCACGCTGCTGCTGCTCGCCGTCGTGCTGGGGCTCGCCACCACCGCCGCGACGTACGGCTGGCTGACCACGCGCACCCAGCCGGAGGCGGCGGCCGTGGGGGCCACCGGCGCGGGTGAGGTCACCACGCAGCCCGTGGTCGTGCTGCGCGAAGGCGTCGCTGCCGGCACGGCCCTGCCCGCCGCCTTGCTCGAAGTCCGACAGATCGCGAGCACACAACTGCTACCCGGCGCGCTCTCGGCCGTCGACCAGGCCGTCGACCGCGTCGCGCGCTACCCGATGGTCGCGGGCGAGCAGGTGCTCGACTCGCGGCTCGTGGGCGCCGCGGCAACGGGACGCGGTCTGGCCTTCTCCGTACCCGAGGGCATGCGCGCGATCTCCGTGCCGGTCTCCGAGGTGAGCGCGGCCGGCGGCCTGATCGTGCCCGGCGACCGCGTGGACGTGCTCGCGGCCACCTCCTACGAGCGCCTGTTCGAGCCGCAGGCGGAGGTCGGCGAGAACACGCGGCGCGGCGTCGCCGTGGTCACGGTGTTGCAGGACGTACTCGTGCTCGCCGTGGGCCAGGAAGCGACCGCGCCGATCGACAGCGGTCGCGATCCCGAGACGTTGCGTCCGGACGGCTCGAAGCCGCAGCCGTCTGCCCGCTCGGTCACCGTCGCGGTGACGCCGGCACAGGCGCAGGCGCTGTTCATGGCTTCGACCGAAGGCACGCTCGGGCTGGCCGTGCGCCCGTTCGGCGATGTCACGCGATCGCCGCTCGCCCCCCTGACGAGCCTGCAGCCGGCAGGCGACTTCGACCGTGTAAACCGCGCGCCCTAGCGCTCATCCAGCCGGCGCCGCGGCGCCCTCGGAAAGTAGGACCTATGGCGCGCAATCTCTCAGCCCTGATCGTCGACCCGAACCTCGACAGCCGTCTCGAGATGGTCAAGCTGCTGGAAAGCGTGGGGCTCGACTCGGCCGGCGAAGCGACCTACGGCGTGGAAGCGACCTATCTCGCCGCCGATCGCCAGCCGAACATCGTGCTGCTCTCGCTCGAGGACCCACCGATGCGCGGTCTGAGCACCGCGGAAGCACTGCAGCAGCAGCTGCCGGACACGCCGTTGCTCGTCTACTCGTCCTCCCCGGCGCCCGGGCTGATGCGCCAGGCGATGCGCGCCGGCGCGCGCGATTTCCTCGAGAAGCCGCTCGCGGCGCGGGAGCTGCGCACCGCGATCCACTCCGTGCTCGCGCAGGAGGAGCAGCGGCAGCTCGCACGCTGGGCGGAGCACACCGCACAGAACGCGCGCGGCACCGTGCTCACGGTCGCGGGCGCGAAGGGCGGCACAGGCAAGAGCACGATCGCCGCCAACCTCGCGGTCGCCCTGCGCCAGGTCACGGGCCAGGAGGTCGCGATCGCGGACGGCGACGCGCAGTTCGGCGACGTCGCCGTCATGCTCACGCTCGACGTGAAGCACAGCGTCGCGGATCTCGCGCGCAACGAGACCGAGATCACGCGCGAGACGATTCAGCCCTACCTCGTGCGCCACGACTCGGGCGTGAACGCGCTCACCGCCGCCTCGGAGCCCGACGACTGGCGCGCCCTCAAGGCCGAGCACATCAGCGGCATTGCGCAGGCGCTCTCGCAGTGCCACGAGTTCGTCGTGCTCGACACCCCGGGCACGATGAGCGAGGTCGTGGCGGCGTCGCTGAACGAGGCGGCGATCGTGCTGCTCGTCAGCTCGCTCGATGTGTCGAGCATCAAGGACACCCGCACCGCGCTGCGCATCCTCGAGTCGTGGGCGCTCGGGCCGGACCGCGTGCGGCTGGTGGTGAACGACATCACGCGCGCGGCCGCCGTCACCCCCGAGGACGTCGAGCGGGCGACGGGCATGGAGATCAGCCGCCTGATCCTGCACGACGCACAGGTCGGGATGTCCGTGCAAACGGGCATCCCGATCGTGCAGTCGAACCCGCGCAGCCGCTTCGCTCGCGAAATCATCGGGCTCGCCGAAAGCATCGCCGGGCTCGCCGAGGTGCGCGTCGCGCGCGCGCCGATGGCACGCATCCCCTTGCTCGGACGGAGGACCTAGATGACCCAGTCCGGCCGGCTCGTACGCACGATCGCACGCGAACCCGCACCTCAGCGCGACGGGCTCGCCGGCCGCGTCCATGAGCGACTCGTGGAGGATCTGGACGTGCGCGCGCTCGACCAGCTGCCGGCGGGCGAGCGCCACGCGCACGTCGAAGCCGCCGTCGCGCGCGTGCTCGCGGAGCTCGCTCCAGCGGTCGCCGGGGTGGTGCGCCAGGACGTGATCACGGAGGTCGTGGACGAGATCCTCGGCTTCGGCCCGATCCAGCCGCTGCTCGACGACCCGGACATCACCGAGATCATGGTCAACGGCCCCTCCGAAGTCTTCTACGAGCGCGAGGGCATGCTCTACGTCAGCGCGGTCCGCTTTCGCGATGCCGAGCACATTCGGCGCATCGCCGACCGCATCACCGGCCCGCTCGGCCGCCGCCTCGACGAGAGCTCGCCGATGGTCGACGCGCGCCTCCCCGACGGCTCGCGCGTCAACGTAGTGCTGCCGCCGATCGCCGTGCACAGCCCCACGATCACGGTGCGCAAGTTCCGCACCGATCGCTACGACATCGAAGACCTGGTCTCGATCGGCACCGTCACGCGCGAGGTCGCGGGCTTCCTCCGCGCGTGTGTCGTGTCGAAGGTGAACATCGTCATCTCCGGTGGCACGGGCAGTGGCAAGACGACGTTCCTGAACGCGCTCTCGGCGTTCATCCCGCGCCAGGAGCGGGTGGTGACGATCGAGGATCCGATGGAGATCCGGCTCCGCCAGCCGCACGTGGTGACGCTCGAAGCGCGCCCCTCGGCGGGCGAGGGTGGCGGCGAGGTCACGCAGCGGGACCTCGTGCGCAACGCGCTGCGCATGCGACCCGACCGCATCATCGTGGGCGAGGTTCGAAGCGGCGAGGCCTTCGACATGATGCAGGCGATGAACACGGGCCACGAGGGCTCGATCACGACGGTGCACTCGAACTCGCCTCGTGACGCGCTCTCGCGCATCGAGAACATGGTGCTGATGGCCGGCTTCGAGCTGCCCGCGCTGGCGATCCGCCAGCAGATGGCGTCGGCGCTGCACCTCGTCGTGCAGATCTCGCGCATGATCGACGGCACCCGCCGCGTGACCGCGGTGACCGAGGTGGTGGGGCTCGAAGGCGACATCGTCGCCATCCAGGACGTCTTCAAGTTCGCCGACCAGGCGCTCGACCGCGACGGGCGCGTGTCCGGCCGGCTGGAGCCGACCGGCGTGCGGCCGCGCTTCGCCGATCGCTTCCCCGCCTTCGGCGTGTCCGAGGACTGGATCGAGCCGCCGAGCGTCGGCGGCGCCGTGGGGATCGCGCTGTGAACCCGGCGGCGGTGCTGATCGCGACCGGCGCCGGAACGTCCGTGATCCTCGCGCTCGTCGCCTTCTCGCGCATGGCGCGCGCCCCGCGCGCGATCGTGCGCGCGCGCCTGACCTCACTCGAGGAGCGCACCCCGTACGCACCCGCGGTCGACGTGCTCCGCGATCGCCGCGCGTCGCGCGTACGGCTGCTGGACCTCGCGCTCAGCGGGCGCGCGTGGTCGGACGAGCTCCGGCACACGCTCGACCGCGCCGGCCTGCGCCTGCGCGTCGCCGAGTACCTGGCGTTGCGCCTCGTCGTGGCCGCGCTGCTCACCGTCAGCGCGGCGACGATCGCACACGCGATCGCGGCCGAGTTCACGCTCGTGGGCGCACTCGCCGGCCTCGTCTTCGGCGGCCTCGCGCCGTCGCTGTGGGTGCGCAGCCGCATCGCACGCCGCAGGCGCGCGATCGAGACCGAGCTCGTCGAGCTCTGCGAGCTCATGGCGTCGATGATGCAGTCGGGCTTCGGTTACCTGCAGGCGCTCGCCATGGCCGCCGAGCAGCTGCAGCAGCCGCTCGCCGGCGAGCTCGCGCAGATGCGCGACGCGGTGCGCCTCGGCGCGGGCGTGGACGACGCGCTCGACCAGCTCAACGAGCGGCTCGGCAGCCGCGACTTCGACATGCTGGCGACCGCGATCGCGATTCAGCGTCGCAGCGGCGGCAGTCTCGCCGGCATCCTGCGCAACGTCGCGCAGACCGTGCGCGAGCGGCAGCTCTTCCGGCTCGAGATCGGCGCACTGACCTCGCGCGAGCGCTACTCGGCCGTGATCGTCGCCGGCTTCCCGCTGCTGCTGCTGCTCGCGCTCACCGCCATGGTGCCGGCGACCTTCGGTCGCCTCTTCACCGACCCGCTCGGGCACGCCGTGCTCGGGATCGCGCTCGCGTCCGACGTGCTCGGCTACCTCGCCATCAGGCGTGTGACCCGGCTGGAGGTGTAGTGATGTCCGTCTCATTGCTGATCGCCGGCGGCGCCGGCCTCTCCACCACATTGTTCGTGCTCGGGCTGCTCCGCCCCAGCCCGCGCGCGGCCGTGCTGCGCCGGCTCTTCGATCCGCGGCAAGCGCAGGCGCGTCCGCCGGGCGAGTCGTTCGCCGAGCGCGTGCTGCTGCCCTTCGTCACGGTGCTCGGTCGCACCGCCGCGTCGTACCTCCCCGGCGGCCTCCAGCGCCGGTTGGACGCCCGCCTCGAACAGGCCGGGATGCGCATCCCGATCGCGCGCTTCACGACCTACTGGGCCGCGATCGGCGTGCTGCTCCCGCTCACCGCCTTCCTCGTCTCGGTCGCGGTACGCGGCGAGGCGCCGCCGCGCTCGCTCGTCGCGCTCGTGGCGTGGGTGGTCGCCGGCGTCGCCCTGCCCTGGCTGTGGCTACGCCGCCGCGGCGCGCGCCGCACGTTCGAGATCGACCGCGCGCTGTCCGACGCGATGGATCTGATCGTGACGAACGTCGAGTCCGGTGTCGGCCTCCAGGCGGCGATGATCAACGTCGCTCAGAAGTACCCCGCGCCGCTTGGCCCCGAGTTCGGCCGCACGATTCGCGAGATCAGCCTCGGCCGATCGGCGCAGGAGGCGCTGGACGCGATGGCGCGCCGCAGCGGATCGCGTGAGCTCGCGCTCTTCGCGCGTGCGATCGCGCAGGCCGAGCGCAACGGGCTGCCGGTCGCCCGCGTGCTGCGCGCACAGGCCGATGAGCTGCGCGAGCGCCGCCGCCAGCTGGCGCGCGAACGCGCAAACACCTTCCCGCTGCGCATCACGCTGCTCACCGTGGTCTTCATCTTCCCCACGCTCTTCCTCCTGATCCTCGGCCCCGTGGCCCTCGGCGTGGCGGAGTACTTCCGTGGTTAGCGCGGCCCGTACGGCGCGCGCCGTCCGTCGCGCGATTCGTGACGAGCGCGGGCAGGCGCTGCCGCTGATGCTCGCCGCGGTCATGCTGTGCACGCTCTTCGGCGTGCTGGTTGTGGACCTCGGGCTGATGTTCACCGAGCGGCGCGCCGCGCAGAGCGCGGCAGACCTCGCGGCCCTCGCCGCCGCGCAGGACCTCCCCGTGCGCGCGACCGACCCGCAGTTCGCGGCCCGCATCGACACGGCCACCGCCACCGCAATCAGCTTCCTCGCCGCGAACGGCTACGAGCAGGGCGTGAACGGCCGGGCCGTCTCGGTGGTCACGACCTACGGTGGCGATCCCGCCCACATCGAGGTGACGGCCGGCCGCACGGTGCCCTGGCTGTTCGGGCGCCTGCTCGGCCTCGCGAACCCGCGCGTCAACGCACGCGCGGTCGCCGCCGCCAACGCTCAGCCCCGCGACGTCGCGCTCGTACTCGACCGCTCCGGATCGATGTGCGTGGACACGCACGGCGGTCCGATGCTCACCTGCCCCTCGCCGCCGGGCGACCCCGACCGCAACGGCCGCGCCGACTGGGAGCCGTTCGACACGATGCGCGTGGCGGCGAACGCCTTCGGCGGGATGCTCGTTCCGACCGCCGGCAGCTCGGTGCTGGACCGCGTCGCGCTGGTGTCGTTCTCCACCGACGCCACGCTCGATCTCGCACTCACGAACAATTTCCTCGCCGGATCGCCGTACACCACCGCGATCGGCGTGATGGTCCCAGCCGGCTACACGAACACGGCCGCGGCGATGATGCGCGCGCGCGGCGAACTCGAGAGTCGGGGACGCCTCGAGGCGGCGCGCATCATCGTGCTGCTCTCGGACGGATACGCGAACCGCTATCGCTCCGGCGGCACGACCGCGAACCCGACGTACAGCACCTGCGCCAGCGCGAACGGCTGTGCGGCCGCGGACAACGACGTGCTCGCGCAGGCGCGGCTCGCCGCGGCGCAGGGCTTCCAGATCTACACGATCGGCTACACGAACCGCTCCGGCGCGGCGTTGCTACAGGCGGTCGCCAGCATCGGTGCGAACGAAGGCGGTGGCGGACAGTTCTTCGCCGTCGACAACCCCCTGCAATTGCGCAGCACCTTCGAGCAGATCTCGGCGCTCACCAGCGTGGCGCTGATCGAATGAGCCGCCAGAAGAGCCAGCGCGGCGATGCCGCGGGCCCTCCCGCCGTCGCGGACCTCCCGGTCCCGGATCTGGCGGTCGGGCGAAGGGAGGGCCGTCGCGTGGAGCTGCGGATCGGGGACCAGGCGGTCGCGGCCACCGTGGCCGATACGTGGTGGGCGCGGGCGCGCGGGCTGCTCTTCCGCCCGCCGCCGGCGAGCGGCGATGGGCTGTTGCTCACCCGCTGTAGCTCGGTCCACACGTGGTTGATGCGCGCGCCGATCGACGTCGCCTACCTCGACCGTGAGCTTGTGATCGTGAAGCTTGCGCCACGATTGCGCCCGTGGCGCTTCAGCTGGTGCGCGCGCGGCGCGCGGCACACGCTCGAGCTGGCCGCCGGCGAGATTGCGCGGCTCGGGCTGCAAGAGGGCGCGCGCTTCAGCGCGCCGCCCGGCGCGGGGATCACGTGATCGGGCGCTGGGATGTCGCCGCCGCGATCGGCGGT
>JAQBZW010000129.1 GCA_027622315.1 Chloroflexota bacterium | reverse complement strand
CCGCGCCGGGCACGACCGCGCCGCCCGGCGCCCGCAGCGTCGTGCCGACGGCGATCAGATTTGGGTTTGTGATCTCGTTGGCGCGCACGATCGCGTCGACGGTGGTGCCCCAGCGCGCTGCAATCGCGCCCAGCGTGTCACCCGGCCGCACGACGTAGCTCACGCGCCGCGGCGGCGTCTCCTTGAGCACCTCCCAGATCCCGGCATCGGCGACTCCGAAGCGCCAGACGGAGACCGACCGCGCCTCGGCGGAGTACGACTCGTCGATGAAGTCACTCCACGCCGAGCGGGTAGCGACCGTGCCATCGCCGATCGGGTGCAGTGGCCGGCCGAACTCGGCGAGCCGGCGCGCCGCGGAAGCGATCACGAAGCGCGGGGTGATGCCCGCGACGTCGATCTCCTCGCCCCCGGCGCGATACTTGCGAACGTTCGCGGCGGTCGCGAACGACTGCCAGTACACCTGCGGCGAGATCTCGTCGGTGAACGCGGCGAATTCCTTGAGCGGGATGCGATCGATCTCCCACGGGCGGGGATCGATCGAGGTGGACAACGCAGCCGGCGCCGTGATGCGGCGACTCGGCCCAAGGCGACACTGCGGCGCGGACATGGAGATCGCCGAGGCGATCAGGCCAGCAGCGGGGCCTCCCCGTCGGGCAGACCGATGTCGAAGACATTGAGCGTCATCGAGACGAGGCCGTAGTAGCCCACGGTCCCCACCAGGTCGACAACGCCGCGCTCGCCGAACGCCTTGAGCGCGCGCTGGAAGGTGGCGTCCGCGACGCGGTTGGAGGCGAAGTACTCGGTCACGAAGTCGTAGATCACCTGCTGATCGTCGCTCGGGAACTTCGGCGTCGTGCCCGCGCGAATCGCCTCGATCACGTCCTCGGGCAGCCCCTCCTGTCGCGCAAGTCTTGCGTGTGCCCAGAACTCGAACTGCGCCTTCCAGCGCTTGCCCGTGAGCAGGATCGCGAGCTCACGCAGCTGAGCCGGGAGCACGCTGCCGAAGCGGCAGTAGCCGCCGAGCTGCTGTGCGTGCGTGGCGAGCTCCGGACTCCGGAGCCACGGGTCGAACGGACCGCGCAGTCCACCTCGACTCGCGATGATCTCGTCGGCGACCCGTTTCTGGTCCCCGGAGAGCTGTTCAGGGTCGAGCGGGGTGAGGCGGGGCATGGCGTCCTCCAGCGATCGTGCGTCAGCGTGTGTGCGTCCGGGAGCGTACCCGCCGGATGCGGGGATCCACCGCTCAGGCGTCGGGCACGCCGGTGGAGTGGTACGCGGCGAGCCGCCACTCGCCGTCGATCTCGACCCACACCGCCGAGAACCGCGAGTCGAATTCGATGAGGCGGTCGGCCGGGCCGACACGCATGTGCGCCAGCCCGCTCACGATCGTCGCGCCCGGGTATGAGCGAACGGCGATCTCGTCGAAGTCCATGCGGGCATTTCGCCGTCCGCCGCGCACAGAGGGGATCAGCTCAGCTCGCGGCTCCACGCGCGCGTTCTTGTGCGTGTACGTGAAGTCGGCAGCGAGCAGTGCTTCGAGCACGCTTGGATTGCCATCGACCATGGCCTGACTGAACGCCCGCGTGCGCTCGATCGCCTCACCCTCGCGCTGCGCTGCCTGTGTCGTTTGCACCATCGTGGGCCTCCGTTCTGCGCTTGCCGCGCCAGCCTAGCGCGTGGCGAGGGCAGCCCGGGCGCACCCGACGACAACTCGCGCCGCAACTCGCTCCGCGGACCCGGCCCGAACGGAGGAGGCGCACCACAGGGCGGGGTCACGCACCGCGAACGAACGGAGCTGCGCTTCACGAACTCCACACGCTGACCGCAAGCTGAGAAGCGCGAACCATGCGCGGAGGGGAAGCGCCCTTACCCGGCCCCGTACTCACCGACGAACTCGGCGATCGCCGCGAAGTATTGCTCGCGGCCGACCCAGAGGATGTCGTTGTGCCCCGCGCCCGGGATGACCTCAAGCCGGCTCGACGTTGCGACGAGCGATGTCTGCAGCGCTTCCGCTGTGCTCAGCGGTACGAGCTCGTCGTACTCACCGTGGAGCAGCAACGCCGGCAGGCCGATCGAGGCGATCTTCGCCTCGTGCGCCGCGGCGAGCGTGCCCCCGAGTTCCGTGTCGAGCAGACCGACGCGAGCGAGCATGCGACGCAGCCCGCCGGCGCCGCTTTCGATGATTACGCCTGCAAAGCGCTCGGCGGCGTTGGCCGCGAGCTCGAGCGCGGGGTGCGCTCCGAGGCTGCGACCCATCACGAAGCGCGCCGGCGCGCAGCCGGCCGCTTCGAGCGTGGCGTGGAAGAACGACGCGACGGGGTGCGCGTCCGCGACGAGCGACGCGAACGAGGGCGTACCCGTGCTCTCGCCGTACCCCCGGAACTCCGCGACGAAGAGGTTCAGCCCGATCGCGTGGTACAGCGGCGCGATGCCATCGTGATCGCTCGCGACCTCCCCGTTGCCGTGGAAATAGAGCACCGTCGGGAATGCGGAAGCGGCGAGATAGAAGCGCGCGCCGATCTCGACGTCGGGCGCGGCGGGAATCGCGTAGTCGCTCGCGCCGGACGGTGGCGGAGCGTCGTTCGGGCGTGGGTAGAACATCGCGCCGCCCACCCCGGCGCGGTCGAGCAGGGCGTAGTCGGGAGCGTCCGGTGGCATGGTTGGCCTTTGCTGACTCAGGAAGCGGCGAAGCGACCGCGGCGATCGACCGCCAATCGGGTCACACGCCGAGCTGGGTCGCGAGGTCGGGGAAGTCGGCCGCAGTGATATCGAATGCCATCTCGGCATCGCCTGCCGGAGCGGGGAACGGAGCGGCCGTGGCATCGTCGCCGCTCTCGGCCGGTCTCGGTACGAACGCGGTGCGCAGTCCGGCCGCGGCCGCCGCTCGCAGGTCGCCGGGATGGCAGGCGACCATGATCGCCTCGTGTGGCTGGACGCCGAGCAGCCTCACACCGGCCAGGTAGGCCTCGGCATCCGGCTTGTAGTGATCGAAGAACTCGCACGAGGTAATGGCGTCCCATGAGATCGCGTTGTGCTTCGAGCTGTCGACGACGATCGCGAAGCTGAGCACGGTCAGCACCGTCGTCGTGTAGCGCGTGCGCAGACGCGGCAGCACCCCAGGGAAGTCGGGCCACGCGTCGAGGCGGTGCCAGATTGTGTTCAGCTCGTCCTTGTCCCCATCCGACAGCCCGAGGGCGGCGTGGTTCGGGGCCACGACGTCGAGCGCACGGCGGTGCAGTTCGTCGGCGTTCATCCACGGCAGCTCGCCGGAGCGCACTTTGCCGAGCTGCATGAACATCTCGCGTCGCCACTCGTTGGCGAACCGCACCGCCTCGACCTCGACGC
Organism: Chloroflexota bacterium; assembly: GCA_027622315.1. Classification (GTDB taxonomy): domain Bacteria; phylum Chloroflexota; class Dehalococcoidia; order UBA2979; family UBA2979; genus VGNK01. The sequence goes on along the minus strand of JAQBZW010000129.1, from coordinate 5,327 downwards.
CCCGTTGCGAGGCGAGGCGCGCCAGCTCGTCGCGGATGCCGTGATGCCAGTCGAAGACCGTGCCACCGACATCGAACGTGAGCGCACGGATCTGGTTCAGGTCGACGGCCAAAGCGCTCGATGCGCCGCTGGATGCGGTCACTGGTCATGACAGGCGAAATACTACGTTGCTCTCGCTCGCACAAGCGTGCACATGCGCGCCGTGGCTCCATCGCCGCCCTCAGCCCTGGTCAGTGCCAGGCACCCGTGAGCGCGAGCGTTACGGCCACCACGCTCAGTTACGTCAACAAGATCGGGGATTCACCCGATCAGCGGGCGCCCGGTTCGTCGGCAGAATGTCAGTTATCGACAGCCGGCCGCGCCATGTGCGGGCGCACGGAGAGAGGCCCTCGCGATGCTCATGAGTCAGGCAATCGCCGATCTCGCGATCCTGCTCTCGATGGTCACCGGCGCGGACCGCGCCCGGGAAGCGATTGACCGGGCACTCCGCGAAACCGGCCTGTCGCACGCCCGGACGATCAGCGACGACGATCTCGAGTTGCTGCTCACCTCGATTACCGCGGACGGCGGACCACTCGAGCAGTTCGCCCGCCAGATCGCCATGGCCGGACTCGACGCAGACGGTGGTGCGGGGATGTCGACCCGCATCACGGACCCCTCAGACCGGAGCGCCGCGTAAGGTTCCCTCCCAGCGCGCGGCCTCCGCAGCAGCCGGTCCTCGCGCAGAGGACCGGCTGCTTTCGCTTCCGCCCACGCGTCTGCCCTCGCTCCGGCGCCCGGACCCGACATGACCGGCGGTAGGATGAAGGTGTGACTGATTCGAGCGTCCGCCACCAGGTACGCACGCTCCCGGAGACGCCCGGCGTCTACATCATGCGGGACGCGCGCGGCGATGTGATTTACATCGGCAAGGCGCGGCGGCTGCGCGACCGCGTGCGCTCGTACTTCGGCTCGTCACGCAGCCTCGAACCAAAGGTGCGCGCGCTCGCGGATCAGGTCCGCACGATCGACCACATCGCCACGAACACGGACGCCGAGGCCTTCCACCTCGAAGCGACGCTCGTGAAGCGCCACCAGCCGATCTACAACGTCCGGCTCAAGGACGACAAGCACTACCCCTACTTGAAGGTCGACGTGCAGCACGCGTGGCCGCGCGTCACGATCACGCGCCGCGTCGAGGATGACGGCGCCCGCTACTTCGGCCCGTACGCCTCGGCCGGCTCCGTGCGGCGCACGCTCGACGTCGTGAAGAAGCTCTTCCCCTGGCGGTCGTGCACGAAGGAGATCACGGGCACGGATCCCCGCCCGTGCCTCGACTACTACATCAAGCGCTGCATCGCTCCGTGTACCTCGTACTGCACGCCCGAGGAATACGCGGAGGTGATCAGCCAGACCGTGCTCTTCCTCGAAGGTCGCTCGGACGAGGTGCTGACCCACGTGCTCACGCAGATGACGGGCGCCTCCGAGGCGCTCGAGTACGAGCGCGCCGCGCGGCTGCGCGACCAGGCGAACGCCATCCGCACGGTGACCGAGCGTCAACAGATGGCGACCACCACACCACTCGACGCCGACGTGTTCGCGCTCGCCCGTCAGGACGACGAGGCGTGCGTACAGGTCTTCTTCGTCCGCGGCACCGTGGTCGCCGACACCGACTCCTTCATGCTCGACGGCACGCAGGACGCCAGCGACGTGGAGGTGATGGGCGCGTTCCTTGCCCAGTTCTACGAGTCGGCGACTTATGTGCCGCGCACCTTGCTGCTCTCGAACACGCCCGCGGATCGCGACGATCTGGAGCAGATGCTGCGCGAACGACGGAACGGGGCGGTCGAGATCGCGGTCCCGATCCGCGGCGAGCGCCGCGGGCTGGTGGCAACCGCGGAAGAGAACGCCCGGCAGGCGCTGGTCATGCACCACGCGCGCTGGATCGCGGATCGCGGCAAGACGGATAGCGCGCTGGGGATGCTCCAGGACGAGCTCGACCTGCCCACCCAGCCGCAGCGCATCGAGTGCTACGACATCTCGACCATCCAGGGGACGAACACCGTCGCCTCGATGGTCGTCTTCGACCACGGTCAACCGGCCACCGCGCAGTACCGCCGCTTCCGCATCAAGAGCGTGGAGGGCCAGGACGACTTCGCCTCGATGCGCGAAGTGCTCCAGCGTCGCTTCAAGCAGATCGGCGAGCGGCGCCGGCGGCAGCTGAGCGGGGACGAACCCGTGAGCGAGCCGGAGGAGCCGTCCCCGTGGGATGTGATCCCCGATCTCGTGGTGATCGACGGCGGCAAGGGCCAGCTCGGCGTGGCGCTCGACGTGATGCGCAACCTCGGCCTGCGCGACGTTCCGGTCTGTGGGCTCGCCAAGCGCGAGGAGGAGATCTTCGTCGCAGACGTCTCCGATCCGATCGTGCTCCCACGCGACTCGGAGGCGCTCTACTTGCTGCAACGCATCCGCGATGAAGCACACCGCTTCGCGATCACCTACCACCGCAAGCTGCGCGGGAAGAGCGCCACACAATCCGTGCTGGACGGGATCCCGGGGATCGGCCCAAAGCGCAGACGTGCGCTCCTGCGGAAGTACGGCTCCGTGCGCGGCGTGCGCGACGCGTCGGTGGACGATATTGCTGCCACAGTCGGGTTCACCCATCGCCTCGCCGAGACCGTGAAGCGCTCGCTGTAGGCGAGCCGGGCGCCCCGCGCCCGGCCTCAGCGAATGTCCCGTCTGGTCCCTCATAGACAGCGCCGAACCCCGGCGATATACGTGAGTCCCGCCCCGCGTGATCGCCGCTCCAGGCGACCCGCGTGCGGCAGTCGCCCAGATCCGACGGTGTATACTCCCGTCCGCCTCGGGCCTCTGCCGCCGGCTGTCCACGCCGTCGATGGAGCTCGTCGGAAACTGGGGAGGCCGGAGTGCGTGATCGTATCGAGGCCTTCCTCCAATACCTGTCCGCGGAGCGCGGCTCCTCGAAGAACACGATCGACGCTTACCGCAACGACCTCTCCGGCCTCGCCGCCTTCGCCAATAATGGCTCGACCAACGGTCACAGCCCCGACGCCAGTCAGATCGATCGCACGCTGATCCTGAATTTCATCGGCGACCTCAACCGTCGCAGCTACGCGAAGGCGACCGTCGCCCGCAAGGTCGCGGCCGTGAAGTCGTTCTGCGCCTTCCTGATCGACCACGGCGACCTCACCTCGAACCCCACCGCCCAGATCGACTCGCCACGGGCGCCGAAGCCGGTGCCGAAGCCGATGTCGATCGAGGAGGTGGACCTGCTGCTCGCGGAGCCGCGCAAGCACGGCTCCCCGGAAGCAATACGCGACGCGAGCATGCTTCAGCTGATGTACGCGACCGGCATGCGCGTGACGGAACTGGTGTCGCTCAACCTCGACAGCGTGCACCTGTCGCCGGCACCGGCGTACGTGCGTTGCGTGGGCAAAGGCGCGAAAGAGCGCACGATCCCCGTACACAACGAGGCCGTGGCCTCGATCGAGCATTACCTCGACGACGCGCGCGGCCTGCTGCTCAAGAGCCGCCCACAGATCGCCCTCTTCGTGAATCGCCGCGGCGAACGGCTCACCCGCCAGGGCTTCTGGCTGATCCTGCGCAACTACGCGCTGGCAGCCGGCATCGCGACCCACGTCACGCCGCACACGCTGCGCCATTCGTTCGCGACGCACCTGCTACGCGGCGGCGCCTCGGTCCGCGACGTGCAGGAGCTGCTCGGCCACGCCAACGTCTCGACGACGCAGGTGTACACCCAGCTCGCGGACGATCACCTGCGCGAGGTCTACGAGAACGTGCACCCACGCGCGCGCTGAGCCGCGCCCCGGCCCCGCTCCCCATCGCGGGAGCGGAACCTCTGCCCATTGTCCCTGACCGGTCTTCGACGAAGGATGAGCGCACGGCCCGCCGGTGGCATGATCCCCTCGGCGACCGCGCCGAGCCCGCCGCCCGGGGCCCGGTCGCCGTGCGCGTGCATGGTTCCGCTCGATCCGGCTCGCCCGCACCCGTGACCGGGAGCGGGCCCGGAGGGTGAGAATTGAGAGGGGTTCCCTGTGAAGATCACCGACGTGACGGCCCGCGAGCTGCTCGACTCGCGGGGAAACCCGACCGTCGAAGTCGACGTCGTACTGAGCGATGGCACCCGCGCGAGCGCGCTCGTGCCGAGCGGCGCGAGCACAGGTGCGCACGAAGCGGTGGAGCTGCGCGACGGCGACCCGGCCCGCTACGCCGGGCGCGGCGTGCTCAAGGCGATCGCGAACGTCCGTGGTGAGCTGAAGGCACTGGTTACCGGCATGGACGCCACCGACCAGGCAGCGATCGATCGCGCGATGATCGCCCTCGACGGCACGCCGAACAAAGCGCGGCTCGGCGCGAACGCCATCCTCGGCGTCTCGCTCGCGACCGCACGCGCGGCAGCAGCTGCCGCCGGTCAACCGCTCTATCGCTATCTCGGCGGCGAGTCGGCCGTGACGCTGCCGGCGCCGATGTGCAACGTGCTCAACGGCGGCGCGCACGCCGCCGGCTCCACCGACTTCCAGGAGTTCATGATCGTCCCTGTGGGCGCTCCCAGCTTCCGCGAGGGGCTGCGCTGGGTGGCCGAGACGTACCACGTGCTGAAGCGCATCCTCGGCGACCGCGGCTATGCAACGACCGTCGGCGACGAAGGCGGCTTCGCGCCCAGGCTGGATTCGAACCGCGGCGCGCTCGACCTGCTCATGGAGGCGATTGCCGCAGCCGGCCGCACCCCCGGCGACGAGCTCGCGATCGCACTCGACCCGGCGACATCGGAGCTGTACCGCGAGGATGGCCGGTACCACCTCGCGCGCGAGGGACGCACGGTCAGCTCCGCCGAGCTCGCGTCGCTGTGGGCGGATTGGGTCCGCGACTATCCGATCATCTCGATCGAGGACGGCATGGACGAGGACGACTGGAGCGGGTGGTCCGGGCTCACGCGCGAGATCGGCGAGCGCACCCAGCTCGTCGGGGACGATCTGCTCGTGACGAATACGTCGCGCCTCCGTCGCGCGATCGACGAACGGGCCGCGAACGCGATCCTGATCAAGGTCAACCAGATCGGGACGCTCACCGAGACCCTCGACGCCATCCGCATGGCGCATACGGCCGGCTGGCGCGCCGTGATCTCTCACCGATCGGGCGAGACCGAGGACGACACGATTGCCCACCTCGCCGTCGCCACCGGTGCCGGGCAGATCAAGGCCGGCGCCCCCGCCCGTAGCGATCGCAACGCGAAGTACAACGAACTCCTGCGCATCGAGGAGCGGCTCGGCGACCGCGCCCGCTACGCGGGCCGCGCAGCCTTCGCG
>JAQBZW010000128.1 GCA_027622315.1 Chloroflexota bacterium | reverse complement strand
CAGAGCCACGGCTCCGCGGCACCCGGGTGTTCGGCGCGCACCCGTCCGTACCGGTCGAGCGCCTTTACGGTGCGGGCGCCGATCGGCAGGATACGTTCGCGCCGGCCCTTGCCCAGGACGCGCAACGCGCCCTGGTCGAGATCGACGTCGTTTTCTGTGTCGTCGCCCGGGTTGTAGCGGAGGTTCGTGACCTCGCCCCGGCGCGCTCCCGTGTCGATGAAAACGCGCAGCAGCGCGGCATCGCGCCGGCTCTCGAAGTCTCGGCCGTCGGTGGTCGCCACGAGCGCGCGGAGCTGGCTCTCGTCGAGCACGGCGATCAGCTTCTCGGGAACTCGCGGCGGGCGCATCTTCGCCATCGGCGAGCCCGCGATCAGCTCGTCGTCGGTCGCCCAGCGGAAAAACTGTTGGAGGCTCCGGTAGTGATGGGCGGCCGTCGCCGCCGACCGCGTCTCGACGAGGTCGGCGATGTGCGCCTCGACGTCGGTCCGCCGCAGCTCCGCGAGGCGCGTGGGGAGCCGGTTCGCGGCGAGGAAGCCGGCGAGCCGCGTAGCCGCAGTGGTGTAGATCACGGCGGTGCGCGGGCTCACGTTGAGCGCGCGGAGGTGAAAGGTGAAGCTGCGGATGTTGTCCGCGAGATCACCCGTGGGTACGATTGCGGGGCCCTGTGCCATGGGCATGAAACCTCCACTGGGGGGTCGAGTCGGGGACGGCGTGAGTACTGGCGATGGTCGCAATCGTATGCTGTACAAGCGCCGTGGCACAAGGGATATGACAGTCGTGTGCTGTCTGTAGGTTCTGATTCGCGCCGAGGTAGCTCAGTTGGTAGAGCACGCGACTGAAAATCGCGGTGTCCCCAGTTCAATTCTGGGCCTCGGCACCACACTTCACTTCCGTTCGGCCCCCGAGATCGATCCCCGCGCGTCCCGTCCGTGTACCTCCGCCCGCACGGCGGAACTGCGGTCGCGTAGTCGGGAGCGCGCCCGCGTCCTCCGGGCAGCGCAGACGGCCGCCATGATCCGCCGCACACCCGCGCCGGCGCCGCCCGTCCCGGCATACGGTGCGCCCGCATCTGAGGAGCGCACGCCATGCCCGTCCGCAACACGATTCACATCGGTGACGCCACACTCACGCTCGTCGAGGAGCTGGTGATGCCGACGAGTGCCCGGTGGATGCTGCCCGATCACCCGGAGCCCTTCGCCGTACTGGAGCACGCCCGGCCATGGCTCGAACCGCACATGCTCAACGAGCGCGGGCACATCCTGCAGTCGATCCACAGCTGGCTGATCGAGGTCGACGGCATGCGCATCGTCGTCGACACCGGGATCGGCAACGACAAGGATCGCGCGAGCGGGGGGTTCGAAGGCTGGCACATGCGCAACGGACCGTATCTGGACGACCTCACCGCCGCCGGCATGCCCGCCGACAGCGTCGATGTCGTGCTGAACACGCATATGCATGGCGATCACGCCGGCTGGAACACGCGCTGGGTCGACGGCGCCTGGGTGCCCACGTTCGCGAAGGCGCGGTATCAGCTCGTCGAGCCGGAGTGGCGATACTGGAGCGGCCAGACCGATCCGGTACCGGACATCATCGAAGACAGCGTGCGGCCGGTGGTGGAAGCAGGGGTGGTCGATCTCGTTGCGGCCGACCACCGCGTCGGCGACTCGGTCTGGCTCGAACCGAGTCACGGCCACACGCCCGGTCACGTCTGCGTGCATATCTCGTCTGCCGGGCGGGACGCGGTGATCATTGGCGACGTCATGCACAGCCCGATCCAGTGTGCCGCGCCGGAGCAACGACCACCGCTCGACCGCTTCGTCGAAGAGGCGCGCGCCGCGCGCATCGCCCTGCTCGAGCGCTACGCGGACACGTCGGTGGTGGTGCTCGGAACACACTTCCACACACCGGCCACCGGGTACTTCCGCCGCGAGGGCAGCGCCTACCGCTACGACGTCTTCGAGGGCGATCCCCCGGGCCCGTAGCCGCCGGCGAAGCCCCCAGTGAGCGCGACGCCGGGGTCACACGCGCAAGCCCGGAGGCTGGCGCGTTGCGCAGGACGCTCAGAACAGGATCACTCGCACCACCACGATCACGATCAGGGTGACCAGTCCGCCGCCGATGTACATGCTGATTCTCCTCAGTGCCGGCGCGCGGACGCTCCGCCTGCTATCGCGGACGTCGCCGGCGATCCGCCGGCAAGTGCGCTGGGCAGCCCCGGAACGGTCCGGCCGGACTGCACCTAACACGCTAGCCGCGGGTGCATCAAGGGCGTGTGCGAGAGCGCGTGCCGAGCGATACAAGGGCGTTGCATCGTGCCCGCACACGCGCGGCCGCCCCGCAGCCGCGCACGCCTCGTACCCTCGATCACGAGGTGCCCGTGAGCGATCGTGTCGATCTCGTGGTCGTGGGGGCGGGCGCCGCCGGCCTGATGGCGGCGATCTGGGCGGGGCGCTCAGGCGCTCGGCCGATCGTGCTCGATGGGGCGCGCGTGCTCGGCGCCAAGATCCTCGTCTCGGGCGGCAGCCGCTGCAACGTCACGCATGACGTCGTCGATGAACGCGCGTTCGCCGGGTCGACGACGCCGGCAATCCGGCGCGTACTGCGCCGCTTCGACGTCGGCCGCACGGTCGCGTTCTTCGCCGACCTCGGCGTCGAGCTGAAGCGCGAAGACACGGGCAAGCTCTTCCCGGTGACCGACGACGCGCACACCGTGCTCGACGCGCTGCTCAAAGCAGCGCGCGACGCAGGGGCGGAGATCCGCCACCCCTGGCGCGTCGCGTCCGTTGAGCGGCGCGAGGACATGTTCCTGCTCAACGGTCCGGCCGGCGAGATCGTCGCGCGGCGGCTGATCCTGGCGACCGGTGGCAAGAGCGTCCCGCGCTCGGGCAGCGATGGCGCGGGCCTGGCGATCGCGCGCGCGCTCGGTCACAGCGTGACGCCGCGGCTCGTACCGGCGCTCGTCGGGCTCACGCTCGCCGAGGGCAGCTTCGTACGCGCCCTCTCCGGTCTGTCCACCGACGCAACCATCGACGTGCGATCGGGGACGGGGAAGCGGCTGCACACCATGACCGGGTCGACGCTGTGCACGCACTTCGGACTCTCCGGACCGGCGCCGATGGATGTCAGCCGCCATTGGCAAGTCGCGCGCGCCGAGGACCCGGGCGTGCAACTGGTCGTGCGCTGGCTGCCCGACGCGACGGCCGAGTCGCTCGACGCGGCGCTGCAGGCGCTGGGTGGTGACACGCCACTGCGCCTCCTGTCGCGCGACTTGCCGGCGCGCCTGGCGCGAGCCCTCTGCGACGAAGCGGCCGTGGACGCGATGACACCCGGTCATGTGCTCACGCGTGAGCACCGGCGCGCGCTTGTGCGCGCAGTGCTCGACACGCCGCTGCCCGTTACGGGCACGCGGGGCTGGAACCACGCGGAGGCGACCGCCGGAGGCATCCCGCTCGCAGAGGTGCGACTGGATTCCATGGAGTCGCGGCTGGCGTCTGACCTGTTCCTGTGCGGTGAAATGCTTGACGTCGATGGTCGCATCGGCGGCTACAACTTCCAGTGGGCGTGGTCCAGCGGCTACGTCGCCGGACGCGGAGCCGCAGGGGATCGCGCCGCCGTGCTGACCGCGGAGGGCCACGCTTCGGATGTGGTCGATTGAGACGACGGGCGGCAGCCAGGCGGTGTTAATGAGGGCTTTACGTCGCGCATGAACACTGGCAGTGCGTAGCGATACACAAACGACGACCAAGGAGGCTCCCACCTTTGATTCGACCGATGTGGTTCAGCACCATCGCGGGACTCACCGCGCTCGCGCTCGTCGCGTGCGGCGGAGGCGGATCCGCTCCCGCCACCAGCACAGGGGGCGGCACTCCCCCGGCCGGTGGCATCGACTACAGCTCCCTCAGCGGCGAGATCCGCGTCGATGGCTCGTCCACCGTGTTCCCAATCTCGGAGGCGGTCGCTGAGGAGTTCAGCAAGCTGGCAAAGACGCGCGTGAACGTGGCCTTCTCAGGCACCGGGGGCGGCTTCGAGAAGTTTTGTCGCGGCGAGACGCAGATCAGCAACGCCTCCCGGCCAATCAGGGACTCGGAGCTCGCCCATTGCGCCGAGCAGGGCCTCGACGACGTGCTGGAACTGCAGATCGCAATCGACGCGCTCACGGTGATGGTCAACCCGGAGAACGAGTTCGCGTCGTGCATGACCGCGCAGGAGCTGAACGCCGCATTCCGGGCCGGCGGGGCCACGCGCTGGAGCGAGATTCGCCCCGGCTGGCCCGAGGAAGAGATCACCTTCTACTACCCCGGCACGGATTCGGGGACCTTTGACTACTTCAATGAGGCGATCATCCAGGGCATCGATGAGACGGCGAACCACCGCGGCGACGGCACCGCGTCCGAGGACGACAACATCCTCGCCCAGGGCATCGAGAACGACCGGAACGCGATCGGATACTTCGGCTTCGCCTACTTCCAGGAGGCCGGTCAGCGCCTGAAGGCGGTCGCAATCGACGGCGGCGACGGGTGTGTCGAGCCGACCTTCGAAAGCGCACTGACCGGGAGCTATTCCCCGCTCTCGCGCCCGCTCTTCATCTACACGCGGGAGAGCTTCCTCCGGGACCGTCCGGAGGTGCTGGGCTTCGTAAAGTTCTACCTCGATGAGCTGGACGCGCTCGTTACCGAGGTCGGGTACGTGACGTTGCCGGTGGATCTCCTCAACCAGCAGCGCGCGAAACTGGAGCCGTACCTCGGATCGGGGTAATACAGAACGCAGAGATGCCGTGAGGGGGCCCGATCGGCATGCATGCCCATCGGGCCTTCGATCGCTGACTGAGGGCCGGAGTCGATCCCGATGAGAGCACCGACCGAGGGCAGCGCGGCGCTCGCCACCGACACGGCCATGGCCGACCGGCTGCGCCGGCGGCGTTTTCGCCATCCCACGGAAGCCGTGATCAAGGCGCTGCTCACGGCCAGCGGCTTCGTATCGCTCGCCGCCACGGCGCTGATCCTGCTGGTGCTGTTCGAGGGCACGTTGACGTTCTTTCAAGACGTGCCCCTCGCGGACTTCTTCCTCCAGACGCGGTGGCAGCCGCTGTTCGAGCCCGTCTCCTTCGGGATCTGGGAACTCGTCGCGGGCACGGCTAACGTCGTGCTCTGGTCGCTCGTCGTGGCGGTTCCGTTCGGCCTCGGTGCAGCGATCTACCTCAGCGAGTACGCGAACCCCAGCGTGCGGCGCGTGCTCAAACCGCTGCTCGAGGCGCTCGCCGGCGTGCCCACGGTCGTGTACGCCTACTTCGCGCTCACGTTCATCACGCTGGATGTGCTGCGACCGTTGCTGGGCGACAACATCTCGATCTTCAACAGCCTCGGCGCCAGCATCGTGATGGCGGTGATGATCTTGCCCACGATCGCGTCCATCTCCGAGGACGCGATGACGAACGTGCCGCGGGAGCTGCGCGAGGGGGCGTATGCGCTCGGCGCGACGCGGCTGGAGGTCGCGCTGCGGATCGTCGTGCCGGCCGCACTGTCCGGCATCATCGCGTCGATCCTGCTCGCGATCGCGCGCGTCGTCGGCGAGACGATGATCGTCGCGGTCGCGGCCGGCTCCACCCCGAACCTCACGCTCTCGCCGTTGGAGAGCATCCAGACGATGACGGGCTACATGCTCCAGATCGGCCTCGGCGACGCCGAACGTGGCACGATCAAATACGAATCGCTGTTCGCCGTTGGAGCGATGCTGTTCATGCTCACCCTGGTCTTCAACCTCGGCGCGCACCTCTTTGTGCGCCGGTTCCAGGAGCGGTACGAGTGACGGCCGTGCGCCCCGAGGCGCCGGGCAGCGACCGCTATCAGGGGGCGCGCGAACGTTCCCGTCGCAACACGCTCTCTGCGGCGTCTCGCTGGTTCTTCCTGACGGCCGCCGCGCTCGCGCTGCTGGTGCTCGCGGTGCTCGCCTACGACACGATCAGTCAGGGCGCCGGGCGTCTCAACCTGCAGTTCTTCACGAGCTACCCCTCCCGTTTCGCCGATCAGGCCGGGCTCCGCTCGTCGTTGATCGGCTCCGGCTGGGTGCTCGCGCTCACGGTCGTGATGGCGGTGCCGATCGCCGTCGGCACGGCGATCTGGATCGAGGAGTTCGCGCCCGACAACTGGTTCCTGACGGTGATCAAGCTCAACCTCGCGAACCTCGCGGGTGTGCCCAGCATCATCTACGGCGTGCTCGGCCTCGCGGTCTTCGTACGCTTCGCCGGCATGGGCCCGAGCATCCTCGCCGGCTCGCTCACGCTCGCGCTCATGATCCTGCCGATGACCGTGATCGCCGCGCAGGAGGCGATACGCCAGGTTCCCTCGGGCATTCGCGACGGCGCGCTGGCGCTCGGTGCCACGCGCTGGCAGGCGGTCCGCGGCCAGATCCTGCCGGTCGCGCTGCCGGGTATCGTGACCGGCGTGATCCTCGCGATCGCCCGCGCCGCCGGTGAGACCGCGTCGCTGATCATGATCGGCGCCTTCACCTTCATTGCCTTCGACAACAGCCGCATCACCGACGACTTCACGACGCTCCCGATCCAGATCTACAACTGGACCACTCGCCCGCAGGAGGCATTCCGCGCGAACGCCGCAGCAGCGATCATCGTGCTGATGGTGATCGTGCTCGCGTTCAACCTGATCGCCACGATCGTGCGCAACCGGTTCCGGCGGTTCCGATGACCCGCTCCCGCTGCGCAGGAAGACCCGGCATTGCTCGGATGCCGGCCAGGAGGCACCGATGACCCAGCCGCACATCGACACCCCGGCCACACCGCACTGGCGCCCGCTCTCGCGGTCGCGCGCGTCGGCGGCGACTCAGGGTGCCGTGGGCGCGGAGACGGACGAGATCACCGACGCGGCGATCGAGGCGAAGGAGATCAGCCTCTGGTACGGGTCGGCTCAGGCGATCGGCGATATCACGCTCAAGATCGAGCGCCATCGTGTGACCGCGCTGATCGGCCCGTCGGGATGCGGGAAGAGCACGTTCCTGCGCTGCATGAATCGCATGAACGACCTGATCCCGAGCGTGCGCATGACCGGGGAGCTCTTTCTCGACGATCAGAACATCCTCGACCAGAGCGTGGACCCGGTGGAGCTGCGACGCGTGGTGGGGATGGTGTTCCAGAAGCCGAACCCGTTCCCGAAGTCGGTCTACGACAACGTCGCGTTCGGGGCGCGCATCAACGGCTATAAGGGCAACTACGACGAGCTCGTACAGCACGCGTTGGAGCGCGCTGCGCTCTGGGACGAGGTCAAGGACAAGCTGCACACCTCGGGACTCGCCCTGTCAGGAGGCCAGCAACAGCGACTGTGTATCGCGCGGGCGCTCGCGGTGAATCCCCAGGTGATCCTCATGGACGAACCGTGCTCGGCGCTCGACCCGATCGCGACGCAGCGCATCGAGGACCTGATGCGCGAGCTCGCCGAGGACTACACGATCGTCGTGGTCACGCACAACATGCAGCAGGCGGCTCGTGTCTCAGACCGCACCGCATTCATGCTCGCTCGTGAGGATCGCGTCGGGCGACTGGTCGAATACGGACTCACCGAGCAGATCTTCACCGCCCCCCGAGACCAGCGCACCGAGGCGTACATCACCGGGCGCTTCGGCTAGCGCGAGCGAGTTGCCGGGTGAGCGGTCGACCATGACGCTGACGCGGTTCAATCGGGAGCTGACCGTGCTCGAGGCCGACGTACTCGAGCTCGGCGCGATGGTCGATCGTCAGATCGATCGCGCCATGCGCGCGCTGGTCGATCGCGACATCCCGCTGGCCCGCGCCGTGATCCGAGACGATGGCGAGCTGAATCGCGCCCGGTTCCATCTCGACAACGTCTGTCTCTCGTTGCTCGCACAAAACGCGCCGTACGCCGGCGATCTGCGCCTGATCCTCGCGGTGCTCGGCATTGTCACGGAGCTCGAGCGCGCCGGCGATCACGCCGAGGGCATCGGGCGCATCGTCGTGCTGATCGCCGGCGCGCCGCCGGCCGCCCCGCTCGACGAGCTCGCCGAGATGGCGCGCCGCGCGCGCCGCATGCTGAGCGATGCGCTCGACGCGTTCGCACGGCGAGACCCGGAGCTCGCGTACCGCGTGGGACGGGATGACGACGGCGTCGACGCACTCTATGACCGCGCGTACCGCACGCTGGTCGACGCGATGATCGCGCGCCCGTCTGCGGTCGAGGGCTGCACGCGTCTGCTCTGGGTGTCGCACAACCTCGAGCGCATCGCCGATCGCAGCACGAACATCGCGGAGCGCGTGGTCTTCCTCGTGAGCGGGACGCTGCCGCAGATGAACGTCTCTTCGCACTGACGCGGGACACGCGCCGGGACGCGCGGTTGCCGTCACGGACACCGCTCCGTAGATTCACGCAGTCCGGCGGCTCGCCCACGCGACAACGAGATGGAGCCCCCATGGCAGTGATCGTGGTGGCCGGAACCGAGCCCGGCGCCGGCGCGACGACCATCGCGGCGGGGATCGCACACCGGCTCGCCTACGCCGGGCACAGTGTGCGCCTGGAGCGCCTGGCCGGCGACTCCCGCGCCGAGGCCGACGCGGCCGCCTTCGCCGCTTTCGAAATCGCCTCCGCCTCAGGCGCTCCGATCGCCGCGGCGAATGCGCCGCGCGAGGGCCTCGTCGTGCTCGAGGCCCCTGCCGGCGCCGACGGCGC
>JAQBZW010000127.1 GCA_027622315.1 Chloroflexota bacterium | reverse complement strand
CCGCCCGCTGCGCCCCGGCGACGTGAGCGCCAGCTTCCTCGCGTCCGCCGAGGCGGGAGCGCAGGTCTCGCGCTCGCGGTACTACCGGGGCGCGGCCGCGATGCGCGCCGCGGTCGCGCCGATCCTCGACTGGTGGCGCGACTTCGACCTGCTGGTGACGCCGACGCTGCGGCAGCCGGCGTGGCCGCTCGGCCTGCCGGACGACGGCTCGCACCAGGGCTTCTTCACCTTCGCGGCGTCATTCACCGGGCAGCCCGCGGTTTCGCTGCCGCTCGCGTGGTCCCCCGAGGGCCTGCCGGTCGGCGTCCAGATCGTCGCGGCGCTCGGGCACGACGATGCGCTGCTCGACGTCGCCGCGGAGCTCGAGCGTCTGCTGCCGTGGAGTGATCGGTGGCCGGAGATCGCGCTCGAAGGCTGAGCCTGCGAGCGGTCAGCCCTCGGCGTCCACCTCCGCGATCAGCGCCAGCAGCCGCTCCAGCTGCTCCAGCCGCTCGTCGATCGTCGATCCGCGGAGGCCGGCTCGCAGCGTGTTGACGCCCGCGTCGCGGTAGACGCGCAGGCGCGCGCGGATCATGTCGGGCGTGCCGAGCAGGTTCGTCTTGAGCGCGATCTCGATCGGGACGCGATCCGCGGCCTCGTCGCGTTTGCCCTCGAGCCAGAGGCGCTGGATCTCGTTCGCCTCGTCGGCGAAGCCCTGCCGCGCGAACGCGTCCTTATAGAAGTTCTGGCTACGCGAACCCATTGCCCCGAAGGTGAACGCGTAGCCGCGTGCGTGGCGGCGCGCGACCTCGTCCACATCGTCTGTGAACTCGACGGCGACCGGGACCTGGAGGTCGAGCGCGTCGAGCGTTCGCCCGGTGCGGGCGGCGCCGGCACGGATGTGCGTGAGGAACACCTCGGCCGTCTCCGGGATAAACGAGGTGCCGATCCAGCCGTCGCACAGCTCTCCCGTGAGCTCGAGGTTGCGGGGCCCGAGCGCCGCGACGTAGATCGGGACCTCTGTGACGGGCGCGGACGTGCGGATGCCGCGCCCCGGCGCGCCCGGCGCGCCCGGCAGCGGGAGCCGGTAGACCTCGCCGTCGTAGTTCAGCCGGTCGCCGCGCGTCACGGTTCGCACGATCTCGATCAGCTCGCGGGTCCGCCGGACCGGCCGGTCGAAGGGCACGCCGTGCCACCCTTCGATCACCTGCGGACCGCTCGTGCCGAGGCCGAGGATGAAGCGACCGCCGCTCACGGACTGCATGGTCAGCGCCGTCATCGCCACCATCGCGGGCGTGCGGGCGCCGATCTGCATGATCCCGGTGCCCAGACGGATTGCGCGCGTACGCGCGGCCACGAACGCGAGCGGGCTGACCGCGTCGAAGCCCCAGGCCTCAGAGCTCCAAACGGAGTGCGCGCCGAGCCGCTCAGCCTCGGCCGCGAACGTCGCAGCGCCTTCCCAGTCGCCGGGCTCTGTCCCGGCCAGCCCGACGGCGACACGCATCGCGGCCCGCCTATCCGGCCGGGTAGCCCGGCGCTTCCTTCACGTGTGTGGCCTGGTTCGCGTGGTCGATGTCGTGGGTGCGCTGGAAGAGGTACCAGGCGCGGGCATGGAGATCGCCGAAAAACGGATGCGGGGCGAGCGCTGTGAACGACGGCGGCTCGGGGAGCTGTGACGTGAGTGCGGACCAAGCGACCGCGTCGTCCAGCAGCGCGCGGCGCAGCTCCTCGATCGAGCGGTCGGTCGGTTCGACCGGCGGGTCGACGCGTTCCGCGCCTCCGTCGCGTCCCGCGGCGAGCGCTTCGGTCATGCGCCGGTTGGCGGTGGAGGAGTTGAGGATGTGCAGCGCCACCTCCGCGATCGACCACTGGTCCGGCGCCGGACGGTAGCGCGCCTGCGCCTCGCTCACGTCGCCGAGCACGTCGAGCAGCTGCAGCCGGCCGCGCACCGTGCGCGGCCACATGTCGACGAAGTCGTACTTCTCGCCCTGGGCGAGGAGGTATCCGCGGACGCGCGCGCGCTCTTCGTCTGGCATGACCATGGGGTGCTCCCTCTCCGTGGGTGCCGGCTCCGCCGCTGCGGGGCCGCTCGCAGCGCGCCGTGCGCACGATCTGTCCGAGTCGACTGCTCGATTGAAGGTAGCAGCGCGCTTCTCGGACCGGTTGCGATGGCGGCGAGGCGGGGGTGTACGTTGCCTCGACGAGCGAGCCGAACATCCGTGCCGCCCGCGTGGAGGATGCCTCAGTGCGTACTCGACCATGGACTGGCCGGACTCCTCGGTCGCCGTCTGGGCGACGAGGGCACGCATGTAGTGTGCAAGAGCTAGCAGCATGATGGATTCACCTTCGGGTTCCAGTTCGGATACGTTCGTCTGCGCCAGGATGGGCATCGTCCCTGATGGGTCGTCGCCTGCGAGCTACCTCCTCACTGGCGCCCACTGAAGCAGCGCTTCGGCGCTTCGCCCGCGGGCGGAACGCTGAGCCTTGCTACCGGTCGTCCGATAGGGCTCCGAGGCGCTGCCTGCGGTCCCAGGCCGCTCGGTTGAGCGGCGAACCGCCACGTGGCTCGCTTCGGTAGGACGGCTGCCGTGTCCATGCGGGATGGAGTTAGGCCCGTGCCTTTGCGTCCCCACCTTTCGGTGGGTTTGCCGTTCTCGGTGAGCGCCGACTGGCTGCGGGCTCGGTTCCTGCACCGAGCCGCGCAGGTGGGCCTGAGATCAGGCGTCACGCACTCACTATCGGCAGAAACCCTCGGTTCCTTAGGACGAGATCCTGACTCGTCCCGGGCCGCATACAGCGCGCCCGTCAGGCCCCGGCTGCGCGTCTCCGGGTGGCCCGGCGGCCGCGCTTGACGCCGGCCGTCGAGGCGGCGAAAGCGGCCGGGATCGCGTTCGAGGTGGTCGAGTACGAGCACGACGCGAGCGCGGCGTCGTACGGCGAAGAGGCGGCGGAGAAGCTCGGCGTCGAGCCAGAGCGGGTGTTCAAGACGCTGGTCGCCCGGCTCGACGGGCGGCAGCTCGCTGTCGGAATCGTGCCCGTAGACGCCCAACTCGACATGAAGGCGCTGGCGAGCGCGCTCGGCGGTCGGCGCGCCGAGATGGCGCCACCCGCGGACGCCCAGCGGGCGACGGGCTATGTGCTCGGCGGCATCTCGCCGCTTGGCCAGAAGCGACGCCTTCCGGCGGCGCTCGACGAGTCGGCACTTCGCTTCGATCGCATCTACGTCAGCGCCGGCCGCCGCGGCGTGGAGATCGTGCTCGCACCCGCCGATCTGGCGCGCCTGATCGGTGCGACCGTGACCGCGATCGCACGTACCTGAGCGCCGGCTGCGGGGCCGCTGGTCGGCGCGATCGCATCGAGCGCCGGCCACGGGGCAGTCCGCGCACGAGTGCGGCGCAGTCCGCCGGATGGGGCGACGGGGGCGGGGCAGCGATCTGCGTGACCACCATCGTCGACGAGGCGATGGGGATGCCGACCTCGTCGAAGCGATGCAGGATCTCGCGGTTCATCGCGTCTTTGAAGTCGCGCACCCCGCGCACCTCGACGACGAAGCGGACGGTCAGTTCGAGCCAGTTGTCTGTGATCCGCGTGTAGACCTTCGGCCTCAGGTCTTCCATGCGGACGAAGTAGCGACGACGCATCGCTCGCAGCGCCTCGCCGCTGACGTCGCTCAGCCGGACGGTCTGCGTGTTCGCAACCTCGAGCAGGATCCGCTCGGCGAGCGCGCGGTCCGCGTCGTACCCGACCGGCACGCTGATCTCGTCCCAGAGATACGGACAGTCGCGCGAGTAGTTGAAGACCGGCTCGTCGAAGACCTGAGTGTTGCTCACGGCCACCACGCGACCGGTGTACTCCAGACTGCGGGCCCACATCTCAGGGGTCGCGCCGGCGGCCGGCTGACCCATCTCCATGACGGTGGTCTGCAGGAACCCGATCCCGATCACGTCGCCGCGCACGCCGCCGATCTGGATGCGATCGCCGGGCCAGAAATTGTGCCCCCACGGGATGGCGAAGTAGCCCCCGACCGCCGTACGCCGTCACCACTCGTTGCAGGGAGAAGGCCAGCGCGACGGCGACCAGCCCGGCTGCCGCGGCGAAGTGCGTGGGGTCGTTGAACCAGATCGACAGCGTTCCGAGTGCGAGGGACCGTAGTGACCGGGTTGATGCCCTGGTGGCTCCAGAACCGCGCCTGCTCCGCGCGGCCCTCGCGCCGAAGCAGGCGCGTCGCGGCGCGCGCGCTCCAGCGCACGATCAGGAAGATCGCGACGAAGAGCAGAGTGAGCAAGGAGCGTGCGCCCGCTCTCCCCGTTCACGCCCACCAGGTGTACGCCGAAGAGGTCCATGGTTCGCTCGCCCCCTGCCGGCAGTCGCGCGGGGAGAAGCGTAGTCGAGCGACGTTACCGTTCGACGACCAGCGTGGCCGCGTAATCGCCCGGCGCGATCGTCGAGGTGCTGACCGGTGTGGGAGCGAGCACCGTCACGTTCATGCGCAGGCCGTGCACGCTGGCGACGCCCTCGCTCGGGTCGACGAGCACGCGCACGGTCGTCGCCACACCGCCGGGCATCGTAACCGTGAGCACCACGGTGGCATCGCCGGCGCGAATGCACTGCACGTCGCGCGGGCAGCGTGAGTCGTTCTCGACCGCATCGAAGCGAATGACCGTGCCGTCGTCGGTCAGCGCTGCGCTCGTACCGGGGCGCAGGGTAAACGGCTTGCCGATCGTGGCCGAGGTGCTTCCCGGCGCCGATCCGAGGGCGAACTCACCCACCCGCTCACCATTGAGCCAGACTGTCCGTGACCCGGATGCGTACGAGCCGAGGGCGATTCGTTCGTCGAACGGGTGCAGGACCTGCATGCATGACTGCGCCGTCGAGCGCGACCTGAGGGTGACGTCGAGTCGGGTGCCGTCGTCCGCGATCGCTCGTGCCAGGCTGTGACACGGGGTGGGCAGGTTGCCCGTGACATAGAGGACGACCTGCACCGGGTCACTCTCGAGCAGGAGCACGTCCGCGAAGTCCACGTACACGCTGCCGCCTGCGGAGGGGGCGGCGGTGCTCGTACCGGTCGCCCCACCCGCGCCCGGCGTCGCTACGGACGTGGATGCAGGCGTCGGCGTCGGCGTCGGCGTCGTCGATGCCGTGGCTGCGGCTACGGCTGTGGCTGTGCCTGTGCCTGTGGGCGTGGGCGTGGACGACGCCGCGCTGCAAGCCGAGGCGATCAGGGCGAAGGCTGCGAGCGCTGTCAGGGGACGGCGGGGGAGGTAACGCATGCAAGCCTGACGAAGGCAGGGTCGAAGTGGTTCCCGAGCCCGGCCGGTCGGGTGCCAGGCACCACCGCGCTACCGCTCCACCGGTGCCAGCCGCCCCGTGCGGACGTCGTAGGTGAAGCCGAGGGTCTCGTAATCCGGCGGGAAGAGCGGGCAGGTGCGGAGCGCCTGGAGGTCGTCACGCACGCTCTGCTCGAGGTCGTCGAACGGGAGGAAGTCGATCGCGGGCTCGACACCCGAAACCTCAGCGACGCGTGCGCGCAGCTCCTCGTTGCTGCGTCCCAGCAGTCCGCAGTCTGAGTGGTGGATGAGCACGCACTGCCGCGTGCCGAGCAGCGCCGCGGACAGCACGAGCGATCGCAGCGCATCGTCGGTGACGCGTCCGCCGGCGTTGCGGATCACGTGTGCATCGCCGAGATCGACGCCGAGCACCCCCTGTGCCGTGTACCGGGAGTCCATGCACGTCAGGATCGCGAGCGAGCGTGCCGGCCGGACCTGCAGTTCCCCCGAGTGGAACGCTTCGGCGTACGCCAGGTTCGCCGCCAGGAAATCATCTCGAACGGTCATGTCGCCTCCATCTCGCCGGCGCCGCA
Source organism: Chloroflexota bacterium (assembly GCA_027622315.1). Taxonomy (GTDB): domain Bacteria; phylum Chloroflexota; class Dehalococcoidia; order UBA2979; family UBA2979; genus VGNK01. The sequence goes on along the minus strand of JAQBZW010000127.1, from coordinate 2,912 downwards.
GCGCGTGCGTGCTTCGCCCTCGTTGCTGAACGCGATCCACCGCGAGTCGCAGTCGCCTCGTGCACTCGCCGCCGAATCGAGTCCATCGATGTCTGAGCACCGCCATCCGGCTCGCGGCGGGAGGCTCCATCGATACACCCACCGCATGATCAGATCGCGTGCGCGGAGGTGGCCGTGGACTTTGAGTATTCGATCACGATCGATGCACCGCTTGAGCGTGTGTCTGGGAGGTGATGGCAGACGTCGAACGCTGGCCGGAGTGGATGGCATCGATGTCAGAGGTACGACTGGTTGAGGTCGACCGATTGGCCGTGGGTGCGAGCGCCCGCGTGCGCCAGCCGACGCTTCCTCCAACGACGCTGGAAGTCACGGCACTCGAGCCCCAACGCGGTTTCACGTGGGTGGCGAAGAGTCCGGGAGTGACGTCGTCGGCACGCACACGCTTGTACCGACAGACCAGGGCGTGAGGGTCACGCTTGGGGTGAGCTTTCGCGGCGCGCTGGCGGGCGTAATCGGGCCATTCACGTCGCGCATGACCGGTCGCTACGTGCGGATGGAAGCTGAGGGGCTGGAGCGTCGCAGCGAGAGCGCCGTGTGAGCAGGCCGTAGCGCTGCGGGCGGGATCGTCCGTGCTCCGGCAACACTCGCTCAGCGATCGTCCGCGACAGGAGCGGGCGGCGCGGCTATCTGCTTCACGTGCACGTCGCGCTGTGGGAACGGGATCTCGATCCCGCGGTCGCGGAACGCCCGCACCATCGCGATGTTCAGCTCCGAACGCACGTCCCGGTAGCCCAGTGCATCGGCGATCCAGACGAGCAGTTCCATGTTCCACGCGGAGTCCCCGAACTCGATCAGCCGCACATGCGGAGGCGGCTGCGGAAGCACCCCAGGGTGTGCGCGCGCGACATCGAGCAGGGTCGCGAGCACGAGGTCGACATCGGACTGATACGAGACCCCCACGGGCACGCTCAGGCGGATGCGGCGGTCGTTGTGAGACCAGTTAATCACGGTGTTCGAGATCAGTTCGGCGTTGGGCACGATCAGCGACACGTTGTCCAGCCCGCGCACCACGGTCGAGCGAATGTTGATCGCGATCACATCGCCCTCGGCATCCCCGATTTGGACGCGATCGCCGAGCTTCACCGGCCGCTCGATCAGCAGGATCAGCCCTGAGATGAAGTTCGCGGTCAGGTTCTGCAGTCCGAAGCCGATGCCCAGCGAGAGCAGGCCGAAAACGAGGCCGAGGGCCGTCAGGTCCAGGCCAATCATCTGGACGCTGATCACGACGCCGACGGCGATCACGCCGTACTCGGTCGCCCGACGGATCGAGTAGCGGACGCCCGGATCGATGTCGGATCGCATCAACAGGCGGCGCACGATGACACCCGCGAGCACACGCGCGATCGCGACCGTCAAGGCGAGCGCGATCACCAGCGACAGCAGGGAGAGCGCCGTCACCGGGGTCTGGTTGAGCTCGAACAGCGTCCTCGCGAGGGCGTCGCGCGCCGTGGCGAAGAATGCAGACCAGTCCATCAGCACTCCGAGCCGGCGGCGCGTTGCACCGCCCGGTGAGCCCGCGTCCCGGCGGCCCACGGGGACGCACCGGGCGTGGGCGCGCGGCCGAACACCGCGGCACGGTCGCGAGCGGCGATGTCTGGATCCTGCATCGTCGCGGGCATCTTCCCTAGATCACAACTCTTTGTTAACCGCATCTGAACCGGACATAAGGGTTTGCCACTACGGCGCCTGAGTACGCTGCCTGTCCGCGGCGACTCGTCGTGGTGGGGGGCCGGGAGTTGTCTTGATGGTCGATCGCGTATTCAGCCGCAAAGCGGCGCTCGCGCTGGCGAGCGTCTTCGCGCTCACGGTACTCGTGACGGGCGACAGCGGCCGAGCGATGGCACGAGTGACGGGGGACGCGCCGCACGCTCAGCGACAGACGGCAGCGAAGCAGAGCGGCGGCATCGTCGCGTCGATCACGAAGTCGCCGGTATCGCCAGACGGCATGGTCGCCGGCGCGAAGACGGATCTGGTGATCAACCTCAACGTTTCGATGGATCCGTCCGTCGGCGGGTTCCTCTTCCTCCCCGGCGACACCGTGCCGGTGGCGCTTCCGGACGGGTTCGTGCGAACCGGCCCCGAGCCGTTCACGGCGGGCGGACCAGCCTGCTACAACGCGTGTAACGGCGTGATCATGCTCCAGGGATGGCCGCAGTATCCGGCCGTTCCCTTCGGCGGCTACGCGCCCTCGTTCGACGCCGCGACGCGCACGATCACGATGCCGATTTCGAGCAACCTCGGGTCGCCCGGTGGGAGCCCGTTCGTCGGCGTGAAGCAGATCCACCTGCTCCTGACCGGGTTCACGAACCCGACGCGGCCAGGGAAGCACCGCATTGAGCTCATGGTTGGACGCGCAGGCGGCGGCGTGGAGAGCGGGTGGGCGAACGCCGACATCCGCCCGCACGTCGACCCTAGTATCCATGTGACGAGTGCGTTCGCTGGCGACAATAACGAGATCCCGCCTCCGCTCCGCCTGAACCCGCTCTACCAGTCGACGGTGTCCGGTATGCGGCCGGTCACGCTGCTGCTCTGGGACGGCGCGGGCAGCACGTTCGTCGGCGTCTCGCTCGAACCCAAGGCCAACGGCGGTTACCGGTTGGTGCAGGGCGGGCGCAACGTCGGCCAGGTCAAGGTCGACGGCCCGAAGCGCGGAGATCTCACGGTGGGAGCGGTCGGACCGTCCACTGCCTTCAACGCACCGATCACCGGCATCGCGACGGGAAGGCTGATTGTCGAGTTCGTTCCCGGTGACGTCGTCGGGGTCTACACGATCACGTTGTCGCTGAATGGCGGGAATGACGTGACGTTTGTGATTACTGCAAGCTAGCGCGGGACGGGGCCGGCCTGCGCTC
>JAQBZW010000126.1 GCA_027622315.1 Chloroflexota bacterium | reverse complement strand
GCGCCGGCCGCGCCCGCCGCGACGGGCCACGGGGGTCGAAAGGCCGTAATGACGACAGCCGTGCATCCGGCGCTCGCCCCGTTCCTTGCAGCCCGCGCCGACACCTCGCCGCGCCCGCTCGTCGCAGCGGGCGCGCTCGCGTGTGAGGCCCTAACAGAGACGCTCGACGAGGCGCTGCGTCAGCTCGCGGCGGAGTCGGATCCGGCGCTCGCGATCGTCGCGGTCGGCGGCTACGGGCGGCGCGAACAGTGCCGCCACTCGGACATCGACGTGATGCTGCTCGTGGAGCCGGACGGGGACGACGCCGCGAAGCGGCTGCTCTACCCGGTGTGGGACACCGGAGTGAAGGTCGGCCACTCGATCCGCACGCTCGCGCACGTGAACGAGGCGGGTCGCCAGAACGTGGAGACGCTCACCGCGCTCTTCGACGCGCGCTTCGTCGCGGGCAACCGCGATCTGTACGACCGTTTCGTGCGCACCCGCGCCACGCTCACGCGCCGCCGCGCGAGCCGGTTGCGCGCCGAGCTCGCCGAGCGGCACGATCAGCTGCTCGCGCACGAGCCGTGGCAGGTGCAGTCGGCGAACCTGAAGACAGGGCGCGGCGGCCTGCGCGATCTGCAGCTCGTGCACTGGCTCGAATTTGCGGAGGCTACGAGCGCGCGGCGTGACCCGCTGCCGCTCTCCCCCGCGCTGGTGGATGCCCGCGAGCGGCTGCTGGCGACACGAAACGCCGTACACGCGCTCTCCGAACGCGCACTCGACGTCTACCGCGACGACCTCGTCCCGCGCGTGGCCGAGTGGCTCGGTGTCGAGGTCGCCTCGTGGAGCCGCGGCCTCTACCTCGCGATGCGCGAGGTGGACGCTGCGGCCACCGCCCGGCTCGATCAGCCCGGGACACCGCAGCGTCGCTGGCTGGCCTGGCCACGGCCGCGGAGCGAGCGCGGCAGGCCGGGCCGCAGCGGAGAGCGTGACCTCGATCTGCTGCTCACTGCATTGCACCGCATGGAGCCGGATGCCGGCGCGCCGCCGCTCGATCCGCTGCCGAAGAGTGAGTGGCTCGAGCGCCTCCTGCCCGAGTGGGAGGTGCTGCGCGGCCGCCGCCACATTGCCCCCTTCCACACGCACCCGGTGGATGTGCACGCCATGCGCACGGTGGCCGAGGCGATCCATGCGCTCACGACCGACGAGGACCGCACCGGCACGCCGCAAGTCGCGGCGGAGCTCAACCACGACGAACTCCTGCTCGCCGCCTTGCTCCACGACATCGGAAAGGGGCATGAGGCCTCGCACGTCGAAGGCGGCGCCGTGATCGCGGAGCGCTTCGCGTCGCGCGCGGCGCTGTCCGCGGAGCGGGCCGCGCGCCTCGTGCGCGCGGTCGAGTTGCACCTCCTGCTGCCCACGGTCGCCACGCGTCGGGACATCGCAGACGCGCGCGTGATCCGCGAGACGGGCGAGCTCGTCGGCGATGCGCAGACGCTGCGCCTGCTCTACCTGCTCTCGGTGGCGGACGCGCGCGCGACGGGGCCGTCCGTCTGGAATGCGTGGAAGGCGCAGCTGCTGCGCTCGCTCTACACACGAGTGCTCGACACGCTCGGCGCCGCCGCGCCGGATGCCGCGACCTCGCCCGAGGACCGGCTCCAGCTCGTGATCGACGGGCTCGCCCCGCGCTTCGGCGCGGCTGAGGTCGAGGCTCACGTCAGCCAGATTGCCGCGGGCTACTTGCTCAGCAACACGCCGGAGACGATCGACCACCACCTCGAGCTCATACGCGAGGCACGCCAGGCGCCGCTGGGCACCGCCGTCCGTCGGGACGCGCTGGGCGAGCTCGACCGCCTGACGATCGTCACACAGGACCGGCCCGGCATCCTGCAGACGGTGGCGGGGACGCTCGCGTCGCACAATGCGAGTGTGCTGGGCGGGGTCGCCTACACACGTGAGGACGGGATGGCGATCGAGATCTGGCACGTGCGGGACGCACTCGCGCACGGCATCGACGAGCGACGCTGGACGCGCATCCTGGACGCGATCCCGCGCGCGCTCGCCGGCGACTTCCCGATCGACGAACGCGTCGCCGAGGTACGCGCGACCTACGGCGCGGCTGCCGGCCGACCCGCAGCGGTCGCGCACGCGCTGGCCACCACCGTGCACATCGACAACAGCGCGTCGGATCAGTACTCCGTGCTCGAGGTGGCGACGGCGGATCGGCTCGGCCTGCTCTACGGCATCACCCGCGCGCTGCACGCGCTGGCCATCGACATCCATCTCGCGAAGGTCAACACCATCGGCAGCGAGGTCGTCGACGCGTTCTACATCCGGCGCGAGAACGGCCGGCGCATCGACAGCCCGGACGAGATCGAGCGTGTCGAGCAGCGCGTGCGCGAGGCGATCGAGGCGATCGAGGCGATCGACCGGGCGCCGCCACCGCCGTCGACCGCCAGTCCCGGGTGACCGCGCCCGTCCGGCCACGCCGAGCGCGGCGTGGCGCGCCCCGGCAAGCCCCACCGACAGGCCGGGTTGAGAGCACGGCGCCCTTAGAATCACGGTCGGAACACTTTCACGAGGGACGGGGGCAGTGACATGGTCGATTTTGCAGATACGCCTGACCAGGGGCGATTCCGCACCGAGGTGCGAGATTTCATCGAACAGAACCTGCCCGGTGAGCTCGAGACCCGCTCGGACAGCGTGTTCATGTTTGGCGAGGAGCCGTCCGACGAGCGCCGCGAGGCGATCAAGCGCTGGCGCGCATCGCTCGTGGAACGCGGCTGGATCGCCCCGGCGTGGCCCAAGGAGTACGGCGGCGCGGACCTGACGCCGATGGAGCAGTTCATCCTCAGCGAGACGTTCGCGGAGACGCGGGCGCCACGGCTCGGCGTCCACGACGTGGGTTCGACGATCATGGTGCACGGCAGCGACGAGCAGAAGCGCGAGCACCTGCCGCCGCTCGTGCGCGGCGACACCGTGTGGTGCCAGGGCTACTCCGAGCCCGGGTCCGGCTCGGACCTCGCCTCACTACAGACGCGCGCGGTCCGCGACGGCGACGACTTCGTGATCAACGGACAAAAGATCTGGACCTCGAACGCCCACAATGCGAACTGGATGTTCGCGCTCGTGCGCACCGACCCCGAGGCACCGAAGCACCGCGGAATCACCTACCTCCTGCTCTCCATGAAGTCGCCCGGCATCACGGTGCGGCCGCTCCACCAGATGCACGGCGGGAGCGAGTTCAATGAGGTCTTCTTCGAAGACGTGCACGTGCCCGCCCGCAATGCGGTCGGCGAGATCAACCGCGGCTGGTACGTCGGCGCGACGCACCTCGACTTCGAGCGCTCGTCGATCGGGTCGGCGGTGGGGAACGAGCAGACGCTCGACTCGCTGCGCGGCTTCCTGGTGGACGAGCGCGATCAGCAGAGCGGCCGCTCGCGGCTCGCCGAGCCCGGCGGCGCGCGGCTCGATCTCGCGGACCGGTACATCGAGGCGGCGGTCGCGCGCACGCTCTCTCAGCGCATCATCTCGATGCAGGCGCGCGGGATCGTCCCGAACTACGAGGCGTCGATGACGAAGGTGTTCGGCACCGAGCTCGGGCAGCGTATCTACCGCACGGCGGTCAAGCTGATGGGCGCGTACGGCGCGCTGACCGACCGGGAGAGCGCGTGGACGCCGATGCGCGCTCGCTGGTCGACGCTCCACCTGCGCTCGGTCGCGTTCACGATCGAGGGCGGCACCTCCGAGATCCAGCGCAACGTGATTGCGACTCGCGGGCTCGGACTGCCGCGCGGTTAGGGTGACGTCGCACTCGGCGCCGAAGCCAGATACGTGCCGGTCGTGAGTAAGCCGCACGTTCGCTAGGATGCTCCGGTCACTGGGGGGCGCGCCCGTAAGGGCACGGGGAGGACCGGATGGCAAGCACCGAAGAGAAGGACCTCTACGAGCTCGGCGAGACGCCGCCGCTCGGGCACGTTCCGAAGCAGATGTACGCATCGCTGATTCGTCAGGAGCGCTTCGGCGAACCGCGCAGCGCCTTCGCGATCGAGGTTGTGGACGTCCCCACGCCCGGGCCGAAGCAGGCGCTCGTGTGGGTGATGGCCGCAGGCGTGAACTACAACAACGTCTGGGCCGCGCTCGGCCGTCCGGTCGACGTGATCGCCGCGCGCCAGCGTCGCGGTGCGACCGAGGACTTCCACATCGGCGGTTCCGATGCCTCCGGCATCGTGTGGGCCGTCGGCGACGAGGTCACCAACGTCAAGGTCGGCGACGAGGTCGTGATCTCCTGTGGGATGTGGGACGAGGATGCCCCCGACATCGCCGCCGGGGGCGACCCCGCGTACTCGCCGACGTACAAGATCTGGGGCTACGAGGAGAACTACGGCTCGTTCGCCCAGTTCACGCTCGCGAATCGCCTGCAGCTGCACACGAAGCCGAAGCAGCTCACGTGGGAGGCCGCAGCGGCATACATGTTGGTCGGCGCCACCGCGTACCGGCAGCTGCTCGGCTGGCCGCCCCATGTCGTAGAAGAGGGCGATCCGGTCCTGATCTGGGGCGGCGCCGGCGGGCTCGGCTCGATGGCCATTCAGATCACCAAGGCGCGCGGCGGTATCCCGATCGCGGTGGTCTCGCATCCCGACAAGTACGAGTTCTGCCTCCAGCTCGGCGCGAAGGGCGTGATCAACCGCAAGGACTTCGAGCACTGGGGTCGCCTCCCGGACGTCGACGACGCGGATGCCTTCGGCAAGTGGATGCAGGGCGCGCGTGCGTTCGGTCAGAAGTTCTGGGACGCGCTCGGTGAGCGCCGTAGCCCGAAGATCGTGTTCGAACACCCCGGCGAGGCGACCATCCCCACGTCGATCTTCATGGTCGACAACGGCGGCATGGTCGTGATCTGCGCGGGCACGTCCGGCTACAACGCGGACGTGGATCTGCGCTACCTGTGGATGCGTCAGAAGCGCCTGCAGGGGTCGCACTTCGCGACCCGGGATCAGTGCGAGGCATTCAACGACATGGTCGCGCGCGGCGAAGTGGATCCAGTGCTCTCGCGCACGTTCCCCTTTACCGGCGTGGGCGACGCGCATCAGCTTATGCGCGAGAACCAGCACCCGCCCGGGAACATGTCCATCCTGGTGAACGCGCCCCGCGTGGGCATGACCGAGGTGCCCTGACGCTCGGCGTTCGGAGCGGCTCACCTGAGGCGGCGCCACGCGCCGCCTCAGCCGTTATCGGAGGCGGCCCCGCGCGGGCGGTCGCAGCCGAAGGACGCCGGGAGTGCGTCACGGACCGCCGCGATCACGCGCCGACAATCGCATGATCCCGGGTCTGGACACCGCCGATCTGATTCGCACGGTCGGCTACGCCGGCCTGTTCGCGATCGTGTTCGCGGAGACCGGGCTCCTCGTCGGTTTCTTCCTGCCCGGCGACAGCCTGCTGTTCACGGCCGGCTTCCTCGCTTCACAGGGCGCGCTCGATATTCGGCTGCTGATTCTCGTGACCTTCGCCGCGGCCGTAATCGGTGACACCGTCGGCTACGCGTTCGGGCACCGCGTCGGGCGTGCGCTGTACCGGCGGGAGGAGTCGTTCTTCTTTCGTCGCTCGCATCTGCTGCGTACCGAGCAGCTCTTCGAGCGCCACGGTGGGAAGGTGATTGTGCTCGCGCGCGTGATGCCCTTCGCGCGTACGTTCGCGCCCGTGATCGCGGGCATGGGCGCGATGCACTACCGCCGCTTCCTCTTCTACAACGTCGCGGGCGGCCTGCTCTGGACCGCCGGCCTCAGCCTCATGGGCTACTTCCTCGGCGAGACGATTCCCGGGGCGGATCGCTACCTGATCCCGATCGTGCTGCTCGTGATCGCGCTCTCCGTCGCGCCGGGGGCGTTCGCCGTTGCGCGTGCGCTGTGGCCGCATGCGCGCGCGTGGCTGGCTGCATGGCGGGCGCGCGTGCGGCCGCCGCGCGGCGGCGCCTAGCGGAGCTACTGGTAGATCACGTAGTCGGGCGTCTTGTCGAGCGCGAGCACGTCGGCCGGTGACATCAGCGGCACGTCCCAGTGGTAGAAGAGCTTGATCGCGGCGCGCTGGGCGTACGTCGCCATGGCGTAGCGCTCGTAGCCGCCGATCTTCGGTCCGGGCGGGCCGAAGCCGTCCATGTCGATCGTGATCTCGACCGCGGGCAGCAGGTCGATCTGCTCGGGGTGCTTGATCATCTCCACGAGAAACTGGTGCACGACGAGGATCTTCGGCGGCAGGTCGTGGCGCCGCACGACGCCATCGAGATAGTCCTGGACGGCGTTCAGGGTCTCCGCGTCGAGTGATCCGATCACGATGCCGGGCGCCGCGCGGCGCGAGCGCGTCGCGAACTCGGGATCGAGCGCGACGTGCACGAAGGGCTCGCGCAGGAACGGGCTCAGACGCTTGACCGCGGTGAGCGGGTCTCCCCACCCGATCTGCAGGTCGAGGAAGAGCAGCATCTGCTCACTGCGCGCAATCTCGACGTAGGTGCGGATCTCGTCGAGCGACATGCTCGACAGGTAGGAGCCATCCGACTGGGGCCGCGCCTGTGCGACGTCCACGATCAGGTGCAACGCGGCGATCACGCCGCGGTCGCCGTTCAGGCGGTCGTACTCGGCCGCGATCCCCTTCGTCACCGCGGCGATTTCCTCCGGCGGGTGCACGCCGAGTTCGCCCATCGTTTTCGCGCCGGGGTAGCCGTAGACGGACACCACCTGGGCGTTGGCGAAGTAAGACGGGCGCAGCGGTGCGCCAGGCGCACGCTGTCCGGCGCCGAGGATGCCGTCCGTAGCGCTCAGTGCGGCGCGGGGCTCGTCGGCGATGTTGCCGGGTACCGACGGCGGATGGGGGAGCGGGGTGACGTGGATACGCGGGGGGGCGAGGTCAGAGGCGGCGCTCGTCGTCCCGGGGAGACCTGCGACGGCGAAGGCGAACATGATCGCGACCGGCAACGCGATGTGGCGTGTGGCACGCAGCACCCGTGGCCGCAATCTGCACCCCCAGCACTGGCCCCCCCGCGTGAGGGCGAATGTAACTTAAAGGGGTACTTGTGTAAACGCCTGAGCAATTCTTATCCACAGACCACATCGCGGGCATGGAAAACGCGCCGAGGCGGTTGCCCCGGCGCGCCACGCGGCCCGTGGTGGGCCGCCGGATCTGCCGATGGGTCGTGCTTATTCGCTGCCGATCTCGAGCACCGAGCGAGCGACTTCGCCGCTCTTCAGCGCGTCGAACGCCTCGTTGATCTGGTCGAGCGGGAAGCGGCGCGTGACCAGGCGGTCGAGGTCGAGCTTGCCCGCGCGGTAGAGCGCCAGGATGCGGGGCACGTCCACGTGGAAGCGCGCGGAGCCGTAGAAGCTGCCTTTGAGCGTCTTCTCGTCGAGCCAGATCATGCCGGGCACGTCGATCGTGTCCGTCGGCGGCACCATGCCCACGATCACGGCCGTGCCGCCGCGGCGCGTCATGTCGTACGCCTGCCGTGAGGTCTGCTTCAGCCCAATCGCTTCGAATGCGTACTCCACGCCGCCGTCGGTGAGCGCGCGCACCTGCTCGACCGGGTCACCTTCGCCGGCGTTCACGCTGTCGGTGGCGCCGAACTCCTTCGCGAGCGTCAGCTTGTGCTCCACGAGGTCGACGGCGATCACCTGGCGCGCGCCGGCGAGTCGCGCGGCCTGGATGATGTTCAGGCCGACGCCGCCGGTGCCGATCACCGCCACGGTCGAGCCCGGCTCCACCTTCGCCGTGTTCGTCACGGCGCCGTAGCCCGTCATGACGGAGCAGCCGACCAGCGCGGCGATGTCGAGTCCAACGTCGTCCGGGACCTTGAGCAGTCCCGCCGCCGGGGTCACCGAGTACTCGGCGAAGCCGCCGATGTTCGTCATCGCTGTCACGGGCGTGTCGCCCCGCCGGAGCGTCGGCGTGCGCGAGCTGCGGGCGGTCGTGCGTGTCTGGCAGAGGTTCGGGCGCCCGGACTGGCAGTAGTCGCAGTGTCCGCACGGCTGCACGAACCCGAGGATCACGCGATCGCCCGGGACCACGTTCGTCACACCCGCGCCCACGTGCTCGACGACGCCGGCGACCTCGTGCCCGAGCACCGTCGGCAGGCGCGCGGGGTAGGTGCCTTCGATGAAGTGCAGATCGGAGTGGCACACGCCGGCGGCGACCACGCGCACGAGCGCCTCGCCCGCGCCGGGATCGTCGATCGTCAGCTCCTCGATCGCGAGGGGTGTGCGTACTTCGTTGAGAACCGCGGCTCGCATCGGTCGGCCTCCTGTTCGCTCCGGGTACTGGATGGTCGGGTGATCCTACGCGCGCCGGTCCTGCCACACGCTGTGGGGTGGGGGATGGGCTGCCGATGATCGGAGTGAGGGACGGATCCCTCGCAGCGCGGAAGGAACCGCCGTGGCCGAGTTCGCGTCATCCGCACTCCGCGCACGCCGCGCGCCGGTCCCCGCCGCGCTCTTCTCACCCAGGCGTCCGCCGTCGTTCGTGCTCTTCACCGCCAGTGGCGTTCGCGCGCAGCTCACGCCGGCCGCGGGCCGGCCTGCCGATGACCTCGTCTACGTTTCGCGCTTCGACTTCGTCGCCCTGATCGGGTACTTGCGTGACCACCTCGCGCCGATCGTGAACGACGGCGCGCTCGCGCCGGACGTGCGCGCGTGGGCGCTGCACCGCGTGCTCGTGGCGGAGTCGGTGCTGGTCGCACGCACCGGCAGCGCGATGCCGGGCCGCGAACTTGTCGCGGCCGCCCGCGAGCTCGCCGCGTTCACTACGCGCGAGC
>JAQBZW010000125.1 GCA_027622315.1 Chloroflexota bacterium | reverse complement strand
AGCTCGGACCGCGGCGAACCGGCGGTGGCCGGGGCAACGTGGTCGCGCGCGCACGGCGGCGCTTCGGCCACGCGCGCCAGCACTGCTCGCCTGCCGGCGAGCCCCGACATCACGTGGCGGTACGCATCCGGAGCGCCCGTGCTCGGGCTCTCCGCGGACCGCGAGCGTGTCTACGTCGCCCGCGCCGACGGACTGCTCGTCGCGCTGGACGCCGCCACGGGCGAACCGCGGTGGCAGCTCGCCGTGCCCGGTCAGCTCGACGAGCCTCCTGCGATCGCGGGCGATCGCATCTACATCGGCCAGCGCGACGGGCGCGCGCTGGCGATCGACGGCGCCTCGGGGCGCGTCGCGTGGTCGCGCTTGCCTGCGGACGCCTTCTTCCTTCGCAGTGCGCCGCTTGTCAGCGCCGGTCTGGCCTGGGCGGTGAGTGCGCACAGCCTCGTGGTCTACGACGCCGAGAGCGGCGCGGTGCTCAGTGAGAGCCGATACGACGACGAGGCGAACCCCGTCGGAGCGGCGGCAGTCGGCAATCACGTCGTGTTCTCGACCGGCCGCGCACAGCGCATCCACGATCGCGTCAACGGCGCGCAGACATTCAGCTACCCGCTCGCGAACATCGAGTTCGTCGCCGCCGAGGGCTCGCTCACGATCGCGCTCGGCGGCGCACGGCTGCTCGCGGTGCGCGAAGACGCGCGGCCGCACTGGTGGGAGCGCTTCCGCCGACAGTGGTCGATCGTCTCGTTCGTCGGAGGGCCGGCGGTCCCGCCGCCGCCCCGTGAGTGGATCAGCCTTGCGCCGGCGACAGCGCTCGCGCCGGCGCTCGGTGACGGGCGTGTATTCGTGGCGGACGGGTCCGGCGCGATCCGGGCGTACGAGCTCACGCGGGGAATGCCCAGCTGGGAGCGTGCAGATGTCGGGGCGCGCGGTGCGCCGGTGCTCACGCCGGACGGCCTCGTCGTCCCGGTCGCGAATGCGCTGCTCGTACTCGACCCGGCTACCGGCGACGAGCGCGCGCGGGTCGCGCTCGCGGAGCCGCCCCACGCGCTGATCGTGACGGAGGGCGGTACCTACGTCACGGTGGGCACGGGCGCGCATGCGACCGCCGTGATCGCCATCCGGCAGTGATCTCGTCGCGGCACGCACCCGCACGCGGCAACCGCAGATCGAGACCGAAGCCGCTGGTACACTCCCCTGCGGTTCGGCTCGTCAGGTGATCGGTCGCACCCCACGCTGGGGGCCTTGTCCCGCACATCGAGTGCGCGGCCGAGCGCGCGAGCGAGCCTGGACGGGCACGAGCCGTCTTCGAGGCCACGTAGCCAAGTGGTAAGGCAGGGGTCTGCAAAACCCTCACCGCGGGTTCGATTCCCGCCGTGGCCTCCAACGCCATCCCCGCCCCGCCCCGAGCGCTCCTCCCTTCGCTCACGGACGCGCTCCTCTGCGCGCCGCCCGTTCCCGTTCGCCCCGATCCGGTCAACGCGACGTGGGCGTGCCGAGCGAAGCATCGTGGTGACCCGCGACTCCCTTCGACAGGCTCAGGGCGAACGGAGGGAAGGATCGCTTGCGTCAGGCCGGCCGGGCGGGTCGCCGCATCCCCCGCCCGAGCGCGTTCGTTATCATGCCGCCCGGCAGCGGGGCGAGACGCGCGGAAGGTGGGCGACGATGGAACAGCGGCGAATCGGCGACACGGATCTCGTGTGCTCTGCGCTCGGCTTCGGCACGTGGGAGATGAGCACGAACGCGTACGGCGCGATCGACGTGCAGGAAGCGAGCGACGCGGTCGCCGCCGCGATCGATCACGGCATCACGCTCTTCGACACGGCCGAGGTCTACGGCCCGTATCACTCCGAGGAACTGCTCGCGAAGGCGCTCGGACCACGTCGCAAGGAGATCGTGCTCGTCACGAAGGTCGGGTTCGCCTTCGACGAGAACAACAAGAACCTCGGCCGCAACTCGAAATACGACCACATCATCGAGCGCACCAACGGGTGCCTACGTCGCCTCGGCACCGACGTGATCGACCTCATGCTGGTCCACTGGCCGGACCACAACACGCCTTTCGAAGAGACCATGCGAGCGCTCGAGCAACTGAAGTCCGACGGCAAGATCCGCCACTATGGCGTCTCGAACTTCACGGTCGAGATGATGGAGGAGTGCAACCGCCACGGCCACATCGCCGCGAACCAGGTGGGCTACCACATGTTCGATCGGCGCATGGAGGCGTCCGTGCTGCCGTACTGCGCGGAGCACGCGATCGGCTACATGGCGTACGGGACGCTCGGCTTCGGGTTGCTCTCCGGCGCGTTCACGCCAGACACGACGTTCGTCGACTGGGACTGGCGCAGCCGCGGCAAGGCGTTCGAACTGCCGCTGTTCGAACGCGACAACTTTCTGAAGGAGCTGCGCGTGGCCGAACGGCTGAAGCGCGTGGCGGGGCGTCACGGCAAGTCGCTGCCACAGATGGCGATCGCCTGGGTGCTCGGCAATCCGGCCGTGTCCGTCGCGCTCGTGGGCATGCGCAACGAGCGCGAACTCGCGGAGAACGTCGCCGCCGCAGACTGGCGGCTCAGCGCCGAGGACCGCGACGAGATCGATCGCATCTTCGAAGAAGAAGGCGTACCGACCCACGTCGAGACGGCGCAGGCCGTGTAACACCCGCCGGCCGCCGCGCCTCGCGGTCGCACCGGATCAGGTCGCTCGCCACCCCTCCAGAACGCGCGAGCCCGCGTCGATGCTTATGGCAGGCGGTCGAATGCGGTCGCCGATCCGTGCCCGGAGTCGGAGCGATGCAGGAAGCACAGCGGCGCGACTACTACCGACTCGAGGCGTCCTCGACGCCCGACTGGGTACGCGTGCTGAACAAGCGTGACGTGGTAGTTGAGGCACTGGAAGCGCAGATCCTGGACGTCAGCGCCACGGGCGTGCGACTGCTGGTGCGCGCGGGCAGCATTGTGCGCGGCACGCGTCTCGCCGTGCGCTTCCGCATTGGCAGCAACCGCTTCGCGGCGCGCGGCGAAGTCGTGTGGAGCGAGCTCAGCGAGTTCAGCAAGACGCTGCTCGTCGGTGTCCGCTTCGACGTGGACGAGCACACGCGACAGCGCCTCGTGCGCGCGATCTTTGACGGGCAGCGCGATCAACTGCGGCGGCGCGCCCCGCGCTGAGGTGCAGGACGGGCCCGCTGCACGGCGGGCCCGCGCGATTCGGCCGCGCCGCCGGCGGGCGCTGAGGCTAGAGCTTCCGCAGCTTCGACAGGCTCTTGAGATCCCGCGGCGGCTCCATGCGGCTGCCACGAATCGTGAACGACACCTCGCCCACGTACACATCGCCACGCGAGTCGACGGCGATGCCGTGCGGTGCGATGAACTGACCGGCGTGCTCGCCCTCCTCGGGGTCGCCAAAGCGCGTGAGCAGCCTGCCGCTGGGATCGAACACGCTCACGCGGTGGCCCATCCCCGGTGCGCCCTCCATGAGCGGAACGGCGTTCAATTCGCCGACGTAGACGTTGCCGTCCGGCCCCACGGTGAGCGCACACGGCCGGTGCACGTTCTGCCACACGTCGAGCAGCTCGCCCTCCGCCGAGAAGACCTGGACGCGTAGCGCTTCCCGATCCGCGACGTAGAGACGGTCGCTCGCATCGATGCCGATGTTGTGCGGGACCATGAATTGACCCGGGTCGATGCCGGGCTCGCCCCACGACTTCAACAGCTCGCCCGCGGGCGAGTAGTGGTGGACGCGCGCGTTGCCGTAGCCATCGCTGATGAACAACGAGCCGTCGGACGCCACGACCATGTCCGTCGGCCGGTTGAAGGGCTTCCCGCTGAACTTCGGTGCCTCCTTGCCGGGGGTACCGATCGTCATCAGCAGCTCGCCCTCGGGCGTCCACTTCGTGATCGTGTGCGCGCCGTCGTCGGCGCAGTAGATAAAGCCATCGTGCGCTGCGAGGATCGCGTGCGTGCGGTTCGAGAACGTGCCGGCGCCGAACGTGCGCACGAACTCACCGTTGCGCGTGAGCACGATCACGGGGTTCGCCGTGTTCCGCGTCAGTAAGTACACGGTGTCGTCCGCCGCCACCGCGACGCCGGGCGTCTCGTGTAGCGTCATCCCATCCGGGAGGCGGTGCCAGTTCACCGTCGGGTCGTACGTCGCTCCGCTGCGCGTCTGTATGGTCATACCTACGTCCTCTCGTGCGTGCTCATGCGTCGCTGCGGCGCCGACATCGGCGCGCCCCCGCCGATCGCGGGCAGGATATGGATCTCCGCGTTCGCCGGCACCGGTTCCAGCAGGCCGAGCGCCGCGACCGTGCCGTCGACCGCGATCTGGAGTCCGCGCCGGATGCGCGAGTCCTCGATCACCAGCTCCGCCACGCCGGGACACTCGCGATCGAGCGCCTCGATCACCCCTCGCACCGTTGTGCCGAAAACGGTCACCATCTCACGCCCGCCGCTCAGGCCGCGCAGCGACGACGGGATGAACACCTGCGCCACGCCGCGTGCTCCTACGCGCCGCCGCTAGTCGCCGAGCGATTCGCGCAGCAGCTCCGTGGGCGAGGCCGGGAGCCGCCGTACCCGCACGCCGATCGCGTCGTGGATGGCGTTGGCGACCGCCGCGAGCGGCGGCACGATCGGCACCTCGCCCACACCACGCACGCCGTACGGGTGACCGGGGTTCGGTACCTCCACGAGGATGCAGTCGATCATCGGGACGTCGTTCGCGACGGGCATGCGGTAGTCGAGGAAGCTGGCGTTCACCAGCCGGCCGTCGGCGCTGTAGATGTACTCCTCGTTCAGGGCCATCCCGATCCCCTGCACGGCGCCGCCCTGGATCTGCCCCTCGACGTACGAGGGATGGATCGCCTGACCGACGTCCTGCACCGCCGTGTAGCGCAGGATGTCGACCTTCCCGGTCTCCGGGTCGACCTTCACGTCCACCACGTGGCAGCCGAAGGCGGGGCCGACCGTGGTCGGCGAGACGTCCGCGTGACCCTGGAGCATGCCCCCCGTGCCCGGCAGCCGCCCACAGATCTCGGCAAACGTGAACTGCTTGCCGTCCGGGCCGCGGATGACCCCATCGTCGCCGTACGACACGGCGCTCCGGTCGGCCTCCCAGATGCGCGCGGCGCGCTCCTCGAGGCGCCGGCGCAGGTCCTGCGCGGCCTCGTACACGGCCCACCCGGTGGCAAACGTCGTGCGGCTGCCGCCGGTCACGCCGGTGAAGCCGATCGAGTCCGTATCCACGACCTGTGGCTTGATCACCTCGTACGGAAGGCCCATCGCCTCCGCGAACTGCATTGCGAGCGCGGCCCGCTGGCCGCCGATGTCGACCGAGCCCAGCACGAGGCTGACCGTGCCGTCGGAGTTCGTGGATGCGTATGCGCTTGACTCGAGGCCGGCGTTGAACCAGAAGCCCATGGAGACGCCGCGGCCGGTGTGCTCGCCGGCCAGCTCGCTGCGGTAGTGCGGGCTATCGCGGGCGGCGACCATCACCTCTTCCGCACCGATCGCGCCGAACGGCGCGCCGTCCGTGCGACGCGTGCCCTCGCGCGCGACGTTCTTCAGCCGCAGCTCCATCTTGTCCATCTCGAGCCGCTCGGCCAGCTCGTCGATCAGCGACTCCGTGGCGAAGGTGCCCTGGGGCGCGCCGGGGGCGCGATAGGCCTGGACCTTGGGCTTGTTCGACACCACGTCGTAGGCGTCCACGCGCTGATTGGGGATGTCGTACGAGCCGAACATGCACATCGCGCCGGCTCCGGCCGGCGAGCCCGGGTAGGCGCCGGCCTCGTACGCGAGGTAGGCCTCACCGGCGACGATCGTGCCGTCACGCTTCGCGCCGATCTTTGCTCGAACGTAGGTGGCAGACGTCGGGCCCGTGGCCGTGAAGACCTCGGTCCGCGACATGTTCATCTTCACGGGCTGGCCGGTGATGCGGGACATGATCGCCGCGACCGGCTCCATGTACACCGGGAGCTTGCCGCCGAAGCCGCCACCGATCTCCGTCGGCACCACGCGCACTTTCGACAGCGGCAGCCGCAGGATCTTCGAAAGCTGCTCACGCACTGAGAACGGCCCCTGCGTGCTCACCCACACGGTGAGGTCGCCGTCGCGATTCCAGAACGCGGTGCCGTTCTGCGGCTCGATGTAGCCCTGGTGGGTCATCGCCGTCTCGAACTCGCCCTCGACGATCACGTCGGCTCCGGCGAAGCCCTCGTCCACGTTGCCGCGCTCGAGGCGGAGGTGGCTGGCGACATTCGAGGGGCGCGCTCCGCGCTCTGGGCCGGGGACGAAGCGAGAGAGCAGCTCCGAGGTGCGCATCTCCTCGTGGAGGAGTGGCGCACCGTCCGCCATCGCGTCGTGCACGTTGAGTACAGGCGGCAGCACCTCGTACTCGACGTCGATCAGCTCGAGCGCGTCCTCGGCAATGTGGGGATCGGTCGCGCACACGGCCGCGACCGCGTGGCCGAAGTAGAGCGCCTTGCTCGAAGCGAGCACGTTGTCCAACACCCAGCGGAAGTTGGACGTCGTCTCGCCGATGTCGGCGATTCCGTCCTCGATCGTGGGGAAGTCCGCGTACGTGACCACGGCCTTCACGCCTTCGAGCGCGAGCGCGCGCGAGGCGTCGATGCGCTTGATGCGTGCGTGCGCGTGCGGGCTGCGCTTCAGCCGACCGAAGAGTGCGCCCGGCGGCGCGACATCCGCGCCGTACTCGGCCCGCCCCGTGACCTTGTCCACGCCGTCCGGGCGGACGGGACGGGTGCCGATGACCTTGTAGGCAGTGGGTTCCGTGGCGACCACGCGCGACTCCCTTGCTTGTGCTGGCCTCGGGCGGCGCGGCGGCCGCGCGGCGAGCGGGGACGGATAGGCGGAATCGTACACCGCGGCGCCCGCCCGGCTCTCCGATTCGCGCGCCGGGTCCGCCGCGTCACCCGACGCATCTCGCAATTGACGCGTGCCAAACCCCGGGCCTAGCGTTCCGCGGCCGTGAGCAGAGTGGCGAGTGAAGGGGCGATGCGATGGGGATGGTGAACACAGCAGGCGGACCGGTCGATGCGTCCGCGCTCGGTCAGACGCTCACGCACGAGCACGTCAACATCCGCACCCCCGGCGTGCGCGAGAACTGGCCCGAGCGATCGAACCGCGAGGCGGCCAGAACGAACGCGATCTCCCGCATCAACGCCGCGAAGGCGCTCGGCATCCGCTCTTTCGTTGACCTCACCACGGCGGACATGGGCCGCGACCCGGAGCTGTTGCGCGAGGTGCAGGCCATCACCGGCGTGAACATCGTGGTCGCCACGGGGATCTACTGGATGGTCCCGCGCTACTGGCACGGCCGTGACGCAGACGACCTGGCGAAGGCGTTCATCGCCGACTTCGAGCAGGGCATCCAGGGCACGGGCGTGAAGCCCGGCGCGATCAAGCTCGCCACCGATCAGGGGGCGGGCGGCATGGACGAAGTCAACGAGAAGTGCCTGCGCGCCGGCGCGCGGGCGCACCGCGCGACCGGGCTGCCGATCCTCACCCACAACGGCCCGCCTGCGTCCGCCGCGGATCAGCAGCGCATCTTCAAAGACGAAGGCGTGGACCTCTCGCACGTGGCCGTCGGCCACGTGGGCGACACCGCGGACGTCGGGTTCCTCAAGAGCCTGATGGACGGCGGCGGCGTGATCGCGCTCGACCGCTTCGGGATGGACCCGATCCTGTCGTTCGACGAGCGAGTGAACACGCTCGTGAAGCTCTGCGGCGACGGCTACGCCGACCGCATCGTGCTCGCCCACGACTCGTGCTGCGGCATCGACTGGGCGCCCGACATCAGCCAGATGGCGACACGTATGCCGAACTGGCACATGGCGCACATCTCCGAGAAGGTGCTGCCGGCGCTGCTCGAGCGCGGCGTCAGCGAGGCGCAGATCGAGGAGCTGATGGTCGCGAACCCGGGTCGCCTGCTGGATCCCGCGAAGCCGTACTAGCCCTCGCCCCCGGCCTCGCGAGGCCCTCACCCCCGGCCCCCGCTCCCGTTACCGGGAGCGGGGGCCGGGGGGTGAGGGTCAGTACCGGATCACCACCAGCCTGTCGGTCGCCGACTCCGCGCCCCAGAGCTCACCCGGGCGGCCGAGCAGTTGACGAACCTGCGCGTTCGCCGACGGCAGCGCGAACACCTCGAACTGCTCGCTCTCGGGATCGAAGCGCACGATCGCGTTGCCGCCGAAGTCCGTGACCCACACGAGGTCGCGGTCGTCGACAAAGACCGCGTAGGCCTGTGGCCGGTCGCCCGGCAGCCGCCACTCCGTCCAGTCACCGGACGCGGGGTCGAAACGGGACAGTTGACCGCTGTTCCACTCGCTCACCCAGACGCGTCCGGCGGAGTCGGCCCACACCCGCCGGGCGCCCTGACCAGCCGTTGGCGGCTCCAGCACCTCGACCGCGCCCGTCTCGATGTTGATCGCGCCCACGTAGCTGCCCGCAAGCGACGCGTTGTAGATGTCGCCGCCGGGCGTTGCCGCGATGCCGTAGGGGCCGCGCCCGTTGGGCGCGTCGAAGACCGCCATCGCGCGGCTCGCCGGATCGAGCCGACCGTAGATTCCATTCTGGCCCGTGAACCAGAGCACGCCGTTGCGATCGAATGCCGCCGTATTGAGGTTCGCGTTCGCGCGATCGGCCGGGAGCGGAAAGACCGTCACGGCCTCGCTCACAGCGTCCACGCGCACGATCGCGTTCAGCCCGCTGTCGGTCACCCATGCCGCGCCATCCGGTCCGACGATCACGCCGTGCGGCGCCGACCCGGCGCCGAGCGGGATCTGCCGCGTCTCGCCCGTCGCCGGATCGAGGCGCCCGAGCGCGCCCTGGCGCTGCGCCGTGTACCAGACGGCGCCGTCCGG
>JAQBZW010000124.1 GCA_027622315.1 Chloroflexota bacterium | reverse complement strand
AAGCGGCGTATCGCGACTTCGACGCGATTGGCGCCGTCCACGAACGCGATGTCGCGCGCGCGAAGTTGCTCGCGTTCGGGCGCCGCGCGCCCTCCCGCCGCCGCGGCGGCTCCAGGCTCACGCCGCGCGAGCTGCAGATCGCGCAACTCGTGCACGAGGGCCTGACGGACGCGGAGATCGCCGATCGCCTCTCCGTGAGCCGCCGCACGGTGACCACGCACGTGCACAACCTGCTGTCGAAGCTCGGACTGCGATCCCGGCTCGAGGTCCCGTACGACGCGACCGGGCCCGCGCTGTCGCCGAGCGCTCCGGCGCGCAGACGCCGCAACCGCCACAACAACGGGCCGATGCCCTGACCGCGAGCGCACAGCCCGCGCGGCCGGCGATCCCAGCCGGCCCCCAGGGCGGTGCGCATATGCGGGCGGCGGCCGACACGGCCGTCGTGTACGTTCCCGCACGTCGATCCCCCGGACTGCACAGGAGCGCGTGATGACGATGGCCGGCGAGGCACCCCTGCTGTACGAGGAGTTTGTTCCGATCCCGATGCGCGACGGAACGCTGCTCGCGGCCTCGGTCACGCGCCCCGCCGGCGATGGACCGTTCCCCACGGTGCTCACGCGCACCCCGTACGACCGCACGAATCAGCGCGCGAACGGTGTCGCGTGGGCGAACGCCGGGTACGCGTTCGTGCGCCAGGACGTGCGCGGCCGCTTCGACTCGGCGGGTGAGTTCTGGCCGTTCCGCGACGATCCGGCGGACGGCTACGACACGATCGAGTGGATTGCGGAACAGCCGTGGTCGGACGGTCGCGTGGGCACGACCGGCGCGTCGCACGTGGGCACGGTGCAGTACCTGCTCGCCCCTACGCGCCCCCCGCACCTCACCGCGGCCATCCCCGAATTCGCGCCGGTGAGCGTGTACGACCGCTGGTGGTACCACGGCGGTGCCTTCCGCATCGGCTTCAACCTCGCGTGGATCACCATGCTGTCGGTGGACAACCTTCGCCATTTCCCGGAGCGCACCGCCCGGCTGATGGAAGCGCGCGAGCAGCTCTGGGTCACGCCCAGCGCGATGCGCGCGCAGGAGCCGCTCGCACTCTTCCGCGAATGGACGCCGCTCGAGTACCCGGTGAGCGAGGGCGTCTTCGGCAACGACTGGTACCAGCAGTTCATGGCGCGCCCGACACGTGACGCGTTCTGGGATCACGTGGACTTCCGCACCCAGCACGCCGAGATGGACACGCCGATGCTCCACGTGGGCGGCTGGTACGACACCTTCTGCCAGGGCACCATCGACAGCTTCACGGGCCTGCGCGAGCACGCCCGTACGCCGGAAGCGCGCGCCGGACAGCGCTTGATCATGGGCCCGTGGCGGCACGTGAACTGGGGCGAACAGACCGTCGGCGAGATGGACTACGGGCCGGCGCTGCTCGAGGTGAACCCGTTCGAGACCCGGCGCCGCTTCTTCGATCATCATCTGCGCGGCTTGGAGAACGGCACAGAGCGAGACAAGCCCGTGATGGTCTTCACGATGGGCGAGAACGCGTGGCACGGCTACGACGCGTGGCCGCTGTCGACCGCCGCCGAGACGCCGTACTACCTGCAGCCAGGCGGCGGCCTCTCACCCGTGCCGGCCGGAAGCGAAGAGCGCGTGAGCTTCCGCTACGACCCGAACGATCCTGTGCCCACGCTCGGCGGCTGTGAGTGGGTGAACTTCCCGTGCGGCCCGTTCGAGCACGCGCCGTTGGACGGGCGCAGCGATGTGCTGCACTTCCAGACCGAACCGCTGGAGAGCGCGGTCGAGGTCACCGGGCAGGTGTTCGCGCGCCTGCGCGTCGCGTCGTCGGCAGTCGACACCGACTTCACGGCCAAGCTGCTCGACGTCCACCCGGACGGTCGCGCCTACAACCTCTGCGACGGGATCGTGCGCGCACGCTACCGCGACGGCTTCGAGCGCGAGACGCCGCTCACGCCGGGCGAGCCGGTGGAGCTCGAAGTTGACCTCTGGTCGACGAGCAACCTCTTCCAGGCCGGGCACCGTATCCGGCTCGACATCTCGAGCAGCAACTTCCCCCGCTTCGCGCCAAACGCGAACACGGGCGAGGCGCCGTTTAGCTTCCGACCGGGCGAGGAGCGGCGCGTCGTCGCGGAGAACACGGTGTTCGTCGGGGGCGGGCACGGCTCATGCGTCGTGCTGCCGGTGATCCCACGGACGTAACGGCCCGGGCGCGTTGGCGACGCGGGTCAGCCGCCGGCGCGTGTGACGAGCGCGCCGCGCGTCGTCGGCGGGAACGTGCGGTGATCGAGCAGCCCGCTGAACTCGAGCGCCGGCCCGTCCGCGGCTGACGGATCGAGCGCGATCGTGATCGCGAACGTGTCGTCGCCGTTGTTGAGAATGCTCCCACCGATCACGGTGCCCGCCGTGCGGCCGCCGGCGATCGACAGCGACCAGCGTCCGCCGGTCACGGCGGAGCGTTCGCCGCTCTCGGGCAGCGCGTCGTGCCGGGCGGCGATCATCCACCACCCGGCGCTCCGCCGGCCGTCCACTTCGCCGCCGAAGTAGCCGATGAAGGTCGCGGCGCCGCAGAGCAGCTGCGGGCACAGCTCGATGCCGACGGTGGAGCCGCTGAGCTCCGCCCGCGCGGCGCTCGCGCGCGTCACGACTCCGACCGCGGCGCCGAGCGCGAGTGCCGCGACGATCACGAAGACCGCGAGCGAGCGCCGCCGGGGTAGCGCGAGCGCCTGCACGGTCATGCGCTCACGTCCGCGCCGGCAGCGCCACCACTGCGTGTCCCGGGCAGGTGGCGTCGCCCAGTTGATTGACCACGTTCACATCCAGGTAGATGCGGTGCTCGCCGTCTTCGATCTTCTTGTCGGTCACGGTTCCGACCACGGTCAGCGTGTCGTTCTTCTGATTGATCGCGCGGAACTGGCATCCGATCTCCCGGATCTCCGCTTCGTCCCCGATCCAGTCGTGGAGCGCGTTCACGATGTACGCGTAACGGAGGTTGCCCATGCCGAACGCGCCCTGCTCGTTCAGCGCGGCCCGTCCGGCTTCGTCGTCCATATGGATGTAGACGAACTCGTCGTTCACCGCCGCATAGCGATTCCAGCTCATGAAGTCCGTCGTGCGAGACCACGCCGGGAGGCTGTCGCCGACGTTCACGTCTTCGAAGTGCACGTTGTAGGTCATTGCCATGTTCCTCCGTGGCGCGCTGCCGGCGCGCCGGTCGCGCTAGTAGCGGATGCCGGTCGAGACGCGCAGCTTCACCAGCTCGCCGCGCTGGTTTCGCCACTCGGTTTCGCTGAACGTGAAGAGCGTGGGCCCAAGCCGCGTCTCGCGCTCGTTCCAGTCACGCAGTCGATTGCGCGAGGTGATCACGTCGCCGGGGCGCATGGGCACGCCGTAGGTGTCGACCTGCCCGCCGTTCATCCCGCGCTGTCCGCGGCCGGACCGGGGCGTGTTCGTCATGCCCGTGGGCGCTTCGCGCTCCACGGGCCAGGCGAACGGGTTGAAGTCCGGCGCCGCGATGATCCCGCCCCAGCGTGTGGTCGCGGCGTAAGCCGCATCCCAGTAGATGCGTGGCGGCGACTCGGGCCAGTAACAGGCGATCGCCCACTTCCGGACGTCCGACTCGCTGATGGGCGGCGAGACGCGCTCGGATCCCCACACGCCCTGACGCTCCGTCATGTCCGGCGTAACGAGCGTTTGTGGCTCGGTGGTCATCTGCACCCCCTCGCGTGCGCATGTGCTGCTGAACGCCGCCATCTTAGAGCCGGGCGCCACCCACAGGGCGCGATGCGTGGCGCCACAGGGCGAAGAGCGGACTCAGCCGGAGCGTCCCGAAGCGGTGAACGCTCCACGGGCCGTCAGGTCCGGAGGCTGCTGTGGCCGCCTGTGCCGTCTCGGTCTGGCAGGGTTGAGCGTACGGTCGAGATCGCGTTCGAAGATGCGACACTCTGTCGCGACGGCGTTCGGGCGAGGCGACGGGTCGCCCTCGCCGGACGTGAGCGGGTCGCGCGCGCGGCCAGGCGGCAAGAGGAGGGCGCCTCCGTGAGAGCAGTCGTCTTCGACCGATACGGCCCGCCCGAGGTCCTGCGCCTCGAAGATGTCGAACGGCCGGACCCGAAGCACGACGAGGTGCTCATCCGCGTGCGCGCGACGACGGTGACCAGAAGCGACTGCGGGCTGCGCGGCGCGGAGTACTTTGTGGGTCGCTTCTTCACCGGGATGTTCCGGCCGAGGCGCGGCGCGATCGGGATCGAATTCGCCGGGGAGGTCGAGTCCGTCGGCGCCGTCGTGACCGAGTTCGCGGTCGGCGACCGCGTCTTCGGCATCGGCTCGGGTACGAACGCCGAGTACGTGTGCGAGCGCGCCGGCGGCGTGATCGCGCTCATCCCGCACGGACTGACGTTCGCGGAGGCTGCGGCCGTTGCCGACGGGGGGCTCAGCGCGATCTCGCTCTTGAGGAGCGTCGGCCTCCAGCGCGGCCAGCGGATCGTGGTCTACGGCGCGTCTGGGTCGATCGGCGTCGGCTGCGTACAGGTCGCGAAGGAACTCGGCGCGCACGTCACCGCCGTCTGCGACACGAAGAGCGTCGACGTCGTGCGCTCGATCGGCGCCGACGAGATCGTCGACTACCTGGAGGAAGACTTCACGAAGAACGGCGAGCGGTACGACGTCGTCGTCGACGCGGCCGGCAAGCACTCCTTCCTGCGCTGCCGCCGGTCACTGCGGCCAGACGGCAAGTACATCACCACCGATCCCGGGTTCATGTGGCACGACGTGGCGACCACTGCGCTGTCGAAGCGGGGGAAGCTCGGGATCGTGCGCTACACGAAGGCGGACCTCCTGACGCTCGCCGGTCTGATTGCCGCGGGGAGCTATCGCCCGGTGATCGACCGCACATATCCGCTCGAGGATGTCGTCGACGCACATCGCTACGTCGAGACGCACCAGAAGACCGGCAACGTGGTGCTCCTGGTCGGCTAAACGTCGCGGTCTGGCGCCCGGCGTTGCCAGGACGACGAGCGACCGCCGGAGCGTGAGGGGCTAGCCCGCGGCCGGGACTACGACCCTCCGCGCGCCGAGGCGTGCTCCGCGCCCGGTGCGCGTGCGCCGAACAGCCGCGCGAGCGTGGCCCGCCGGTACGCGAAGATGTCGCGCACGCGCGGACCGACCACGATGCGATTGAGCAGCGCTCCGAGCGCGCCGAACGGCAGCACGTAGTGCACGACGTCACCCACTTCGACGCCGCCCGGCACCGCGGTGAAGTGGTGCTGATGGTGCCAGAGCCGGTACGGCCCCAGGCGCTGCTCGTCGACGAAGTACTCGCCCTCGCGCACGTGCGTGATCTCGGTCACCCAGGTCACCGGTACGCCGACGAGCGGACGCACGCGATAACGCAGGATCAGCCCCGGGTAGATCTGCTCCGACGGTGCGTCGAGCAAGCGAAAGCCCATGCCTGGAGGCGTGATCCGCGCGAGGTTGCGTGGGTCCGAGAAGAACGCCCACGCCTCGTCACGGCCGATGGGTACGAACTGCGAATCCTCGAAGCGATGGAGGCTCAAGGCGCTGCTCCCTAGCCCGCGACCGCGGGCGCGCGCTCGCCGCGGAGCTGGCGAGCCAGCGCCTCGCGGATCTCGGGGTCGCGAAAGCTGAAGCCGGCGTCGAGCAGGCGCTGCGGCAGCACGCGCTGGCTGGCGAGCAGCGTTTCGTCGGCGCGAGCGCGCCCGAAGATCGTGCGCAGCGCGAAGGCCGGCAGCGGCAGAATCGTCGGCCGTCGCAGCACGCTACCGAGCGCGCGCGTGAAGCTGCCGTTGGTGACCGGCTGCGGGGACGTGACGTTCACGGGCCCGCTGATCTCCTCATGGTCGAGCGCGAATACGATCGCCCCAACGGCATCGTGCAGGGTGACCCAGCTGAACCACTGCTTGCCGTTGCCCAGCGGTCCGCCCACGCCCATGCGGAACGGCGGCAACAGCCGCTGCATCAGCTCGCCGTGCGGCGCCAGCACCGGCGCGAATCGTGTCAGCACCACGCGCATGCCCAGCGCCGTCGCCGGCTCTGCGGCTGCCTCCCAGTCCCGCGTCAGCTCGGCGAGGAAGCCGGCGCCAATCGCGGATTGCTCGGTCAGCTCTTTGTCGCCACGGTCGGCGCCGTAGTACCCGATCGCCGACGCCGCCACGTACACGCGCGGCTTCAGGGCGAGCGTCGCCATGTGCTCGACGACTGTGCGCGTGGCATCGATCCGGCTCGAGCGCAGCTCCTCGCGGCGCGTTGCCGACCAGCCCTTCGCGCCGATCGACACCCCACCGAGCTGCACGACCGCATCCACACCCTCGAGCGCGCCCGCGCGGAACCAGCCTGCCGGGTCCCAGTCGGCGCCCGGTTCGTCGCGCGCCCCGCGCCGCAGGCGCACCACCGTGTCGCCGCGACTCTCCAGTCGCTCGGCGACGGCACTGCCGATGAACCCAGAGCTACCGGTGATTGCGACGCGCACGTCAGACCTCCGCGACCAGGCTTGTGCCTGAAGTGTTGCATTTATTGTTCACCCAAGCTTACTTTGGGGTTCGAGATATACGCAATAGTTGCGCACGATCGTGATCGGCGCGGCTCAGGTATCGACCAACGCAGTGGAGGACTGGGCCCATGAGAGCGAATGAGACGGCACTCCCGGGGAGCCGGCTACGCAGCCTGCGACGATTCAACCTCGTCATGGCGGCGCTGCACGCCGCCCAGGGCGCGGTGATGTTCGTCCTGAGCAGCAGCTTCGCGCTGCCTGTTACGGCCGCGTTCTTGCATTTCGACGAGGCCACCGAGCGGCTGGAGGGCCTCTCGCGCGAGCTCTTCTCCGTGCAGATCGGACCGCTGGTCGCCGCGTTCCTGTTCATGTCCGCGCTCGCCCACCTCGCGGTCGGGACGGTGGCGTTTCGGCGGTACGCATCGCAACTCGCGCGCGGGGTGAACTTCGCGCGCTGGATTGAGTACGCGTTCAGTTCGTCGCTGATGATGGTCGTGATCGCGATGCTCGTCGGCATCTACGACATCGCGGCCCTGCTTCTGGTCGTGGGGGCAAACGCCGCGATGATCCTGTTCGGTTGGATGATGGAGCTCCACAACGAGCGGACGGAGCGCACGGACTGGACGGCGTTCGTGTTCGGCTCGCTCGTGGGTGCGCTGCCATGGGTGGCGGTCGCCCTCTACCTGTGGTCGCCCGGCGAGATGAGCAACCCGCCGGCGTTCGTGTACGGGATCTTTGGCTCGCTCTTCCTGTTCTTCAACGTGTTCGCCGTGAACATGGTGCTCCAGTACCGCCGCGTCGGGCCCTGGCGCGACTACCTCTTCGGCGAGCGCGCGTACATCGTGCTCAGCCTGGTCGCGAAGTCGGCGCTCGCCTGGCAGGTGTTCGCGGGGACATTGCGCCCCAACTAGCCTCGCATCCACGGGCAGTCGGGCCGGACTACAGTCACGGCGCGCCGACCCGAAAGCGAGCCGCGATTGGCCACGACCGCTCCCCCCGCCGCGATGCCACCGGTCGGCGGCGGC
This sequence comes from Chloroflexota bacterium, assembly GCA_027622315.1. Lineage (GTDB taxonomy): Bacteria > Chloroflexota > Dehalococcoidia > UBA2979 > UBA2979 > VGNK01. The sequence goes on along the minus strand of JAQBZW010000124.1, from coordinate 1,370 downwards.
GCCGTGCGTCGCCCGCACATCTTCCACGGCTACTGGATCGTGGTCGCGGCGTTCATCGCGCTGTTCGTCTCGGTCGGCACGCAGACGTACGTGATCGGCGTGATGTTCAAGCCGATGACGGAGGAATTCGGCTGGTCGCGGACCGACTTCACCTACGCCCAGACTGTCGGTCGGTTCCTGATGGCGTTCGCGGGCTTCGTGATTGGTGGCTACGTCGATCGCTTCGGTGGCCGCGTGCTGATGCTCATTGGCGCCACCATTCTGGGGAGCGCGCTCTGGCTCACCTCGGGCGTCGACACGCTCTGGCAGTGGATCGCGCTCTCCGGCGTCGTCTTCACTGTGGGCGCCGCGCTGATGGGCAACCTCGTCGTGAACGTGGCGCTGGCGAAGTGGTTCGTCGAGAAGCGCGGGTGGGTCGTCAGCCTGGCTGCGCTGGGGATCTCGGTCGCCGGCATGCTGATGCCGCTGCTGGTCACGGTGTGGATCGACGCGTTCGGCTGGCGCTCGGCGTGGCGCATGCTCGCGGTCCTGGCGTGGTCCCTCGCGTACCCGGTGGCGCTGCTGATGCGACGGCAACCCGAGGACTACGGCCTGCACCCGGACGGCCGGAGCGACGCCGAGGTCGCGGCCGGACGCGGAGCTGCCGCGGCCGCGGACTACGCGAACTCGTTCACGCGACGCGAGGCGCTGCGCACGCGCGCGTTCTACATGGTGGTGTTCGCGTTCGGGCTCTCGGGCGTCGCGCTGGGCACCGTGCTGCTGCAGGCGATCCCGTTCCTCACGGATGAAGGCTTCTCGCCGAGCACGGCGGCGGTCATGGTGTCGAGTTTCTCGGTCGTCTCCGGGTTATCGAAGCCGGCGTGGGGGCTGCTGCTCGACCGTCGCGACCCGCGCCGGCTCGCAGCCGCCAGCTTCGTGGTCACGGGCGCGTCGCTGAACCTGATGGTGATCGGAGCGACGGCGCAGTCGGTGCCGGTCGTGACGAGCGCGTTCCTGCTCTTCGGTCTGGGCGTGGGCGGCACGCTCCCGCTCCAGGAAGTGATCTGGGCAACGTTCTTCGGGCGCCGCTACCTCGGCGCCGTGCGCAGCGTGGCCATGCCGTTCTCGCTTGTGCTCGGCGCGGGCGGTCCGCTCGTCGTCTCCGTCTACTTCGACATCATCGGCGACTACCACGGAGCGTTCTTTGCGATCTCCGCGCTCTCGCTGCTGGGTGCCGCCGTGATGTTGCTCTCGCAGCGCCCGCAGAAGTCAACGCTCGCGGCGACCGAGCCGGCGCACCCGGCGCCCGCAGACACCCGCAGCGGCTGAGCGGCTCGTGCTCACGGCCGGGCGTCCGCTTCCGGCGTGGCCCACCCGCGCGCGCGGTCGAC
>JAQBZW010000123.1 GCA_027622315.1 Chloroflexota bacterium | reverse complement strand
GGGCGGCGTTTCGCGCGATTGCGGCGGATGCCGCCGAGCCGGAGGACAGGCGCGTACGTGCCGCCGCGTGGCTGGCGATCGCGAACGCGGTGGGGTCACTCGATCGCGGGAGCGGCCGGGACGAGGACGAGCGACGGGACTGAGCCCTGGTCGTGCAGGCGCCCGGCCGCGCGACCGCCGTCCCGGCCGTCCCGGCCGCGCCGGTCGGGCATCGTGCGTCGCGCGTGCCAGCGAGCCTCGCGCGTACAATCCGCCCGTTCATGCACTCATCGTGCGTGCTCGAGGAGGTCCCCATGACAAGCGCCAGCGTGATTGCCAGCAGCCCGGAGGACGTCGGCGTGAAGCGCGCCGCCCTCGACGAGCTCTTCGCGTTCGTGGAGCGCGAGGTGAGCGACGGGCGGCTTCCCGCAGCGCAGGTCGCGATCGGGCGGCACGGGCGCATCGCCGGTACGCGCACCTTCGGGAGCGCGGTGCAGGGCGGCGAGCGCAAGCCCGCGACCGATCACACGCTCTTCTGCCTCTACTCGTCGACGAAGGCCGTCGTCGGGTCGGGCATGTGGGCGCTGATCGAGGACGGCAAGCTGCGCCTGGATGAGCGCGTCGCCGAGATAGTGCCCGAGTTCGGGACCGAGGGGAAAGACGTCGTCACGGTCGAGCAGCTGCTGCTGTTCATCGGCGGCTTCCCGACCGCCCCGATGCATCCCCGCCTCTGGGAGGACCGGCAGGCGCGGGTCGAGCGCATGAAGGGCTGGCGGCTGAACTGGGAGCCGGGCTCCCGCTTCGAGTATCACGCGACCTCGGCGCACTGGGTGATGGCGGAGATCATCACGAAGCGCACCGGCCTCGACTTCCGCGACTACATGCGGCAGCGCATTCTCGACCCACTGGGCGCCACCGATCTGCTGGTCGGCGTGCCGGACGCCGAGCACGCGCGCCTCGCTGATGTGGAATACGTCGTCCCGCCGGTGGCGGTGCCGGGCGCCGAGGTCAACCCCGAGACGATCCTCCACTTCAACCTGCCGTCGCAGCGGCGCGCCGGCTGCCCCGGCGGCGGCGGTTTCTCGACCGCCGCGGACCTCGCACTCTTCTATCAGGTGCTCGTGAACGGCGGCGCGACCGCCGAGGGCACGCACGTGCTGAAGCCCGAGACGATCGAGTTCGCCACAACGATCCGCACCGACCCGGCGAAGCACCGCGACGAGTTGAACAACATCCCCGTGAACCGCGCGCTCACGGTGGTCGTCGCAGGCGATGACGGCAAGGCCGAGCTCCGCGGCTTCGGTCGCGGCACCTCTCCGCGTGCATTCGGGCACGGCGGGGCGGGTGGCCAGATCGGCTGGGGCGATCCGGTGAGCGGGCTCTCGGTCGGCTTCGTCACGAACGGCTTCGGCTCCGAGGAGCAGATCCGCACACGCGGCCGCACGATCTCAACCCTCGCGGCGGCGTGCGTGTAGGGACCCGCCCTCCGCCGTCGCGCGATCGCTCGAACGGGACGGCGGCACCGTGCGCAGTCCAATTCCGACCCGAGGCAGATCGCGCCTCGGCATCGCGATTGCGCCGCTCGCTGCGATGCGCGCAGCGGTCCCGTCAGACGCAGGGGGCTGCCCCTGCTCGGTCGAGCAGGAGGGCCTTGGGCGTGAGCGCCTGAAACCGGCGTGAAGCCCTCGCCAGACCGAACCGGCACTCGCCGTTCTCGCGCCCTTCACGGCCTCGCAACCTCGCACAGCTAGCGTGAATCCCGTCCCGCGAATCGCGGGATCGCGCGCAGAGGAGGCCGCGGCCGTGGACCGTGATGCGCTACGTGCGCTCGATCGCATGTTGAGAGGCGCCTAGTACAGCCCGAGCTCCTTCCGGAGCAGGTACGTCGTACCGCCCCGACCGTCCGGTTCGGTGATGCCGGAAGCCATGTAGCCGCGCCGCTCGTAGAAGCGGCGCGCGCGGGCGTTGTCGCCTTCGACCCACAGTCCCACGGCGGGCGCACCGAGCGCGCGCGCGAAGTGCTCGGCGGCGTCGAGCAGCGCGTCGGCCCAGCCCTCACCGCGCAGATCGTCGTCCACCCACATCGCGCCGACGTAGCCCTCGTGCGGCGGATCCGGCGAGACGCGGACGAAGGCGGTGCCCGCGAGCGAGCCGTCGCCGCGGTCGACCGCGAATAGCTCGGCTTCCATCGCGCCGGCCGTCCGCACCATCTGCTCGCGCCAGAACTGGTCGTCGAGCACGCTCTCTTCGGCGTAGGTCGAGCCGAAGGCTTCGGGCGCCAGGCGGAGCGCACGCAGGCGCACGTCGCGGTAGGCGAGACCCTCGTCGGCGCGGAGCGGTCGGACTTCCACGGTCTACGTTTCACCTTCGGCTGGCCGCGCTTCGATTTGTCGCCACCGACTATCCGAAGCACCGAGGTCGCTCGCAAGGGGGAAGGTGGCGCTTGCGGCGGCCGCGCCTACGCTCAGTGGGCTCAGCCGCGCGGGGGTGTGGGCGCCGAACAGGCCCGATCGTCCGGAGGACGGACCATCCCGCACACCCTGACCACCCTTGTCCCCGGCCTGCCACGTCGCGCCCGCGTGGTGCCGTGGCTGCTCGTCGTGGTGTGCGTGGTGCTGGCGCTCGGGCCGCGTGCTCGTTTCGCCTCCGCCGAGGTGAACCCCGCGCCGCTCACGCCCGGCACAGTCGCCGTCGTGCGCGCCGATGGCGACTGCCTGCGGCTGCGTGATGCACCCGGCCTCGCGGGCATGCGCCTGACATGCCTGGGCGAAGGCACACGTGTCGACGTGCTCGACGGCGCGGTCGAGGCGGATGGGTATCGCTGGCAGCGGATCGCGTTCGCCGGTCTCGCCGGCTGGGCCGCAGACGTCTACCTCGTCGCTGCCGATCGGGACATCCCGCCCGTGATCACGCCCGCGCCAACGCCCACCACCGGGTCCGGTCCCGTGAGCTTCTTCATGCCCGCGCCTGCGGGCACGGTGTGGCGCATCGTCGCCGGCTACAACACCGCCACGCACTCGCTCGCCGACGGCGGCGACCCGTATGCGATCGACATCGTGCGCGACGACGGACTCACGGAGGGCACGGCCGTGCTGGCGCCGGTCGACGCGACCGTCGCCTGGCGCGACAACGCATGCGCCGTGCTCCGCGACGGCGCCGGCATGCGCATCCTGATCTGCCACTTCTTCCCGGCCGCCGGGCTCACGATTGGCCAGGCACTCACGAGCGGCGAGCCGATCGGCACCGTCGCGCCGGCGGGGGCAGCCGGCAACAACGGCCTCCCGCATCTGCACCTCGCAGTCAACGAAGGCGCCACAGCCGCGCGCGCGATCCTGCCGCTCGTCGGCGCCTATGCGCTCGAAGGCAGGGCGCTTCCGCCGATCACGAACGCGAACGCGTACGCGGGCACGATCTTCGTCTCCACGAACGGCGCGTCCGGCGGCACGCCGATCGTGGCCGCGCCTGCGCCGCCGCCGCCCGCTCCGGCGGTGCCCACGCTCAGCGCGTCACTCCCGTCCGCCGGCTTCGGCACCGTGCTCTTCAGCGGTGGCACGAGCGACGAACTGGTGACCGCAGCGGCGTGCGCCGTCGAGCGGCTTGCGTTCTGGGTCTTCGACGGCGGTGGGCCGGTCACCTATCTCCCGGCTGCCGGCGTGCCGCTTGTAAATGCGCGGTGGCATGCGCTCTTCGAGTCGGGCATCCCCGCCGGAACCATCCTGATCGGGCGTTGTAGCGCGAGCTAATCCCCTGCGCGCGGCATGCGGCAGCGCTGCGGTGGGTCAGCCTCCCTGGCCGATCGCGCATCACTGGTCGCGGAACGCGGGCATGACCTCTTCGGCGAGCAGGCGCATCGTCTGGCGGACGACCTCCGGGCGCATCGCGCCGCCGTGCAGTACGCAGCTGAGCAGTGACATGTCGCAGGCCTCGCGGTAGCGCTGGATCTTCGCGATCACGGTGGCCGGGGAGCCGGCGAGCGTGCGCTGCTCGAACATCTCGTCGAGGCTGGGCTCGCCTTCGAAGGGCAGTGCTTCCGACACGCCGGAGACGACGTGCTCACGACCGTGCCGGAGCGCCGTCGCCTGGCGCGTCTGGTAGAGGAAGTGCGGCATCTGCTCGCGCGCCTCGTCGTCTGTGGGGGCGACGCAGACCTGCGCCTGCACGCCGAACTCCGTCGGCGCGTCGGGGTGGTCGCGGCGTGAGGCGAGGTAGTTCGCCCAGCCCTCCTCGAGCACGCTCACGGGGCGACCAGAGTTCGTCGTGAGCGTGCGCAGTCCGTAACGCGCGCCGATCGCGAACGATTCCGGCGTATGCGCGGCCAGCCAGATCGGCGGCCGTGGCGACTGCAGCGGCTTCGGAAAGAGCGTCGTCTCCGGGATCTGGTGGAAGCGGCCCTCGAACGAGAACGACTCCTCGGCCAGTGCGCGCACGAGGATCGCGAGCGTCTCATCCGTGCGCTCGCGCGCCTCGGCCTGGTCGAGACCGAAGCGACGAAACTCGAACGGCTGGTAACCGCGTGCGACGCCGACCTCGAGCCGGCCACCGGTGAGGTGATCCGTGAGCGCGATGTCCTCCGCGACGCGCAGCGGATTCCAGAACGGCAGTACGAGCACAGCCGTGCCGATGCGGATGTGCGAGGTCTCGGCGGCGATGCGCGAAGCGAGCAACAGCGGATTCGGGATGTAGCCATAGTTCGAGAAGTGGTGCTCGGCGAACCAGATCGAGTCGAAGCCAAGCGTCTCCGCTTCCTGGGCGTAAGCGATCAGCCGGCGATAGACGTCGGCAGGCTCCTCGCGCTCGGGCGAGCCCGCGAGGAAGAACGCGGCGAACTGCATCAGGCACCTCCCCCGGCGGCAGCGCTTTCCTCTTCATGGTGGGCGACGTCCGCCAGCACGGCGGCGTTCCGCGCTTCGATCCGCGGTCGCGCATCCTCGCTCGTGAAGATGTATGCCCGGTCCTCGCGGATCGCGCGCACGACGAGCGGGCCGACGTCCATGGGGTCGAGCGCTTCGGCGACGCGCGCGGGCATGGGCACCGGCTGACCGGCGCCGAGCGTCGCCGGGCGGTTGCGCTCCGCGTCCCAGATGCGCGTGCGCACCGTTGACGGACAGAGCACCGAGACGCCGATGCCGGCCGGCGCGAGCTCGGCTCGAAGCATCTCGGAGTAGCTGACGACGGCGGCCTTCGACGCGCTGTAGATGCCCAGCCGCGACGCGAGGCGGGGTGCGAGCCCCGCCATCGACCCGGTGTTCACGACGTGGCCGCTGCCACGCGCTCGCATGTGCGGGACGAAGGCACGCACACCGTGCACCACGCCCATCAGGTTCACGGAGAGCACCCATTGCCAGTCGGCGAGCGCGCCATCGACGAGCGATCCGTCGAGCATCACGCCCGCGTTGTTCACGAGGATGTCGACCGGCCCGATCGCTCGTTCGACGCGCTCGGCGAGCGCCTCGAGCGAAGCCGCGTCGGCGACGTCGGCCTGCGCGGCGAGCGCCCGCGCTCCGCCGGCCTCGATCTCCGCGGCCACACGCTCGGCGGCGGCCGTGTCGATATCGGCGACCGCCACGCGCGCGCCGGCCGCGGCCAGCGCGTGCGCAATCCCGCGCCCGATGCCCTCGCCGCCGCCGGTGACGACCGCGATCTTGCCTGTCAGGTTGTGCATCATTCCCTCGATCGCCGAAGTATCCGCTGGTGTGGGCGAAGGTAGCACCGCGCGCCGCATCCGCAGACCGCCGCCAGGGGTCGCGGGCAGGCGAGGGTGCCTGCCCGACACGACACCGATCGATGGCGGCCGTGCGAGAATCCCGCAATGCCCGATGCTCCCCCGCCGCAGAACGTCTACGACGACCCCGAGTTTTTCGCCGGCTACTCCACGATGGAGCGGTTCGGGGCCGGCTGGGTCGAAGCCGGAGAGCGTCCCGACTTCCTGCGGCTGCTCCCGGACGCGAGCGGCCTGCGCGTGCTCGACCTCGGCTGCGGCGCCGGCCAGCTCGCACGGCACCTCGCGGAGGCGGGCGCTGCGGACGTGATCGGCGTCGACATCTCGGAACGGATGCTCGAAGTCGCGCGGTCGCAGTTCGCTCACCCGCGCGTGTCGTACCGCCGCGACGCGATCGAAGCAGTCGACTATCCGGACGCGAGGTTCGAGCTCGTGGTCAGCTCACTCGCGTTCCATTACGTGGAGGACTACGCGACGCTCGCACGAAGCATCGCACGCTGGCTGGCGCCCGGCGGCCGGCTCGTGTTCTCGACGGAGCACCCGCTGTACACCGCGCGTGGGTCTGAAGAGGGCTGGGTGCGCGGCGCCGACGGGACCACGCTCGGCTGGCTGATCGACGGCTACGCCGAGGAAGGCCTGCGCGAGCACCGCTGGTTCGTGGACGGTGTGCGTCGCTACCACCGCACCTTCGAGACGCTCGTGAACGCACTGCTCGACGCCGGACTGACCGTGGAACGGGTGATCGAGCCGGTCGGCGAGGCGTGGCTCGCGAAGCATCCCGAGGCCGAGGACGAACGGCGGCGACCGATGTTCCTGCTGGTCGGGGCGCGGAAACACTGAGCGGCACGCGGTAGCGTGCCGGCGGCCGCCGCCGGCGCATACGGTGGCCCGCGCCGGCGCATCGTGCGATACCACCGACGCACTATCGTGCGCCGCTCGAACGGGCGCTCGAATCGGCGTGAGGGAAAGCCAGGAGCACCATGCGCATCGCGATCCTCGATGACTACCAGCACGTCGCGCTTCAATCCGCGGACTGGCGCGCCGTCGAGGCGCGCGCGGACGTGACCGTCTACGCCGATCACATCGCGGACGAAGTCGCGCTCGCGGAGCGGCTGCGCGATGCCGAGATCGTGGTCGCCATGCGCGAGCGCACGCCGTTTCCGCGGTCGCTGTTCGAGCGCCTGCCGAACCTGCGGCTGCTCATCACCACGGGCATGGGCAACGCCGCCTTCGATATGGCGGCCGCGCGCGAGCATGGCGTCACGGTGTGTGGAACGGGCGGCCTCGGCTATCCGACCGCCGAGCTGACGTGGGCGCTGATCCTCGCGCTCGCCCGCCGCGTTCCCGCCGAGCATGAGGCGATTCGTGCCGGTCACTGGCAGACCACGCTCGGCGAGGGATTGAATGGCAAGACGCTCGGCGTGATCGGTCTCGGGCGGCTCGGCGGACAGGTGGCGACGGTCGGCAAGGCGTTCGGGATGGACGTGATCGCCTGGAGCCAGAACCTCACGCGCGAGCGCTCCGACGCCCTCGGTGTCGCGCTCGCCGGCAGCCTCGACGAGCTGCTCGAGCGTTCCGACTTCGCGTCGATCCACCTCGTGCTCTCCGCGCGTACGCGCAGGCTGATCGGCGCCGCGCAGCTCGGACGGATGCGCCCGAGCGCGTACCTCGTGAACACCTCGCGCGGCCCGATCGTGGACGAGGTGGCGCTGATCGAAGCGCTGCGCACGCACTCGATCGCCGGCGCCGGCCTCGACGTATTCGACGTCGAGCCGCTGCCAGCGGGTAACCCGCTGATCGGCCTCGAGAACGTCGTGCTCACGCCGCACCTCGGCTACGTGACGAAGGAGACGTACGACGTCTTTTACGGCGACGCCGTGGAGGACGTGATCGCGTTCCTCGATGGCGCGCCGGTGCGTGTGCTCGGCGGATAGCCGCGCCCGCTACGACGCGAGGCGGCCCGCCTGGCGTGCAGAGATGTGGCCGGCCTCCGCCATCCAGCGGACCGTGTCCGCGGCCGATTGCGCAAAGTGCCGCGGCTCGAGCCCGAAGTCGCGGCGCGTCGCCGAGTCGTCCGCGGTGTGGTTCTGGGCCACGAACCACGCGCCCTCATATGGCCATGGCACGCGGACCGGTAGGACCGGCTGCAATGTGCTCGCGAGCCACGGAAGCGGCATGACCGCGGCCGCGGGGAGCGTGAGCACGGGAATCCGCCGCCCCGTTGCTGCGGCGACGGCCGCGAAGACCTCGGTGATCGCGAGCGTGTGAGAAGGCGCCAGGTAGCCGGGCGCCGGGCGCTCACTCATCACGAGCGCCGCGTGGAGCGCGGCGACGTCGCGCACGTCGGAGGTGATCAGCGTGCCCCGCGGCATCATCGTCAGCAGTCCCCGCAGCATGTTGCGGATGAACTGGCAGGTCTCGCCGACGTATGGATCCTGCGGACCCCAGACCATCCCCGGGTATGAGATCACGACCGGCGCTCCGCCGTCTCGCAGTTCGCGAGCCACGCGCTCGGACTCCTGCTTCGAACGCCCGTACGCGCCGCCCGCGTGCGCCGCCTCCGACTGCGGGCTGACCGTGGACCCCGGCGCATCGAGTAACGCGAGGACGCTGGAGACATGCACGATGCGGGCTGCTCCCAGGCGGTGCGCGGTTTCGATCACGGTGCGCGTGCCGGCGACGTTCACGGCCCTCATGCGCGCGGCGTCGCGGCGATCGAGCGAGTAGACCGATGCGACGTGCACCACCGCCTCCGTCCCCGTCAGCGCGCGCTCGACGGCGGCCGCGTCGGTGACGTCGCCCTCGATCGTCTCGAGCTCCTGCGCCACGCCGAGCGGTGCGAGCGCGGGCGCGACGCGGTCGCGAGAGCGAGCGAAGAGCCGCACCTCGTGGCCCGCCGCAACAAGCGCCGCGACGGTGTGTGAACCGACGAACCCGGTGCCGCCGGTGACGGTGATGCGCATGACTGGCCTCCCTTGCGCTACGCGGCCGAGGCTATCGACCGCCGTCCAACGGTGGCACCGTAGCTCGCCACGTCAGGGTCGATGCCGATGGCGGTGCCGCACCGCCGACGACACACTCAGACCATGCACACGCGCGCCGTCTGGCAGCTGGTCCTCCCGCTCGCGTTGATCGCCGCCGCGTGCGGTGGCGACGGCGCTGCCGTCGGCCCGTCCGTAACTGCGACTGCGACCGTGACCGCGACCGCGGCGTCGATGGAGGCCACGACGGCCCCGGCGGCGGCGGCGCCGCCGTCCGCCGCTGCGGCCGCTCCGTCGGCGG
>JAQBZW010000122.1 GCA_027622315.1 Chloroflexota bacterium | reverse complement strand
AGCGCTGGGAGCGCGAGGGCATTCCGGAGAACCCGAGCGCCTGGCTGACCACCGTCGGCCGCCGCAAGGCGATCGATCGGATCCGTCGCGACCAGCGCTTCGCCGCGAAGCTCGATGCCCTCGGCGCGCTCATGGAGGAGCAGGAGGGGCTCGAACCGGAGCCCGTGGACGCCATTCCGGTGACCGACGACCGGCTCCGCCTGATCTTCACCTGCTGCCACCCCGCGCTCGCCCGCGAGGCGCAGATCCCGCACGCTGCGCACGCTCTGCGGCCTGACGACACCGGAGATCGCGCGCGCCTTTCTCGTGCCCGAACCGACGATGGCGCAGCGGATCGTGCGCGCGAAGCGCAAGATCCGGGAGGCCGGCATCCCCTACCGCGTGCCGCCGCCGGAGGCGCTGCCGGAGCGCCTCGTGTCCGTGCTCGCCGTCGTCTACCTGATCTTCAACGAGGGCTACGCGGCGACCTCCGGGCCGGATCTCGTACGCGTGGATCTCGGGGCGGAGGCGATCCGGCTCGGTCGCCTGCTCGCCGAGCTGATGCCCGGCGACGCCGAGGTGCTCGGGTTGCTCGCGCTGATGATCCTGCACCACGCCCGCCGCGCGGGACGCGTCTCCGCGGGCGGGGAGCTCGTCACGCTCGAGCATCAGGATCGCGGGCGCTGGCATCGCGACGAGATCGCCGAGGGCGTCGCGCTCGTCGAGCGGGCACTCGCGCTGCAGCGCGTGGGGCCGTACCAGGTGCAGGCGGCGATCGCCGCCCTCCACGCGGAGGCGGCCACCCCGGAGACGACCGACTGGCCACAGATCGCGGCGCTCTACGGCGTGCTGGCGCGCATCCAGCCCGGACCGGTCGTGCGCATGAACGGCGCCGCCGCGATCGGCATGGCGCGCGGTCCGGACGCCGGCCTGCGCGCCCTCGACGCGCTCGCCGGCGAGCCGCTGCTCGAGCGCTACCACCTCTTCCACGCCGTCCGCGCCGATCTGCTGCGCCGCGCCGGCCGGCGCGATCAGGCGGCCGCCGCGTACCGCGAGGCGATCGCGCTCTGCCAGAACGACGTCGAGCGCCGCTATCTCCAGCGGCGGCTGGCCGAGGTCACGAGCTGAGCGAATGCGAAGTCAGCGTGCTCGCAGCGTGGTGAGCACGCGCGCCGCCGCCGCGTAGTCGCGGCGGCCGCCGCGCATGATCGGCGGCACGAGGTAGATCGAGCGGAAGCCACGTGCAACGAAGCGGTCGAGCACAGCGAGGGCGATCTCCTCGCCGGGACGCCCGCGATCGAGATCGGCGATCACGTCTGCCGGCACCTCGCCGAAGCGCAGGCTCTCGCCGGTCATCACCTGCACGCCGGCGAACACCGGCGCGTCGAGCGTCACGCCGGCGGCGCGTGCGTAATCGTCGAGCAAGCGCTCGAGCGTGCCGGGGTCGTACAGCGGCTGCGTGAGAAAGAAGCGGGCCCCTGCTTCGGCCTTGCGCACCGTCAGCGCAACCTCCGCGTCGTGATCGCGCCCGAGGTCGATCGTCGCGCCGGCGCACAGCGCCGTCGGGGCCTGGAGCTTGCTGCCGCGGAAGTCGACGCCCGCGTTCATCTCGGTGATCGAGCGCAGCAGTGCGGTAGGCGTGAAGTCGTGCACCGGCTTCACGGACTCGCGCTCGCGAGCCGTAAACCCGTCGCCGCGGACGACGACGACGTTCTCGAGGCCGAGCAGCTGCGCACCGAGCAGCAGGCTCTGCGTCGCCAGCCGGTTCATGTCGCGCGTGCCGAGCGTGAAGATCGCGTCGCGGCCGGTGTGGTCCGCAATCCAGCGCGCGGCGGCCACCGCGTTCACGCGCGTCGCCTTGCCGGGGTTGTATGCGACAGAGATCCAGTCGGCGTCGAGCGTGCCGGCGGCCATCAGCGCGTCAGTGTCGGCACCGCGTGGTGGCGTGAAGTCGCAGACCACGAGCACCGCATCCGGGTCGGCCGCGCGTCGTTCGACGACCGATGTCACGACGCGGTCACCGGTCGGCGAGCAGCCGCAGTGCGATCGCTTCCGCCAGCGCACCGCGCTTGAGCTCTTCGAGGTCCTGGCTCTCGTCCGGTCCGTGGATGCGGCTGCGCGGCTCGCCCACGCCCGTGAGCACGACGTCCGCGCCCGGATAGGCATGCGTGAAGTCCGCCACCAGCGGGATCGATCCGCCGACGCCGATGTTCGCCGGGATCGCGCCCCAGGCGAACTCGATGCCGGCGCGGATGGCGTCGTAGCCGCGCCCGCTCGGTTCGAGCCGGAACGGCGCCGCGCTGGACCCGGGCGTGACCGTGACGCGCGCCCCGAAGGGAGCATTCGACTCGAGGTGCGTGGTGAGCGCGCGCATCGCACGCGCGGGCTCGTCGCCGGGCGCGAGTCGCACGCTGACCTTCGCGCGCGCGGCGGGTACGAGCGCGTTGATCGCCTCGCTCATGCGCGGTGCCTCGATCGCCAGCACCGAGATCGCCGGGCGCATCCACAGCCGGGACGTAATCGCGCCGTCGCCCACGAGCTCAACGCCGGCGAGCACGCCGGCTTCCTCGCGGAAGCGGGCCTCATCGAGGTCGAGCGGGTCGGCGTCGCCGCTGACGAGCCCGGCGATCGCCGGTCGGCCGAGATCGTCGTGGAGCGTCGCGAGCAGGCGAGCGAGCGACGTGACGGCGTCCAGCACGGCGCCGCCGAACTGGCCGCTGTGCACGGCGTGCTCGAGCACGCGCACCTCGACCGTGCAGTCGACGAGCCCACGCAGCGACGTCGTGATCGCCGGACGGCCGACACGCCAGTGCTCCGAGTCCGCCACCACGATCAGATCGGCGGCAAGCTCCTCCCGGTAGCGCGCGAGGAACTCGCCGATGTGCGGCGAGCCCATCTCCTCCTCGCCCTCAACGAAGATCTTGACCGCGACCGGCGGTTCGCCCTTGTGCGCGCGGATGGCGGCGAGGTGGATGGCGATGCCGGACTTGTCGTCCGAGGCGCCGCGGCCGTAGAGCCGCCCCTGTCGCTCCGTCGGCTCGAAGGGCGGCGTCTCCCAGAGCGCGAGATCGCCGGGCGGCTGGACGTCGTGGTGTGCGTAGAGCAGCACCGTCTGCGCACCGATCGGGGCCGGCAGCGTCGCGAACACCGCGGGCGGCGCGCCGGGCACTTCGAGCAGGCGCGCATCGTCGGCGCCGGCGGCGCGCAGGAGATCCGCGACCGCCTCGGCCGACTCGCGCATGACCGGCGCCTCGAAGCCATCAGCGCTCACGGAGGGGATGCGCACCAGCCGCTCGAGGCCGGCGCGCACCGAGGGGAAGACATCGTCGATGGCGGAACGAAGGTCGTCATGCATGCGCGGGATGGTAAGGCGTACCTCCCCCAACGCCCTCTCCCCGCAGGGAGGGGGTGGGGGGTGCACAGCGGGGCGGGCGACGTAATCGCGGTACCATCCGGCCGCGCGAAGGGAGCACTGCTATCACCACACAGACCGCCGCGACGGACAGGGCGATCACGCTCAACGGCCTGAAGTTCCACTACCGCGAGTGGCCGAGCGCCCGCACGGCTGCGCAGGACCTTGTGCTGCTGCACGGCTTCACGGGGCACACGCGCAGCTGGGATTCGTTCGCGCAGGCGATGAGCGCGAACTACCGCGTGCTCGCGCTCGATCAGCGCGGGCATGGTGAGACACAGTGGGCGGCGCCCGACCAGTACGGCGTCGACTTCATGGTGTCCGACCTCGAGGCGTTCGTCGCCGCGCTCGGGCTCGACCGCTTCGTGCTGCTCGGCCTGTCGATGGGCGGGCGCAACGCGATCCATTACGCAGGCGCGCGACCGGTCCCACTCGAGCGGCTCGTGATCGTCGACATCGGCCCGGAGACGGGCGCGACCGGGAGCGCGCGCATCCAGGCGAGCGTGCAGGCAAACGACGTGTTCGACAGCGTCGAGTCGGCGATCGCGCAGGGTCGCAGTGCGAACCCGAACGCGGACGAGGCGGAGCAGGTGCATCGCATCACGCACAACCTGGTGCAGACCGCCGACGGCAAGTGGACCTACCGCTACGACCGTGCGCTGCGGGGTCCCGGCAACCCCCGCCCGCGCCCGTCCGCGGAGGAAGGCTGGCAACTCGTCCGCAACATCTCCGTACCCACCCTGCTGGTGCGGGGCGAGGTGAGCGACGTGCTGCCGCGCGAGATCGCCGATCGCATGGTCGAGGAGATCGCGGACTGCCAGTTCGCGGAGGTCGCCGGCTCCGGCCACTCGATCCCGCTCGAGCGCCCGCAGGGCTTCCTCGAAGCGGTGCGCACCTTCCTGTAAGGAAGCGGCTCAACGTTCCGCCCACGCTGAGCAACCGGTATTCACCCGCTGAACCTTGCCGTGCCGTCCGGCCGCGATCGGCCGTGACCACGATCGCGATTGGGCGTCGGTGTCGCGGCGCTATCATCACGCCCGCGTACGGGCGGAAGGGGCAACCGTGGTCGACGAGCTGGCGGGCGTGCGGGTCGTGGATCTCTCGGACGATGTGGCCGGCGCATACGCGGCGAAGCTGCTGGCCGGGGTGGGCGCGGACGTGATCAAGGTCGAACCGCCCGCGGGCGATCCCACGCGCCAGATCGGGCCGCGGGTTGGCGACACGCTCGACGGCAGCATCCTCTTCGCCTACCTGAACACCGGAAAGCGTGGCGTGGTGCTCGACCCGGCCGACGGGGCGCAGCTCGCGCAGCTGCGTGCCCTGATCGCGGGCGCCGACCTCGTGATCGAGAGCGGTGCGCCGGGGGCATGGCGCGAGCGCGGCATCGACTTCGACGCGATGATCGAAGCTCACCCCGCGCTCGTGGTCTGTTCGATCACGCCCTTCGGCCAGGACGGATCGCGCGCGCACTGGCGGGCGACGGCGCTCACCGCGTTCGCGGCGGGCGGCCAGATGGCGCTCTGTGGCGAGCCGGATCAGCCGCCGCTGAAGACCGCCGGGCACCAGGCGCACTACCAGACCGGACTGCACGGCTTTTCCGCGTCGGTCACCGCTCTGCTCGCCGCGCGTCGCAGCGGGCGCGGCGATCGCATCGATATCTCGATCCAGGAGGCGCAGGCGAGCGCGCTCGAGGGCGCCGGGCCGAACGCGCTCACACGGGAGGTGGACTCCGAACGCACCGGAAACTCGATGCGGGCGATCTGGGGCATCTACCCGTGCGCCGACGGCTTCGTCGGCGTCGCGTCGATGGCACGCCAGAGTGCGTCCGTCTTCCGATTGATCGGCCACCCTGAGCTGATGGAACAGGGCGCGTCGAACCTGCTCGCCGATCCGACGATGAACGATGTCGTGAAGGCGCTGATCACGGAGTGGACCGCTGCGCGCACGAGCCGCGAGATCTTTGACGAGTCTCAGCGGCACCGCGCGCCGTTCTCGTTGATTCCCACGCCACGGG
Source organism: Chloroflexota bacterium (assembly GCA_027622315.1). Classification (GTDB taxonomy): domain Bacteria; phylum Chloroflexota; class Dehalococcoidia; order UBA2979; family UBA2979; genus VGNK01. The sequence continues at coordinate 3,598 of JAQBZW010000122.1, read as the reverse complement.
ACCTGATCGAATGGGAGCCCCTTCGGCTCGCGGGTTTCTGGAGCGAGGTCGAGCATCCGGTGCTTGGGCGGCACATCCTGCCGAGCCTGCCGTTCGTGTTCGACGGCGACCGGCCCGAGCAACGACGCGCGCCGCTGTTCGGTGAGCACACGGCCGAGGTGCTCGCGGAGATCGTTGGTCCCCGCACGCTGGTGCTCGCCGCCGGCGCGCAGGGAGACTCCCCGCCGCCGCTGCCGCTCGAAGGGATTCGCGTCCTCGACGCCACGCAGATCTGGGCCGGACCGTTCGCCACGCGATTTCTCGGCGACATGGGTGCGGATGTGATTCACATCGAGGGGCCGACGTTCCCCGACGGCGTGCGCGGCATCGGCCGTGGCGACGATCCGCGGGTCTTCAACAAGTCCGCGTACTTCAACGAGTACAACCGCAACAAGCGCGGGCTGGGGCTCGATCTGCACAGCGAGGAAGGCCGGGAGGCGTTCCGACGGCTTGTGCCGCACGCCGATGTGGTGATCGAGAACTGGAGCGTCGGCGTCGCCGAGCGGCTCGGGCTCTCGTACGACGAACTGCGGGCGCTCAAGCCGGACATCGTGTTCGTGCAGATGCCGGGCTTCAGCCAGGTGCCGCCTGAGTCGGAGCGGGTCGGCTTCGGGCCGACGATCGAGCAGATGGGCGGGCTCGTCGCGCTCCAGGGCTACGAGGGCGGCGAACCGCACAAGAGCGGCATCTCATATGGCGATCCGACCGCGGGCATCGTCGCGGCCGGCGCGACCGCGCTCGCGCTGTTGCACCGCGAGCGCACGGGCGAGGGCAGCCACGTGGTGGTCGCCCAGCGCGACAACATCATCGGGCTGATCGGCGAGTACATCGTCGCCGAGTCACTCGGCGTCGATGTACCCACGCGCATCGGCAGCCACGACCCCGATTACGCGCCGCATAACGTCTACCGAGCGCGTGACGACAGCGGGCGCATCCAGTCGGACCTGCTCGGCAACCCGCTCAGGGAGTTCAACGAGACCTTCCTCTCGATTGCCACTGACGGCGACGACGCGTGGCAGGCATTGCGGACGGTGGTCGGTGACGCTCGGCTCGACGCGCCCGCGTTCGCGACGGCCACGGGTCGGCGCGCAGGCGAGGCCTTGATCGACGAAGTACTCGCGGAGTGGGTGCGCCAGCGTGAGGCGAGCGTAGCCGCCGCCGAGCTCCAGGCGGCCGGCGTGAGCGCGATGCCCGTGCTGACGCCGCTCATGATCTTTCGTGACGCGCACCTGCGCAGCCGGGACTACTTCCCGCTCGTCGCGCACCCCGAAGCCGGCACGCTGCCGACGACGCGGCCGGTGTGGCGGATGCAACGCCGGCCACTGCCGCCGATCCGTCCTGCCCCGTGCTTTGGCGAGCACAACGAGGCGATCCTCCGCGAGCTTGCGGGCTTCGACGCAGCCGCGATCGCGGCGATGCGCGAGCGAAACGTGATCACGGACGCGCCGCTGAACGCGTAGCCCGGATCGGTCTCGTCGCTACGCGCCGTGCTCCGCGGCGGCCGCGATGTCCGCCAGGTCCTGAGCCAGCGCCCTGCGCGTGGAGCCCATAGCGAGTCGCCCGAGCGTCGCCGCGAGCACACGCGCCACGGGGCCGCCGGCCTGCGCATCGAAGCTCATCTCGATCCGTGAGCGTGCGTCGTCGAGCGATTCCACACGGATGTGCGACGTGTAGTGCGTGCCGTGGCTCTCTGCCTCGACGGTGTACCCACGGCCGGGATCGACCGCGGTCACCTCCATCTCCTCCGTGGCATCGCGCCCGAACATCCGCCGCGTCTCGCGCCAACGCGTGCCGACCGCGAACCCATCACCGCCGTCGAGTCGCTCGACCGCGTTCACCGCGGACAGCACCTCCGCCACACGCGCGATGTCGGTGGCCACCGCCCACGTCCGTGCGGCCGGCGCGTCCACTTCCTGTGAGACTGAGACTGCAGGCATGTCGCCCTCCTTCTCCGCCGGGATAGCGGAAGCGCGTGAGGCCCGTCCACTCCACATGCCGCGAATACACTTCGGCCCATGAAGACCATTCGTATCTCGCACCCGGGCATCTCCGGGGCGCACACGGCGGCCACGGTGCGCTTTTACACCGAGGTTCTGGGGATGGAGCTCGTCCTCCGTCAGCCGAACCTCGACTACGCGCCCGAGGATCACTTCCTCTTTCACGTCGGCGAAGACAATTTCATCGCGTACTTCCTGCCTCGCGAGGAAGGGGCGAACGAATACGCACAGGCGCAGGGTGGTTCCGGCCACATGGACCACCTGGCGATCGACGTAACGGCTGACGCGCTCGAGGAGGCGAAGGCCCGGCTGCGCGCCGAGGGTGTCGAGTTCGAAGGCGCCGAGCGCGGCTACGAGCGATCGATCTACTTCAAGGATCCGAACGGCGTGACCGTTGAGCTGCTCACATGGCACACGGAGCCCCCGACGGGCATGTCGCAGGCCGCGATCCTGAAGCGCGCCCAGGTGCGCCGCGAGGCCCGCGGCGCCGAGATCATCGAGGACGAAGACATCCGCGCCGCGATCGCGGAGCTGCGCGGGGGGTCCGGCGACGGAACGGCGATTGAGCCCTGAACGCAAGGAGGGCGCCGCGTTCGGCGCCCTCCCGTTGTTCCGGTCACCCTGTGTAACCCGTGTCTCGATCCGCTCGTCCGCTATGGGCTGGTCGAGTCGAGCACCGCGCCGATCATGAATCTCGTGGTTGTCCATTGCCTCCGCGCAGGTCCCCCCCAAACGTTCGTGTGCCCCGGGTCCCCGGCCCCACTGATCACGCGACATGCTTGATGAGCGCCCACCAGAGGTGTGATCGTCGTTCGGCGGGACGCTGAGAGGACTACGCGTCATGTGTGGGGATGACGGGCCAACAGCCTCGCTTCACGTCGTGGGATTACGCACAGGCATATCGGTGGAGGCGCTGTGGCCACCCGGGTGATCATCCGTCGAGCACGGTCTGCCTGGTGCTCGCCCTGGCGTCGTTGCGGCACGATCGGCCGGTCGAGCTGCGTGGCTGAGGTGGGCGATCGAGCAGACGGCTGCGCGTGACCTGGAAGTGCCCGCGACGACTCGCGCGGGTCTGCAGTCCGACAGCGCCCATCTCTCGACTGGTCGAGAGGTGCGCGCTAGCCTGCGGGAGACTTGCGACAGTCGTGCTGCAGCGGAAGGCACCGCTCTGTGACGTTCACCATCACGCAACCCTGTATCGACACCATGGATCAGTCCTGTGTCGAGGTGTGTCCGGTCGACTGCATCCACTTCGATGAGGGCGAAGACCGCATGCTCTTCATCGATCCGGTGGAGTGCATCGACTGTGGCGCGTGCCAGCCGGCGTGTCCGGTGAGTGCGATCTTCCCCGAGGCCGACGTGCCGGCGGACCAGAAGCAGTTCCTCGAGCTGAACCCGCTCTGGTTCCAGGACAAGGCGGCCGCTCGCGCTGCGGTCGCCGGTATGGAAGGCGGGGGCGGGGCGGTCGCACCGGCCGCGGCGCCGGCACCGGCTGCCGCAGCCGACGCATCCGCGGCACCGGCTCCGGCGGCGGCGGCAGCAGCTCCGGCCGCGGCTGCACC
>JAQBZW010000121.1 GCA_027622315.1 Chloroflexota bacterium | reverse complement strand
AGCGGCAGCGGGCGCGCAGGAGCCGCCGTCGCAGCCCGTGACCCCAGCGGAGGCGAGCAGCGCGCGTGAGGCGGGCTCATCCGAGGCCGTCTCGGCGCAGAACGACAACAGCTAACCGGCCTCGCCGGCCGGGGGGCGGCAGGGCCGCCCCCCGAGCGCGGCCCTGCCCTGCCCGTTCACCCCGGGACGCCTCCCGGGCACCACAAGGAGCACGACGTGGTCACGACCGACGATGTGAAGCGCCTGCGCGACGAGACCGGCGCGGGCGTGATGGATAGCAAGCGCGCGCTGGAGCAGGCTGGCGGTAACTTCGACGATGCTAGGCGGCTGCTGCGCGAGCAGGGCATCGCCTCCGCCGCCAAGCGGGCCGATCGGGAAACGAGCCAGGGGCTCGTCGAGGCCTACATCCACGGCGGCGGCCGTATCGGCGCGCTGGTCGAGGTGCAGTGCGAGACGGACTTCGTCGCGCGCACGGACGGCTTCAAGCAGCTCGCACGCGACATCGCCATGCAGGTGGCCGCCATGAACCCGCTCGCGCTCGAGCCGGCAGATGTCCCGGACGACGCCCCGGGTACCCGGGAGGAGCACGCGCTGCTGTCGCAGTCGTTCATCAAGGACGGCTCGAAAACGATCCGCGATCTGATCCAGGAAACGGTCGCCCAGACCGGCGAGAACGTGAAGGTCGGGCAGTTCGCGCGCTTCGAGCTCGGGGGCTAGCCCGCCGCGCGCCGATCCACGCAGTGCGCGCGGCGCGCGGCGGTATCGTGATCGGTGCGGCCGCGCTCCGCACGAACGGAGGACGTGATGACGGACGAGATCCTCCTCGACGCCGAGGACCGCATGGATAAGGCCGTCGTGGCGTTCGAGTCGACGCTCGCCACGATCCGCACGGGGCGCGCGAGCACGAAGCTCGTGGAGCACATCTCGGTGGAGCAGTACGGGCAGTCGATGTCCCTGATCCAGCTCGCGACGCTCTCCACACCCGAGGCGACCCTGATCACAGTCCAGCCCTGGGACAAGAGCTCGGTGAACGCGATCATGAAGGCGCTGCAGACCAGCGACATCGGCATCATGCCGCAGAGCGACGGCAGCATGATTCGCCTCCCGATCCCGCCCCTGACCGAAGACCGCCGCAAGGACCTCGTGAAGCAGGTCCACGGAAAGACCGAGGACGCGCGCGTCGCGGTCCGTAACGTGCGGCGGCACGCCATGGATGAGCTGAAGAAGCAGCTGCGTGAGGGTGAACTCTCCGAGGACGATGAACACCGCGCGATGAGCGAAGTCGAACGGCTCACCCAGCAGCACGTCGAGCGCCTCGACTCGATCGCGAGGCAGAAGGAGCAGGAGCTCCTCGAGATCTAGCGTGCGGTCACGAGTGAGCGTGGGGACGGCGCCGGCAGGCAGTCCCCGAGGGGCGGAAACACCGTGGTAGTGCAACCGACGACTACGTCGAACCTGCCGCTGCTTCAGCTGCGCGCGATCCCCCGGCACGTGGCGATCATCATGGACGGCAACGGTCGCTGGGCAGAGGCACGTGCGCTCGATCGGTCCGACGGTCATCGCGCGGGTGCGCAGGCGATCTCGCCGGTGATCGAGCGACTCGCCGCGTACGGCGTCGGCGTGATCACGCTCTTCGGCTTCTCGACGGAGAACTGGGGTCGCCCCCGCCCGGAGGTGCAGGCGATCCTGCGGCTCGGCGGTGAGTTCATCGATCGCCACCTCGATGAGTTCGACCGCAGCGGCGTGCAGGTTCGCCACCTCGGCGAGATCGACCGGCTGCCCCGCGCGCTGCGCGCGCGCGTCCGGCGCGCGGTCGAACGCACGCGCGACAACGACGGCATGATCGTGAACTTCGCGTTCAACTACGGCGGCCGCGCGGACATCGTGCACGCCGTCCGGCGCCTGATCGCGGACGGGGTGCCGGCGGACGCGGTCACGGAAGAGGCGATCGCGTGCCGGCTCGCCACCGGCGATCTGCCAGAGCCCGATCTCATGATCCGCACCGGCGGCGAGCGCCGCGTCTCGAACTTCCTCGTCTGGCAGGCCGCGTACACCGAGTATTACTTCACCGAGATGCTCTGGCCCGCGTTCGACGAGCGCGCAGTGGACGAGGCACTCGTCGAATACAGCCGGCGCCAGCGGCGCTTCGGGCTGGTGGGCCTAGACGTCGGCCGCGCGACGCCGCCGTCCGGCGGCTGGGACGACGAGCCGCCAGCGCGCAGCGAGAGCGGCGGGCAGGGGCACACATCGGGCGACGCTTCGGCTTAGGCCGACCCATGCTGCGTCAGCGCCTCGCCGTCGCCGCCGTCGGACTGCCCCTGCTCGGTCTACTGCTGGCCGCGCCCGAGCCCGTGTTCGCGGCCGCGATCGAGTTCATCCTCGCGGTGGCCGCATTCGAGCTCGTGCGCGCGGCGGTCCCCGCTGCGGATCGGCCGCTCGCCCTGAGCGCCGCCGCGATCGCGGCGCTCTTCGTCGCGCTCGCGCGCACCTACAGCGAGTTCCCGGTGGGCTGGATGCTGCTCGTGCTCACGATCGTGTTCGCGCTTGCGCTGCGTCCCCGCGACGCGCTGCCCGGGCTCCGCGACTCGGCCGCCGGCTGGTGGATCCTCTCCGTGATCTATCCCGCCGTGCTCGGCAGCCACTTCGTGCTGCTCCGCGACATAGACGACGGCCAGCGCTGGCTCCTGGTTCTGCTCGCGGCCACCTTCGCCACCGACACCGGCGCCTACGCCGTCGGGCGGCTGTTCGGGCGACATCTGCTCGCGCCCGTGATCTCGCCACGCAAGACGTGGGAGGGCGCCGCCGGCGGCATCGTCCTTGGCGCCGCGGGTGCCGCCGCTGCGGCCGGCGTGCTCGGATTGTGGTCGCACGGCCCCTGGCTCGCGGCAGTCGCGTTCGCCCTCCCGCCGGCGGCGATCGCCGGCGATCTGATCGAGTCCGCGCTGAAGCGCCGCCTCGGCGTGAAGGACATGTCGACCCTGTTACCCGGGCACGGCGGGCTGCTCGACCGTCTGGATTCGCTGCTGATCACGGGGCCGTTGCTATACTGGCTCATACGATGGCTTCAGATTTGATCCGCGTCGCCGTCCTCGGCTCCACCGGGTCGGTCGGACAACAAGCCCTTGACGTGGTCCGGGCGCTCCCGGACCGCTTTCGTGTCACGGCGATCGGTGCCGGCAGCAACGTCGGCGTGCTGCGCCGGCAGGTGCAGGAATTCCGTCCCGCCGCCGCGTGGGCGCGGCCCGGCGTGGACGCCGGTGCGCTCGCCCGCGAGCTCGGCGATGCGACCTCCTGGCAGCCCCTCGACGTGATGGCGGCGCGCGACGACGTTGATCTCGTGGTGGTCGCGACGAGCGGGCTTGCCGGCATGGCGCCCACGCTGGCTGCGCTCGCGGCCGGGAAGCCCGTGGCGATCGCGAACAAGGAAGTGCTCGTGGTCGGAGGACATGCGGTACGTGCGATGCTCGAGGAGCACCGCGCCCGCGGCGCGGAGCTGCGCCCGGTTGACTCCGAGCACTCCGCGATCTGGCAGTGCCTGTGGGGCGAAGCACCGGAGGCGATCGATCGCCTCACGCTCACGGCCTCCGGCGGCTCGTTCCGCGATCACGATCTCGCGGCGCTCGAGCACGTGACGCCGGAAGAGGCGCTCAACCACCCGACGTGGCAGATGGGCCCGAAGATCACCGTCGACAGCGCCACGCTCTTCAACAAGGGGCTCGAGGCGATCGAGGCGCGCTGGTTGTTCGACATCCCGCTCGACCGCATCGATGTGCTTCAGCATCGCGAGTCGGTCGTGCACAGCATGGTCACCTTCGTCGACGGCTCCGTGAAGGCGCAGCTCGGCGAGCCCGACATGCGTCTGCCGATCCAGGTGGCGATCGGCTACCCCCACCGCCTGCCGGCGCGGCCCGCGCCCGAGATGGACCTCGCGCGCCGTGGCTCGCTCACCTTCTCGGCCGTCGACGAGCGCCGCTTTCCGGCACTCGTGGCCGTGCTCGAGGCGGGGCGCCGCAACGACAGCTCGGCCGCGGCCCTCTCCGGCGCGGACGAGGCCGCGGTCGCGCACTTCCTCGCCGGCCGTTGCCGCTTCACCGACATCGCGCGCCTGCTCGAGCGCGCGCTGGACGCACACGCCGCCACTGCGCACCCCGAGCTCGAGCACCTGCTCGAGGCCGAGCGCTGGGGCCACCGCTTCGTCGACGAAGCGGTGACCGCCGGAACCGTGGGGGTCGCGTGAACGACAACTGGCGCGAGGGCGAAGCGCACGCCGCGGAGAGCGGCCCGCGATCGTTCCCCGGCGGCGGCAAGGGCTCGCCGTGGTTCGGCGCGGCTCTCTTCGCTGCCGTGATCGTCTTCGGCTACTTCTTCGCGCGCGCGGCGCTCGGATCGGCCGCGCTCTTCCTCCTCATCCTGATCGGCCTCGTCTGGTTCCACGAAGCCGCGCACTTCGTCACCGCCAAGATCTTCGGCGTCTACGTGCACGAGTTCGGACTCGGCTTTCCGCCGCGTATCTGGGGCAAACGCATCGGCGAGACGGAATACACGATCAACTGGCTGCCGATCGGCGGCTTCGTCCGGCTCGAGGGCGAAGAGGACGCCAGCAAGCCGCGGTCGCTCGCGGCGAAGCCTCGCTGGCAGCGCTTCATCGTGCTCGTGTCCGGCGCAGTCGCGAATCTGATCCTGCCCGTGCTGCTGTTCGCGATTGCACTGAGCTTCCCGCACGAAGAATCGATCGGGCGCGCGGTCGTCACGGGCGTGATCGCAAACGCGCCCGCCGCTGAGGCGGGACTGCAGTTCGGCGACGTGATCTACGCCGTCGACGGCCGGAACACGAAGAACGTCTCGGAGGCCAGCCGGTACATCAACCTCTATCGCGGGCGCGCGGTCGACGTGACCGTGAAGCGGGGCGAAGAGCTCATCGATCTCAAGGTCTTCGCCCGCTGGGCCCCGCCGTCGGGACAGGGACCGACGGGGATCTCGATCGGTGCGCAATACCCGTTCACGGAGACCGTCGCGCTCCCGCCGTGGCAATCGATCCCGCAGGGCGTGCGCCAGACGTGGGACAGCCTGCTGCTCGCACGCAACGAGATCATCTCGTGGTTCAAGGGCGCAGGCGGTCCGCAGTTCGCCGGTCCCGTGGGGATCGCGCAAACGACCGGTGAGGTGGCGCGTCAGACAGACAGCGCCGCCGGCGCCGTCTCGCCACTGCTCGAGCTCGCAGCGCTGCTCTCGATCAACCTGGGCATCCTCAATCTCCTGCCGCTGCCGATGCTCGACGGCGGGCGCGTGCTCTTCCTGCTGATCGAGGTCGCACGTCGCGGCAAGCGGATCGCACCCGAGAAAGAGGCGGTGGTCCACCTCGTCGGGCTCGCCGCCTTCATCGTGCTCGCGGTCGTGATCACCTTCTTCGATATCAGCCGGATCGCGAACGGCGACTCCCTCTTCCGTTAGTCGGCGTACGCTTATTCGTGATGCTGGCCGCGGTCGGGCGTGACTTCTGTCGCCCGCACCTGCGGGTCGCGGGTGCCCCCCCGGGCGCGCCGCGGAGGATCCATGATTCTCCTCTAAACCCGGACTTGGACGCGGTCCGACTCCGCCTGCTCACCGAGCTCGCAGAGGCGAGCGCGCATCTCGCCAATGGCACGACCGATGCCAACGCGCTTCACGATCCCAACCTCGCGTCCTCGATCGACTCCGTGCGGCTCCAGTCCAACGACCTCATGCGCACGCGAATGCGCGAACTCCGCATCGCTGCCGGGCTCACGCAGGCCGAGCTCGCAACCCGTGCCGACGTCCCACGTCAGGCGGTCTCGGACTTTGAGACCGGGCGCGCCATCGTGTCGGATCTCGTCTCGACGCTCGCGCCGTTCCTCGGCGTCGCGCAATCCGCGAGCGAGGCCCGCCCGCCGTCTGCGGTCTTCCGCGCTCGCACGGCGGCGGCCGGTGAGGACCCGGTCGAGTTCGAGGTTGTCGCATCGGGCACCAGCATGGAGCCGACCGTCCGTCACGGCGATCTGCTGCTGGTCAGCCCACGCGTCGCCCTCGACGCCGGCCGCATCGTCGTAGCGAAGCACGGTGCAACGTGGCTCGTGAAGCGCCTCGCGCAAAAGGACGACGTGCTCGTGCTGCGCAGCGACAACGCGAACGAAGAGCTCGCCCTCGCCGAGGTAGACATCCAGAGCACCGTGGTGGAGCTCCGGCGAACGCTCTGACGCTGGTGCCTGTGCCACCGAGCGCGCGCCACCATCCCCCGCAGAGATCGCCCGACGGCCGTTCGTCACGAGCACGGCCCGGTCCCGCCCACGCCGACCGATCGCGCCCGCGCGCTGCTATCGTCCCGTCGTGAAGATCCTGATTGTCCCCGGCCTCACGATGCCCGCCGTCGACGAAGCGCTGATCGACCGCATCCTCGCGGCGGCCGGTGCGGGCAGCGAAGTCGCGATCGCGGACTCCCCGGGCGAGGCGATCGAGGCGATCGAGGACGCCGAGGTGTTGCTCGGGCAGATCAACCCCACGCTCTTCGCGCGGGCGCGCCGCCTGCGCTGGGTACACGCGATTACCGCCGGCGCCGACGCCTATCTCTTCGACGCGATGCGCGAGAGCGACGTCGCCCTCTCCGGCGACAAGGGGCTGGTCGGCAGCCACCTCGCGGAGCACAGCTTCGGCCTCCTGCTGGCGATCAACCGGCGACTCGCCCGCGCGTTCGCGGATGGGCCCTCATCGTGGGAGCACCGCGTGGAGTACCGTCGCGAGGAGTGGGAGCTCGAAGGGCTGACGATGGGCATCGTCGGCTTCGGGGGCACCGGCCGCGCGATCGCGCGGCGTGCGGCCGCGTTCGGCATGCGCGTGATCGCCGTCGACCGCGACCCCGTCCCGCCGTCACCAGAGGTGCCGGACGTCTGGTCGAGCGAGCGGCTCGATGACCTCCTCAGAGAGTCGGATGTCGTGGCCTCGGGCCTGCCGCTCACGCCCGAGACGCGCGCGATCTTCGGCGAACGCGCGTTCGCGCTCATGAAGCCGACAGCGGTGCTGGTCAATGTCACGCGCGGCGAGCTCGTGGACGGCGAGGCGCTCGCGCGCGCCGTACGCTCCGGCCAGATCGCCGGCGCCGGGCTGGACGTCGCGCCGGTCGAGCCGTTGCCGGCGGAGCACCCGCTGTGGACGACACCGAACGTGGTGATGACGCCGCACACCGCCGGCGCGAGCCAGCTCCGGGTCGGCCGCAACATGGATCGCTTCGTGCGCAACCTCGCGCACTTCCGCGCCGGCGAGCCGCTCGAGGGCGCGATCGACAAGACGAAGGGCTACTGAGCGCTCGCGGCCGCGGGCCGGAGGCAACGATGTCGCGACTGCCGAACATGACCGACCGCACGTCCGTGCCGGAGGCGTCGCGGGAGGCCTTCGACGCCGTCGCGGGAAATCGCGGTGGCGCGGTGTCGGGCCCGTACGGCGTGCTGCTGCACAGTCCCGAGCTGGCGATCCGCGGGTCGGCGCTCTCGAACTACGTGCGGCGGGAGTCGGATCTCACGCCCGTCCAACGTGAAATCGCGATCTTGACGACGGCCCGCCGCTTCGACGCGGCGGTGATGTGGGCCGGTCACGTGCATCTCGGGCGCGACGCCGGCGTGCGCGAGGAGGTGATCGACGCGATCGCCTACGGCCGCGATCCGTCCACGCTCACCGACGCGGAGGCGGAGATCGTGCGCTACGTGCGCGAGCTCTTCGAACACAACCGCGTCACGGACACGACGTATGCGGCGCTGCATACGCGCCTCGGGGACCGCGGCATCGTCGATCTCACCGGGCTCGTCGGGTACTACGCGTTCGTGGGCACGACGCTCAACGCCTTCGAGATCGAGGCGCCGAAAGGCGCTCCGCGGCTGCCCTGACCCTCACCCCAGCCCCGCTCCCTCCGGCCACGGTCGGCGGACGATGCGCATCCGATCACGCGCGAGGGAGCGGGGAGCCGGACTTTGAAGAGGCGATAGCTCCGAGCGGGTAGCCGCCTCGGCGTGCATGGACCGCACGGGAACCCCGCCCGATCGGACTCCCCGCTCCCTCGCGCGAGGCATGGGCGCGTCGGGCCAGTAGCGCGCTCAGAGGGAGCGGAGTTGGGGGTGAGGGTCCCCGAGCGCCGGCTGAGGGTTACAGCGCGAGTAGACCCGTGCGCGCGGCGATCGTCACGGCCTCTGTGCGGGAATGCGCGTCGAGCTTGGCGAGCACGGAGCCGAGGTGGAACTTCACCGTGTGCTCGCTGATGCCGAGCGTGAGCGCGATGCCCTTGTTTGGCAGCCCCGACGCGACAAGCCGCAGTACATCGAGCTCGCGGTCCGTGAGCGACGCGGCAGGCCCCGTGCGGCGTTCGCGGAAGGCATCGACCACGGAGACGGTCGCGGCGCCCTCGCGTGCGCGCAGGAAGAGTGGATCGATCACGATCATGCCGGCGGCCACCGCGCGGGCTGCGGCGGCGATGTGCTCGCCGTCCGCGTCCCGTGGCAGCCAGCCGCGGGCCGGCTCGTCGTCGTCGCCAAGCGCGATCACCGCGGCGGGGTCGAGGAGGTAGACCGCGGGCAGATCGGCCGCGATGGCGTCCACGAACGCATCCACGCCGTCGTCCGCACTCCCACCGCTCGCGGGACCGGCGAGATCGGCGACGAGCACGTCCGCCGCGGCGATCGGCGCGGCCGGCTCGTTCGCGCCGATCTCGTCGACCACGTCCAGCCCGGCAGCGACCAGCAGCTCGCGTAATCCGGCGCGAACGGCCGGATAGCGCGCGAAGACGAGCACGCTCAGTCGCTCGACCACGCGATGCTTCCTCTCGCGGCGCGCCGCACGCGCCCCACGGTCAGGCCGCGGCGGCGACGACTTCGAGCGTACGCCGCTCTCCGCCGCGCAAGAGCTCGATGCGGACGGGCGCGCCCGCGCGCAACCGTCGCAGCGCGGTGTGCAACGCATCCACGTCCCCGGCCGCCGCGTCGACGGCGACGAGGATGTCGCCGGGGATCAGCCCGGCCTGCTCGGCGGCCCCACTCGGCGTGACGTCGGTGACCAGCAAGGCGTGCGGCCCCT
>JAQBZW010000120.1 GCA_027622315.1 Chloroflexota bacterium | reverse complement strand
GCGATCGCGATCGGGTACGAGGTGAGTATCCGCGTGGGCGAGGCGCTCGGCCCGAGCCATTACGAGCACTGGCACACGACCGGCACGGCCGGCGTGCTCGGCGCCGCGGCCGCCGCGGCGCGACTCGCCGGCCTCGACGTTGACGCGGCGCAGCGCGCGCTCGGCAGCGCCGGCACGATGTCGGCCGGGCTGTGGGAGTTCCTCGCCGACGGCGCGATGTCGAAGCAGCTGCACCCGGCGAAGGCCGCGCATGACGGCATACTCGCTGCGCTGCTGGCCGCGCGCGGCTTCACCGCTGCTACCCGCGTGCTCGAAGGTCCGAAGGGGCTGCTCGCAGCGATGTCGTCAGACCCGCGCAGCGAGCGGCTGACGGACGGGCTCGACCCGCACATGGCGGCCTGGCGAATCACGGGCGTCTCGTTCAAGGTCCACGCCTCGTGCCGGCACACGCACTCCGCCGTCGACGCCGCGCTCGAGCTGCGCGCGAAGCACAGCCTCCGCCCCGAGACGATCGCGCGCGTGGACGTGCGCCTATACACACAGGCGCTCGGACTGCTCGAGGGCATGGGGCCCACGACCCCGTACGCGGCGAAATTCTCGTTGCCCTTCTGCGTAGCCAGCGCGCTCATGCACGGTGATCTCGCACCCCGGCGCTTCACCGACGAGTCAATCGTCGATGCCGGCACGCTCGCCCTCGCCGAACGCGTGCGCTTCACCACCGACGCCGAGCTGGACGCGCTCTATCCGCGCGCCTGGCCGAGCGTGGTGACCGTGACCATGAGCGACGGCTCGGTCGTCAGCGCGCGCGTCGATCACCCCGCCGGCGATCCCGAGAGCGGGATCGGAGAGCAAGACATCGCCGCCAAGTTCGTCACGCTCACGAATAGTCGCTTCGGCACCGAGGCGGGGGAGGTCGCGCGGGCGATTCTCAGCGCCGAGCCCGCGCCCGGCGCAGCCGCGCTCGTCGCGCTCGCGATCGGGGACGCACGCGTGCCGGCGGGCGCCGCCGGGGGGTAGACAACCCGGCTCGGAGGGCCCGAGCGTCGCGGGGGATGAACCGGGACCGCGTGCTACGATCCTGTTCTTCCACCCGCGAGAATGGAGCCGAGGTGCCGGGAATCAGGGATGCACATCGCCTGACGGCAGATCAGGTCTCGGCCCAGTGCGATCCCGCGAGCCTGCGCTTCGGTCGCACCGATGAGATCCCGGCCTTCGAGGCGATCTTCGGCCAGGAGCGCGCCGTCCGCGCGATCGAGTTCGGGCTCGGCATGGGGCCGGGCTACCACCTCTTCGCGGCCGGCCCAGACGGCATCGGCAAATCCACGATCGTGGAGTCCTTCCTGCGCCGTCGCGCGGCGCAGATGCCCGCCCCGCCGGACTGGCTGTATGTCCACAACTTCGACGATCCGGATCAGCCGATCGGCATCTCGCTGCCCGCCGGCGTCGGGCGGCTGTTCGCGGCCGCGGTCGAGCTCGCGGTCAGCGCGGCCGCACGAGAGCTCCGGGCCGCGTTCGAATCCGACGCCTACGCCCGCCGTCAACAGCAGCTCGGCACCGCGATCGAACAGCAGCGCGCGGCGCTCATCCAGCAGCTGCAGGAGCGCGCGCGCGACTTCGGCTTCTACCTCCAGTTCACACCGGCCGGGATCAACTCGGCGCCCCTGGTCGAGGGCCAGCCTGCGACCGAGGAGCAGTTCGCGGCGTTGAGCGAAGAGCGCCGCAACGCCATCCAGGAGCAGGGCCATCAGCTGGAGCAGGTCGTGCAGGACATGCTGCTGCGCATGCGCGGCATCGAGCGCGGCGCGCAGGCGCAGGTCGTGCAGCTCGACGAGGAGATCGCGGGGGCCGCGCTCGACGAGATCTTCGGCCCGGTGCTCGCGCAGTGGGGCGCCGCTGATGCCGAGATTCGTGCGTTCTTCGAGGCCACCCGCGCCGACATGCTGCACGAGCGCGATCGCTTTCGGCAGGGCCCCGCGGCCCCTGCACCGGTGGGGATCCCCGGCCTGACGGCACCGCAGGGCGGTCCCCCGACCCGCCGCTACGAAGTGAACGTCATCGTCTCGAACGATCCACAGGCGGGTGCGCCCGTCATTCGCGAGCGCCACCCGACCTACTACAACCTGCTCGGGCGGATCGAGTACCAGAGTCAGTTCGGCGCTGTGGTCACCGACCACACGATGGTGAAGGCAGGCTCGCTCGCACACGCGAGCGGGGGCTTCATCGTGCTCCGCCTGCGCGATCTGCTCACGCAACCGACCACCCTCGATGCGCTCAAGCGCGCGCTCGCCGGCGGCGAACTCGCGATCGAGAACATCGCAGAGGCGTACGGGCTCGTGCCCACGCTCGGGCTACGGCCGGAGCCGATGCCGCTCGACACGAAGGTCGTGATCGTCGGTGACGGCGCGCTCTACGCGCTGCTCTACCGCTACGACCCGGAGTTTCGGGAGCTCTTTCGTGTGAAGGCCGACTTCGAGATCGACGTCGAACGCACGCCCGACAACATTCATGGCATCGCGAACTTCATCAACGCGCAGTGCGTGAGCGAAGACATGCGCTGCTTCAGCGCCGCCGCGGTGGCCGCTTTGATCGAGTATTCGTCCCGCATGGTGGAGGATCAGACGCGGCTCAGCGCAAACCTCGGCGACTTCCTGGATGTGGTGCGGCAGGCCGAGTACTGGGCCGCGGCCGAGCAGTCGGACACGGTCGAGGCGCGTCATGTCGAACGTGCGCTGGAAGAGCGGATCTACCGCTCGTCCCTGATCCGCGACCGCATCAAGGACGCGATCGATCGGGGCGAGATCTACGTCGATGTGGAGTCGCAGCAGGTTGGCCAGATCAACGCGCTCGCGGTCTACGACCTCGGGGACATCCAGTTCGGACGGCCCTCCCGCATCACCTGCGTGACCTCGGCCGGCAGCGGCTCGATCGTCATGATCGACCGCGACAGCGACATGGCCGGCAAGATCCACAACAAGGGGTTCCTGATCCTGCGCGGCTTCCTCACCCACCGCTTCGGACAGGCGAAGTCCAGCGCGTTGGCGGCGAGCCTCACGTTCGAGCAGCAGTACGGCGAGATCGACGGCGACTCTGCATCGTCGACCGAGCTCTATGTGCTGCTGTCGGCGCTCGCCGAGGCACCGATCGACCAGGGCGTCGCCGTCACGGGGTCGGTTGATCAGCTCGGTCGCGTGCAGCCGATCGGCGGGGCCAACGCGAAGGTCGAGGGCTTCTTCGAGATCTGCCTCCAGCGCGGCCTGAACGGTCGCCAGGGGGTGATGATCCCGGCCGCAAACGTGCCGCACCTCACGGTGCGATCGGAAGTGCGTCAGGCCGTCGCGGACGGGCGCTTCAACATCTGGGCGGTCTCGACGATCGAAGAGGGCATCGAGCTGCTGACCGGCATCCCCGCCGGCGAACGGGGTGCGAACGGCGAGTTCCCCGTGGACACGATCTACCACCGGGTGGAGGACCGCCTGGATGCTTTCGCCGCAGAGGTGCAAGCGCGCCCGGATCGCGCGGCGACCGGCCATGCGCCCCACGTGACCATGCCTTCCGCACCGGCCCCGACACCGCCCGGGATCCCACCGGCGCCGCCGCCGGCGCCGCCCGCGCGCCTGTGAGCCCGCCACGCCACCGGTGACGGACTTCGCGCCCGCCCGCGACGCGCTCCCGCTGCTGACGCTCGACTTCGACGGGGTGATCTGTTCGCCGATCCTCGGGCGGAACGTCGGCATCCACCGCGGGTTCCTCGATCCCGAAGCCCCGCCGCGCCGCGCACGGGTGTGGCCGCGCCTGATCGCCGAGCCGTGGGACCGCCTCCGCTATGACCTGCGCCGCCCGCTCCCGGAAGCCGGTGTCGCCCTCGCGACGCTGTCACGCGTGCGCCGGCTCGTGGTGCTCACGGGGCGCCGCTCGTCGCCCGAACGCTGGCTGCGGCGGCACGGGCTGCGCCCGTACATCGATCGCATCGTGATCAACGACGGCCCGCTGCGCAGCCCTCACTTCAAGCTGCGCGCGATCGAGGACCTCGCGGCGGTCGGACACGTGGACGACGATCCGCGCACAGCCCAGCTGCTCGCGCAGCGGTCGTCCGTGGCCGTCTACCTGCGCGACTGGCCGAAGAACCGTGACCTGCCCTTCGACGGCCGGATCGCGCGCATCCGCGACCTCGCCGAGCTGGCGGCTCGGCTCGCGCCCGTCGGCAGCGGCTAGCCGGCCAGCTGCGGAGGTCGGGCCGATGACGAACGAGGCAGAGTTCCCGGCGCACTTCTTTCGTCGCCAGGACGAATCCGCGGACGACCTCTTCTACTGGCAACCGCGCTTCGTGACCCACATCGACGACGCGACGATCGACGCGCTGACGGCCCTCTACCGGGAGGTGATCCCGCCCGGGGCGGAGGTGCTCGATCTCATGTCGTCGTGGATCTCGCACCTGCCCGATGAGATCGCGTACGGCCGGGTGGCAGGACTCGGCATGAACGAGGAAGAGCTCGCGCAGAACCCGCGCCTGAGCGACTACAACGTGCACGACTTGAACCGCGACCCCGAGTTGCCCTACGCCGACGCGTCCTTTGACGTCGTGCTCAACGCCGTCTCCATCCAGTACCTGACGCGGCCTGTGCCCGTGTTCGCCTCGATCCGGCGGGTGCTGCGGCCGGGAGGACTGGCGCTCGTTGCCTGCTCGCATCGCATGTTTCCGACGAAGGCGGTCGCCGTCTGGCAGTCGCTGCCGCCCGCAGATCGGATCCGGCTCGTGGGCTCGTACTTCGCCCTCGCGGGCGGATTCGACGAGCCCGCGTTCATCGACCGCTCGCCGGCCGGGGCCGATCCGCTGTGGGTGATCTCAGCGCTGCGCTCGACCTTACCCGGCACCAACGGAGCAGGAGATCCCGGGGAATCGCCCGTCAGCTAACGACGGTCGTTGGTCGTCTGGAAAATTTCTTCGGATTTTTCGGGCGAACCCGCATGCAAATGCAACCACATAGGAAATCGCTTCGTTATTTTCACTGAGCAGGGAGAGGGCCCCTCGACATTTCTCCCTCACAGACAGCCCAGATGCTGAAAGGAACGCAACTTGGCCACGACGAAGAAGGCTGCTCCGGCAAAGGCCGCCCCCGCGAAGGCGATGCCGGCCAAGAAGGCCCCGTCGAAGCCCGCTCCCAAGCGGAAGTAGCTTCAGGTCAAGCGAACCGCCACTGCAGGGCGGTTACGCAACGAAGTGGCCGTCCTTCTACCGAAGGACGGCCACTTCGTTTTATCCCCGGACTCGGGTACGCCCGACCTACAGACGCGCGCCCAGTCGCTCGAGCAGTGTGCGCCCCGCCGCTGCGGACCCCGCCGTGTACGGGGGAATGCGTATCTGCTGCGGCGAGAGCACGAGCGATTCGCCGTTGACCATCAGCAGCTCGCCGCCCACCCCCTGTAGCACTGCCGCGCCGCCGGCCACGTCCCACACGGAGCGCGGGCCCGTCGAGAAGTAGACATCCGCCTGACCGGTCGCGGCATGCACGAGCTTCACCGCGGCAGAGCCGCACGGATATACGTCATACGGGATCTGGAACTGCAGTTCTCGCCACTCGAAGTCGTGTCGCGAGACCACGACGCGTCGCACCTCGCCGTCGTCGCCAAGCGGGGGCAGCGGCACCCCGTCCCGCCGCGCCTCCCGCCGATCGGCGGTGATGATGCCGGAGAGCACGACCTCCTCGGGTGGCAGTCCCACCGCACCGAGGACGAGCCTGTCGTCCACGAACAGCCCCACGGACACCCCGAACTCGGGCAGGCCACGCAGAAACTCGCGCGTCCCGTCGAGCGGGTCGACGACCCAGGTCGGCTCGCCGCGGATCAGCGGAGCGACCTGCGACGACTCCTCGGAGAGCCAATGCGCACCCTCGATCAGCGGCATCAGCCGCTGGTGAAGGACGTCGTCCGCGGCGTGATCGGCTTCGGTGACGGGGCCCTCGCCGGGCTTGTAGCCGACGCGGACGGAGTCCTGTCCGACGACCGCACGGATCGCGTCGTTGGCGGCGCGCACGGCCGCCTCCAGCCCGTCACGAGCCGCGTCGAGATCGATGCCCGCCAGAAACGAGCCGGGGCGCGCCGCGGCGTCGCCGCCGCGGTCGTGCGTGTCCGGCGGTTCCGTCACGCGGCGATCACAGCGTGGCGCCGCCATCGACAACGAGGGTCTGTCCGGTCACGTGCACGCCGTGCCCGATCAGCGCGTAGATCGCATCCGCGCATGCCTCCGGGCTCGCGACCGCCCGCAGCGGCGCCCGTTCCGTGACCCCGCGTTTGGTCTCCTCGTAGCGGTCGTCACCCATGCCGCCGCGCAGCCAGCGGCCTTCGATGAAGCCGGGCGCGATGCAATTCACGCGAATCTCGGGCCCGAGCGTGCGCGCGAGCGAACGCGTCATGTTGATGATCGCCGCCTTCGACGCGCCGTACGGGATGGACGAGCCCCCACCGCCGATGCCCGCGACCGAGGCGACGTTCACGACCGCACCCTCGCCCGCGGCCTTCATGTGCGGGGCCGCGGCGCGCGTGCAGTTGAAGGTGCCGCGCACGTTCGCGCCCATGATCTCGTCCCACACCTCTTCGGTGACCGCCTCGAGAT
Organism: Chloroflexota bacterium; assembly: GCA_027622315.1. Taxonomy (GTDB): domain Bacteria; phylum Chloroflexota; class Dehalococcoidia; order UBA2979; family UBA2979; genus VGNK01. The sequence goes on along the minus strand of JAQBZW010000120.1, from coordinate 2,565 downwards.
CGGAGTGGGCGATGAAGCGCGTCATGCCGGCGTTGTTCACAAGGATGTGGAGCGAGCCATACGTGGAGACGGCGCTGTCGATCAACGCACGGCACTGGGCGTCTTCGCGCACATCCGCCTGGAAGGCGTGCGCGACACCTCCGCTGTCGCGGATGCCCCGCACGGTCTCCTCGGCGTCGTGCGCGGAGCGCGCATAGTTCACGACCACCTTCGCGCCGAGCCGGGCGAGCAGCTCTGCGGTCGCTCGCCCCACGCCGGCCGACGAGCCGGTCACCACCGCCACCTTGCCCCGCACGTCCATGCCGTCTCCCGCCCCTTGTGCACGCTCCCGGATGCCAACCAAGGCCGATGCTACACTCGCGCCACGATGCCGACGAACCTGATCAGCCCGCTGGTCCGCGACCTTCAGCGGGCGGTTGGCGAGCGCAATGTCCTCTTCGCGCCGGAGGATCTGCTCGTCTACGAATACGACGCTACGATCGAGCGCGCGCTCCCGGACGTCGTCGTCTTCCCGGACACCGCCGAGGAAGTGGCGGCCGTCGTACGCGTGGCGCGTGAGTACGACCAGCCCGTGGTCCCGCGCGGCTCGGGCACGGGGCTTGCCGGCGGCACCGTACCTGTGCGCGGCGGGATCGTCGTCGCGCTGACGCGCATGAACCGCATCGTGGAGATCGACGCCGCGAATCGCATCGCGATCGTCGAGCCGGGTGTGATCAACCTCGACCTCCAGACGGCGGTCGCGAAGCACGGGCTGCTGTATGCGCCCGACCCCTCCTCCCAGCGCATCTGCACGCTTGGCGGCAACGTCGCGAACAACTCCGGCGGACCGCACACGCTCGCGCACGGTTCGACCGTGAGCCACGTCTACGGCCTCGAAGTAGCCCTCCCGGACGGCCGGTTGACATGGCTGGGCGGTCGGCTGCCGGACATGCCCGGACCAGACCTGCGTGGCCTCTTCGTCGGCTCCGAAGGCACGCTCGGCATCGTCACGAAGATCTGCGTGCGCCTGATGCCGCTCCCGGCGGCCGTGCGCACCATGCTCGGCATCTTCGACTCGGTGGACGCGGCCTCAGAGGCCGTCTCGGCGATCATCCGCCGGGGCGTGATCCCGGTCGCGCTGGAGATGCTCGACCAGGAGATCATCCGCATCGTCGAGCCGCGCGTGCACGCCGGTTACCCACTCGACGCGGGGGCCGTCCTGCTGATCGAGGTCGAGGGCCTGGCCGAGGGCGTCGCGTACGAGGCCGCAGCGGTGATCGACGCCTGTCGCGAGCAGGGCGCGCGCGAGGTGCGCGTCGCTGAGGAGGCCGTGGAGCGGGAGCGGCTGTGGGAGGGCCGGAAGGCCGGCATCGGCGCGATCGGCGCCGTCTCGCCCGCCTTCTACCTGCTCGACGGCGTGGTTCCGCGCACGCGGCTGCCCCAGGTGATGCGTAAGGTCATGGAGTTGTCGGCGCGCTACGGGTTCCGCTGCGCGAACATCTTCCATGCCGGCGACGGCAACCTGCACCCCAACATCATGTTCGACCCGGACGAGCCGGGCGCGACCGATCGCGTGCTCGAGCTCGGTGGCGAGATCATGCGCGTCTGCGTGGACGCCGGGGGCTCGATCACCGGCGAGCACGGCATCGGCTCCGAGAAGCGGTCGTACATGGAGTGGATCTTCTCGCCCGCCGATCTCGACGCGATGTCTCGCGTGCGCGCCGCCTTCGGCGGTGCCGATCAGTTCAACCCGTGCAAGGTGCTTCCCTCCGGGCACGGTTGCGGAGCCGGCCATGCCGCGGACTTCCAGCGCGCGCTCGCCGTCCCCGGCGTCTACGTCTGAGCGCGTCGTGACCACGGACACCGCACTCGCCGCACTGCGTCATCGCGTCCCGTCGGACACGGAGCGCGAGGCGCATGACTTCCCGCTCGACGGCCTGCTGCCGCGCATCGCCTTCAGCCCCTCCGATCGGCGGGAGACGGCCGCCGTGCTGCACACCGCAGCCGAGCACGATCTGGTGGTCGTGCCGCTCGGCAGTCGCACCGCGCTCACCTACGGGCGACCGCTCGATCGCTACGACGTCGCGCTCGACATGCGTGGACTGCACCGCGTCGTCGAATACGTGCCGGAGGACCTCACGATCACAGTCGAGGCCGGCATGACGCTCGGGCAGCTGCAGGAAACGCTCGGCGAACACGGCCAGTACCTGCCGGTCGACCCGCCACCCAGCGATCACGTGTCGATCGGCGGCATGCTGGCGACGGCCCGGCCGGGGGCGTGGCGCGGGCAGACGCCCGGCATTCGCGACACCGTGATCGGCCTGATGGTCGCGCTCCCCGACGGCTCGCTGGCGAAGTCCGGCGGACGCGTCGTGAAGAACGTGAGCGGCTACGACATGCATCGGCTGCACACCGGCGCGCTCGGCGCGTTCGGCGTGATCGTGGAAGCCTCCTTCAAGCTCGCGCCGCTGCCGGCGGCCACGCACACGCTGGCGTTGCGCTGCGACAGCCTCGCGGTCGCCACGCGCACGGCGGGAGCGCTGCGGGACGCCGCGCTCGCGATCCGCGCGCTCGCCTTGATCGCCC
>JAQBZW010000119.1 GCA_027622315.1 Chloroflexota bacterium | reverse complement strand
CGTCGTCGCGATGCGCGAGGGCCGCGCGGGCCATGTCACGATCGCGAACCGCACGATCGAGCGCGCGCGCGCGCTCGTCGCGCTCGGCGGGGATGAGCTCGCGATCGACGTGTGCGCGCTGGACGTGACCTCCGCGCCGCTGCGCGACGCAATGGGCGCTGCAGAGATCGTGATCCAGGCCACCTCGCTCGGGCTCCCGCACTCGCCCGGCGCAGAGCTCAGTCCGATCCCGACCGAGCTCTTCGTGCGCGATCAGATCGTGCTGGATCTCGTCTACGGACGCGAACCCACTCCGTTCGTGCGCGCCGCCATGGCTGCAGGGGCGCGCGCCAGCGATGGACTGGGCATGCTCGTGCACCAGGGCGCAGCGTCGTTCACGCTGTGGACGGGGCACGAGGCACCGCTTGACGTAATGTTTGCCGCGGCACGGGCCGCGGTCGCGGGGTGACTCGACGGGAGTCCGGCGCACGCAGAAACTGAGGGTCGCCGCGCTCGGCGACCATGCCGGCGGGCTGAAGAAGGAGGGGGCGATGGGTCTCGGACTCGCAATGGTGTTGATCCTCCTCTTCACGCTGCTCATGGGCTTCATGGTGGTGCAGGCGATGTTCGCCGCCCGCAAGTGGCGCGAGGTGATCGCCGACGGCGACCGTGAGGCGCTCTCCGATCAGCTGGAGAACACGTTCGAAGCATGGCGCAACACTCGTCCTCCGCGCGGCATGCCGCCCGTGGACTGGCGCGCGCTGCACACCGCGGCGATCGTCGCCGCGGACCGCGATCGCGGGCGCGTGTCTCTAATCGCGGACCCGGACGTCCGCGTGGTCGCCGGCAGCCGCGTCGAGGTCGGGTCGATCGCGACGGTGGCGCGGCGTGCCGCCGTGCGCATGGCCGAGCGGCTCTTTTACGACGTTCCGTACGTGCAGTTCCGCGAGGTGCAGGTGGACGTCTACACCGAGTACCGCACTCCTGGTGGCGCATCGGAATCGATGTGCGTGCTCAGCGCGCGGGCCACGCGAGCGACCGTGACCGGCGTGGACTGGGATGCCGAGATCGACGACCTGCTCGGCGACTGGCAGGTCGCGGAGGCACACGGTGACGTCGGGGTCGATCCGGACGCCGACGCGCTGATCAGCGAGGCCGAGGTCGCAGCGGTGCGCGCCGCCGAAGAGGCGCTGCGCAGCACGCCGGAGCGGGATCGCCACTCGTGAGCAACTTCCGCTTCCTGACCGCCGGCGAGTCCCACGGCAAGGGCCTCGTCGCTGTGGTCGAAGGCGTGCCCGCCGGGTTGCCGCTGACCGAAGCGCGGATCGCCGACGATCTGCGGCGCCGCCAGGGCGGGTACGGTCGCGGGCGTCGCCAGCAGATCGAGCAGGATCACGCCGAGATCATCAGCGGGGTGCGGCACGGCAAGACGATCGGGTCACCGATCGCGCTCTCGATGCCGAACAAGGATCACGAAAACGCGAACTGGCGCGTGCGCATGGCCGTGGAGGCTGTGACCGAAGAGGTCGAGCGCGTCACGTTGCTGCGGCCCGGCCACGCCGACCTCGCCGGGACGCAGAAGTACGGGTTCGACGACGTGCGTCCGATCCTTGAGCGCTCGAGTGCGCGCGAAACCGCGGCACGCGTCGCCGTCGGTGCGATCGCGCGGGCGCTGCTCGCGGAGATCGGCATCGCCATTCACTCGCACACGCTGAGCGTGGGCACGGTCCACGCCCAGGTGCCCGCGCGCATCGACTGGGACGCGGTCGATGCCTCGCCGGTGCGCGTCGCCGATCGCGCGGCCGAGGCCGCGATGATCGCGGAGATCGATCGCACGAAAGAGGCGCTCGACACGATCGGCGGCGTCTTCGAGGTGCGCGCCAGTGGCGTGCCGTTCGGACTGGGGAGTCATGTGCACTGGGACCGCAAGCTCGACGCCAGGCTCGCGTACGCGATCATGTCGATCAACGCAGTGAAGGCGGTGGAGATCGGCGACGGCTTCGCCGGCGCCGGGCTGCGCGGTTCGCAGGTCCAGGACGTGATCCTGCCGGCGGACGCGTGGGAACGCCGCCGCTGGGAGCGCGCGACGAACCGCGCGGGCGGGCTCGAGGGCGGCATGACCAACGGCGAGGACGTGGTCGTGCGCGGCTCGCTCAAGCCGATCTCGACCGTGCCGCAGCGCATGCCCACCGCTGATCTGCTCACCGGGCGCGAGACGACGTCCTTCTACGAGCGCTCCGACGCGTGCGTCGTCCCGGCCGGCGGGGTCGTCGGCGAGGCCATGGTCGCGATCGTGCTCGCCGACGCGGTGCTCGAGAAGTTCGGCGGCGATCATGTCGACGAACTGCGGCGGAACTGCGAGGCGTTCATGCGAACGGTGGGACCGCGCGAGCCCGATCGCGCTCCTGAGCCGAGCGGCAACGCGCAGTGACGGTGCAACAGATCGTCCTGATCGGACTCTCCGGCGTCGGCAAGTCCACCGTTGGTCGCGCGCTCGCCGAGCGCCTCGGATGGCCGTTCATCGACACCGACGACGTGATCACCGAACGCGAGCGGCTCACGCCGGCAGCGCTGATCACCGACCGCGGCGAGGCACCGTTCCGCGAAGTCGAGGCCGCGGTGATCGCCGACATCGCGACGCGCGTCCCCGCCGTGATCGCCACCGGCGGCGGTGCGTTTCTGGACGCGCGCTCACGACGTGCGCTGGGCGAGCGCGGCTACATCTGCTACCTCGACGCGACCGAGAGCGAGATCGCGGCGCGCGTGCGCGCTGGTGGGAACGAGCTGCATCGCCCGCTGCTCGGGGAGGACGCCGCGCGCCTCGAGGAGCGGCTCGCCGAGCTCGATGGCGAGCGCCGGCCGTTCTACAACCACGCGGACCTCTGGGTCCCCATGCAGGAGCGCGACGCCGTCGACGCGGCGGTGCGCCGCATCCTCAACGGCTGGGCGGCCGACGCCGAGACGCGGCTCGCCTCGCCATCGCGATTGGACCGGCTGGCGTCGCCGGAACCCGCGCGGGGGCCGGCCGCGGTCGTCGACACGGGCCAGGAGCGGTACCCGATCTGGGTGGGCGCCGGCGAGCTCGAGCGGCTCCCCGAGCGGCTGCGCCAGCTCGAACTGACCGACCGACGCGTCTTCCTCGTTTCAGACGCGAGCGTGATCGAGCAGCACGGCCGCACGGTCGCCGAGGCGCTCGATACGGCGGGCATCGCAGGGGCGTCGTACGTGGTTCCCGCGGGTGAGGCGTCGAAGTCGCCCCGCGTCGCCGAGGAGCTCTATCGCTGGCTGGCGGAGGAGCGGGCCGAGCGGCGCGACCTCGTGCTCGCGCTCGGCGGCGGCGTGGTGGGCGACCTCGCCGGCTTCGCCGCAGCGACCTATCTGCGCGGCATGCCGCTGATTCAGTTGCCGACATCCGTGCTCGCGATGAACGACGCCGCGATCGGCGGCAAGGTCGCGGTCGATCTGCCTGCGGGGAAGAACCTCGTCGGCGCCTTCCACCAGCCACGGGCGGTGATCTCGGACGTCTCGACGCTGCGCACGCTGCCGCGCCGCGCGTACAACGAGGGCTTCGCGGAGGTGATCAAGCACGCGTTGATCCTCGACCCGATCCTGCTGAAGACCCTGCGCGGCGCGGCGACGCGACTCTCCAGCGGCGATCCCGACCTCGAACTGCTGACGAGCGTGATCGCGCGATCGTCGCGGCTGAAGGCGCTGATCGTCTCGAGCGATCCCACGGAGCAGGGCGTGCGCGCGATCCTCAACTACGGACACACGATCGGCCACGCGGTGGAAACGGTCGGCGGCTTCGAGCGGTACCTGCACGGCGAAGCCGTCGCAATCGGCATGACGGGCGAGGCGCGGCTATCGGCGGAGCTCGGGCTCGTGAGCCGTGAGTTCGTGGACGAACAGAGCGACCTCTTGCGGGCGTACGGGCTACCGACGGACGCCGCCGGTACCGACCCGGCAGCGGTGCTGGCGGCCATGCGTCTCGATAAGAAGATCGAGCGCGGACAGTTCCGTTTCGCGCTGCTCGAGGGCGCCGGCCGTGCCGTCGTACGCGGCGACGTGCCGCCGGAGCTCGTCGAGCGCGTCGTGCGCGAGCTGGTGCGGGGCTAACGATGGCGGGCCCTCGTCGTAAGCAGATGCAGATCGTGGCGCTCGCCAGGGGTCGTGTGCAGGGCGTCGGCTACCGCGCGTTCTGCGCGGACATCGCCGTGCGGCTGAACGTCGAGGGCTACGCAAAGAACCTCCCGGACGGTCGCGTCGAGGTGGTCGGCGAGTCTGACGAGGCGACGTTGCGACAGTTCGTCGAGCAGCTGCGGGAGGGGCCGGCGATGAGCCGGGTCGAGAATGTCTCGTACCGCTGGGAGGAGCCGACGGGGGAGTACCGCGGCTTCGAGGCGATCATCTGAGCACATCCGCAGCCGTCGAGCCTGCCGCGCAGGCGACCTACGATCGACGCATGACGACCCGCTCACCCGCTCCCGTGATCGAAGGCGCGCTTGTGCGGCTGCGGCCGCTTCGCCCGACGGATCGCGACGCCCGGCTCGCCCTCGGCCGGGACGCCGAGTACGTGCGGCTGAACGGCGGAGACCCCGATCGCGCGACCGGCTTCAGTGCGGAGGATGCGCGCCGCTGGTACGCCTCGTTTCCCGACTCCCTGCGCTGGGTAATCGAACAACACGAGCGGCTGATCGGCGAGGCGCGGCTCGACGCGGCCGCACGCGCGGGGAGCACGATCCGCTTCGCAATCGGCATCTTTGCGCCGGGCGATCGCGATCGCGGTGTGGGCACCGAGGTCACACGCCTGGTGGCTCGGCACGCCTTCGAGTCGCTCGCCGTCCCGCGCGTCGATCTGCGCGTGCTGGCGAGTAATGCACGCGCCATCCACTGCTATGAGAACTGCGGGTATGTCACATACGCCCGTCAGCGCGACCGCTCCTTCATCGCCGGCCGCTGGCACGACGACCTGCTGATGCGGCTCTCAGCGGAGAGCTATCGTGCGCGGCGAGCGACGTGGTTCGGTACTTAGTCTGCGACGTCGTGCGCGCACGCTGAGCGCGGGCGCACGGGGAGCGGGGACGCCGGCGTCAGTCGTCCCGGCGACGCCGAATGTGCAGCCGGATCGACGTCGGGCGAGAGATGCCCTTGAGCTGCTCGACCATCGTCAGCACCGGTCGCGCGATCATGTCGCGCACGAAGCCCATCGTCTCCACCGGCTGCTCGTCCACGGCCAGCGACAGTTCGACATCAGCGCGCGCGTCGAGCAGCTCCTGCTCGACGAGGTCCGCGATCCCGTTCGTCTCGCCGGGACCGAACGTGGCGAATGCACCGGCGATGTCGTGCGAGGCAACCACGGCCAGCAGATCCGGCGGCATCGTCGCGAGCGCCGGGGCACCCGGCGGAGAGAGCTCGACGGCGCGGTAGCCCGCGTCCTCGAACCCCTCGGCGATCAGCAGGTCCACGCTCGGGTCGATCGACATCACGACCGAGCTGAGGCTCGGCAGCGCCATCGTGCGTTCGAGCGTCACGCGGCCGCCGTTCGACAGCACGATCACGGTTGCGGCAGCGCCGGCATCCAGCTGGCGCGAGGCATCGGCATCGAGCAGGCTCGCCTCAATCGATTCGCGGCGGACAGCCGTCGCGATGCGGTAGCCACGCGTGCGCAGGGCCTCCACGAGCGACACGATCAGCAGCGTCTTGCCGGAGCCGGGGGGTCCCACCACACGCAGCACAGCGGGCACTAGGAGCGGTTCCGCACGCTTGCCGGCACCGGCGCTTCACGGTCGACGAGAATCACTTCGCACTCCTCGCCGGGCGCGATCACGTCGCGATCCTCCGGGCAGACGGCGTAGCCATTCGCCAGCGACATCGACGTGAGCATGCCCGAGCTCTGGGGGCCGGTCAGGCGAGCAACCCAGCGGCCGGCCTCCTCGGACACGACGCAGCGGGCGAAGAAGCGCCGCCCGTCCGTGTTGCGAATGGCGTCCGCCGCCACGGCCCGTACGGTCGGCCGCGGCCACGCGTCGGGCTTGCCGAGCATCTGGAAGATCGCCGGCCGCCCGAAGAGTTCGAACGTCATCATCGCGGACACGGGGTTGCCGGGCAGCCCGAGGTGCGGCACCGGACCGTTGGGGCCCCGGAACACGCCGAACGCGAGCGGCTTGCCCGGCTTCATGCGCACCGTCCAGAACGCGACCTCACCCTCACTCGCGAGCACGGTCTTCACCACGTCGAAGTCGCCGCGCGAGACGCCGGCGGAGGTGATCAGCATGTCGGCGCCGGCGAGACCCTCGTGAATGCGCGCGGTCAGCGCCTCGACCGTGTCGAGCGCGACGTCGAGTACGCGAGGGATCCCGCCGAAGGACTGCACCTGGGCTGCGAGCGAGAACGCGTTCGAGTCGTAGATCTTTCCGGGCGTGAGCGGCTGACCGGGACGCAGCAGTTCGTCGCCGGTCGAGAGGATGGCGACCACGGGGCGGCGGTATACGTTCGCCGTCGCGCGCCCGAGCGACGCGAACACGCCGACCTGCGCGGGCTGGAGCACGGTCCCGCGCGTGAGCACGCGATCGCCGTCACGGACGTCCTCGCCGGCTTCGCGCACGTTGGCGCCGGGCTTCGCCGCGGCGTCGATTCGCACGCGCTCGCGCGGGCGATCGTCCCAGCGACCGTGCTCCTGCTCGTCGGTCTCCTCGAACGGAACGACCGCGTCGGCGCCGGCGGGCATCGGTGCGCCGGTCATGATGCGCACCGCCTGACCGGCTTCGACCCGGCCGTCGTAGACCGTGCCGGCGGCCAGATAGCCGACGACGGCGAGTTCGAGCGGTGCGTCGTACGTCGCGCCGCGGGTGTCCGCCGCGCGCACGGCGTAGCCATCCATCGCGGTGTTGGCGAGCGGGGGGATGCTGAACGTCGCGTAGACATCCTCGGCCAGCACCTGGCCGAGCACGGAAACTCCGCCACCGGCGTCGAGCAGGGGCGCGTCGCTCGCCTCGAGCGTGTGGAACTGTCCGAGGATGCGCGCGCGGGCATCCTCGACCGAGATCATGTCGGCCGGGAGGATGCTGCGCGTGCCGGTCGTGGTCGGGCCGGAGGTCGCGTCGTCGTTCGTCACGGACGCAGTGTACGGGCGTGCGGCGGCAGGTTCAGCCTGCCGAATGACCGTCCGTCGAGAGGCGCTGGAGCGGTGTGGTCGGGCGTCGGGCTACTTTGGACGCGCTGCCGTGCGGGCGACCCAGCCAGAGGCGGTGGTGTTGGAGAACTGGCGTTCCGCGCCGCAGAACTTGCAGATCCCGTTGCTCGTAGGGCCGCCCGGTCGCGGCAGGACCCAGTGGTGAGCACAGTCCTTGGGCGACTCAGCACGGTCGGAAGACATCTGGGGAGACTCCTTGCTTGTGCGAACCGCGAGGCTGGGTCCGGGCCCACGTGACAATATCAGAACGCGCGACCCGCCGCCCGAACGCTTGAGTTAGGGTCGCTCTCAGGCCAGGTTGACGGCGAGGCAGGTCGTCGTTCGCTGCACGCCGTCGAGGTTCTGGATGTCGCTGGTGATTGACTTCCCGAGGTTGTCGAGATCGCTCGCCTCGAGCTGGACGATCACGTCGTACGGTCCGGTCACGGTGTCCACCGCGCGCACGGATGCAAACTGTGACTGAATGTGCCGAATCGCGTCTCCGACCGCCTGCGTGCGGCCGACTTCCGTCTCCACGAGCACGTACCCACGGATCGTCATGCTGTCCTCCTGGCGCCCTCGCCGGGGCACTGCGTTGCGCTCATCCGGAGCGTCGCGGCATCGTGCGCTGCGGCGGCAAGACGTGTCAACGTTGACGCCGCGTATCGCGCGGTGGCGGCGCGACCGAGTGGCTGATCGAGGCTAGAAGGCAATCGCCGCCCCCCGTAGACTCGCTCCATGACCACTGGATCCGCCCTTGATCGTGTCGCCGAGATCGCTCGACAGGCACGCGTGCGCCTCGAACAGGTCGGCGACGAGGCGGCGCTCGAAGAGTGGCGCACGCAGGTGCTCGGCCGATCCGGCGAGCTCACCCAGGTGCTGCGCGGCATCGGCGGCATGGAGCCGGACGAGCGGCGCGCCGTCGGGCAAGCGGCGAACGTCGCCAAGCAGGAGCTCGAGGCCGCGCTCGATGCGCGTAGCGAACAGCTGTCGCGCGCCGCGCTCGAACGCGAGGCCGCCGACGGCCTCGACGTGACGCTGCCGGGCCGGCCGCGCCGGCCGGGTCGGCTCCACCCCGTCACGCGCACATTGCGGGAGATCCTCGACATCTTCGGGCGCATGGGTTTCGCCGCCATCGAAGGCCCCGAGGTTGAGCACGACGAGTACAACTTCGGGCGCCTGCGCATCCCCGAGCATCATCCCGCGCGCGACATGTGGGACACGTTCTGGTTTGACGAAGAGATCGACGGAGCGACGCCGCTGCTGTTGCGCACGCACACGAGCCCGATGCAGATCCGCTTCATCGAGCAGCACGACCCGCCGGTGCGCATCGTCGTGCCCGGCCGCTGCTACCGATACGAAGCGACCGACGCCACGCACGAGTGGATGATGCAGCAGGTCGAAGTGCTCGCCATCGACGAGGGCATCTCGGTCGCGGACCTCAAGGGCACGCTCCAGGAGTTCGCACGCCAGATGTTCGGACCCGAGCGGCGCGTGCTGCTACGCAACTCCTACTTCCCCTTCGTCGAGCCGGGGGTCGAACTGGCTGTGGACTGCTTCAGCTGCCCCGGCGACGATCCGAGATGCCCGGTCTGCCGCGGCTCCGGCTGGCTGGAGATCATGGGCGCCGGTATGGTCCACCCGGAGATCATCGCGGCCGCCGGCTTCGACCCGGAGCGCTACACCGGCTTCGCCGCCGGCATGGGCGTGGAGCGCATCACGATGCTGAAGTACGGCATCGAGGACATCCGCAACTTCTACGCGAACGACCTGCGCTTCCTCCGCCAGTTCTAGAACCCGCCCCTCCCGCCGTCCCGCCCCTCCCGTTCGTCCCGAGTGAATCGAGGGACCGTCAGTGCTCGTTCGAACGCTCCGAGATGAAGAAGCCCGGCGTTGCCGGGCTTCTCCGCGTTCTCCGGGTCTCGGATGCGCCTAGAGGCGCGGCCGAAAAGGGGCAGCGCTCAGTCTCCATAGATACGATCATACAGGTGATCGATATCGAGGAGAGGCCCGCGATGCTCGGACGA
>JAQBZW010000118.1 GCA_027622315.1 Chloroflexota bacterium | reverse complement strand
CTACCACACGGCAGGCGTCAGGCGAGGGACCGCCTCCTCAAACTTCCACACCGCTCGGGACAACCCCTCAGTCAGTCCGATCGCGATCAGTTCAATTACCCCGAGCACGTCTTGCACCGCATCATCGACATCACGCTGCGGGACGGATCGTTCGTCGTACTGACGAAGGGCGACAACGAGCCCGCGCCCGACCCATTCAGCACACCCGCGTCGCAGATCACACGCAGGCTCGACTCGTCGGTGCCGCTGCTCGGCTACGTCCTCTTCTACTTCCGCAGCACGCAGGGACGCATCGCACTCGCCGGCCTGGCGGTGTTGTTCGTCGCGTACGAGGCAGTGCGCTGGATGACCGATACGGCCGAAGAGCTGATCGACGAGCCCGATCCGTACGACGGCTTCGCCGGCGGCATGAACCAGCTTGCGGGCGCCATTTCTGAGTACGGCGAGCACCTGCGCAGCCACACGCGCGTGGTACGAGAGCTCGGAGGGACCACCGAAGAGCTGCACGAAGCCACGAGCCTGCAGCGCGCGGTACTGGGCGATCTGGGCACGGCCGGGCGCTCGCTCACGGATCAGGTGCGTGAGCGAGCGCCCGGTGCCGGCGTGTCGCCGTCGGTCGCTGGCGCGCCGGGCGCCGCTCAGTCGACCGGTCGGCTGGCTCGCGACCAATCGGACGGGTTAGGGCTCCGCGTCACCCTGCGCGTCGTGCTTCACCGCTCTGTCACGCTCGCAGTGAGCGGATACGGATCAGGTCGAGAGTTGCTCGCGTTTGGCGTACGGATCGAGGCGCTACCCGACGCGCTCAGCGCATCCCTCAGCGTGGGAGACGACGCAATCTTCACCGTGGAAACGTCGAGCCCCGATCGTTTGCTGCGCCAGCTCGCGGAGTTCGATATCGCCATGCGCCCGGAACGTGACACCGGTGCCCCTGCCTCGGGCGGCAGCGTCTGATCATGCGCAGCACGCTGGGCATGCTGCTGGTGAGCGCCGCGATTGCAGCGCTGATCGGAGCGTTTGCCGGCGGAGGGCGCGAGGGCTCGGCCCGCGCTCAGGTACCTGTATCGCCAACACCGACGCAGACCCCTTCCGGGCCGCTGAATGCGCCGCAAGCGACTTCGCAGTCCGCACAGGGCGCGACCAGCCCACCCACGTTCCTCTCATTGCTCGTCGCCCCCAGGGTGCTCCCCGGCGGAGGCGGCCAGCACGAAGCGCTGTTCGTACAGCTGCTCGACGCCGGCGGGAGGGCCGCCACCTCGCCTCTTCCAGTGGACGTTCGCCTGGCCGCAAATGACCCGCGGTTCGCCACCGTGCCGAGCAACGTGACCATTCCCGCCGGGGTCAGCGCGATTGTCGTGTCCATCACCGCCTCCGGCGAGGGCTCCACGACGCTCACCGCGCAGGCGAATGGCCTGACCTCGGCGCAGGCCACACTCACCACGCAGACCGTTGCCGTCGCCGCGGCGGGCACGGCGCTCGGTCTCGAGTTCGCGCCGGCCGCCTTCCTCCTGGGCGCACGGGGCCCGACGTGGCTCACCGTGTCAGTCCTCGACTCCGGCGACGGTAAACCGGTGACCGTGTCCGAGGACACCGAGGTACGCCTCGTCTCGTCGCAACCCGACGTGGTCCAGGTCCCCGCTTCCGTCACCATCCCGGCAGGCGCCTTCAGTGCAACCGTTGACGTCGGCGCGCAGGCTGAAGGCTTCGCCGTGGTGACCGCGCTGCGATCGGGCTTCGCCTCGACGACGAAGGACATCTCCGTCTTTCCGGCCGCGCCCGCCGGAGAACCCCGCCTGGTGGTGATTGCAGTCCCGGGCAAGCGGGTGAGCGGCTCGACGACCGCGCCCCGCTTCGTGCTCCAGACGGTGGCCGGGGACAACATCGTGCTCCCGTTCCCGTGCGCAGAGATCGAGCTGTCATCGTCGCGTCCGGGCGTGATCACGGTTCCGGATCGTGTGACCCCGGAGTGCGAGCCAGGCTGGCACGCGGTCGTCGTAGAGGGGGTCGCCGGCAACGACGTTGGGGTGACGGCGATCACTGCGGCGCTCCCGGGCGTGGGATCGGGAAACGTGAGCGTCGAGACCACCGGCGCCGCCGTCGCGCGGATCAGCGCCACGCTCGCCCCCTCGGCGCCGATCTACGGTGCGCCCTCGGCGGGCTGGGTAGTCGTCGAGGCGTTCGACGCCGGCGGTCGACCCGCGCCACTTGCGGCCGATCTCACGCTATCGCTTTCCGCGCCCCCCGGTCTCGCGCCGGGGACGGCAACGATCAAGAGGGGAGACAGCTCCACGCTCGTTCCGCTCGGGCGGGTTGAAGCAGCGGAGACCCCGACGCTCCGGGTGACAACAGGCACGCTCGACGCGGCGGAACTGACGATTCAGCCCTCCCGAGCCAGTCTCCCTGCCGCCACCGGTCCGGCCGGCGGGACGCCGTCGGCGGCGTTCGAATTCGGACGCTGGCGGGTCCCTGTGCTGTGGCTCTTCATCCCGGGCGCGCTCGCGCTCGTCGGTCTCGTGGTCGTGATCGTGTGGACCAGCCGCGCGGGCCGTGGCGAGCCGGGGGGACGTTGACTGGTTCCCCGCTTGACCCGTCGCGGCGGCGACGCCGATTTGTTCGCTCAGTCCGGGGCACGCAGGTGACGGTCGTCGTTGAGCGAGACGATCACCGGTTGGCGGCCCGAGGTTTCGATGACGGTGATTGCGCAATTGGCGACCGTGAGCTGCGCGCGCTCACCCACAGGCAGACCGAGCACGTGCGCGAGCAGCTGGTTGATCGCGCCGCCGTGCGACGCAATCACGGCGGTATCCGTGCGGTGGCGCTGAGCCAGCAGATCGAACGCCGCGACCACGCGTGCGCGGAAGGTCGCGCTGCCCTCTTCACCCGGGATGTGCCCAACGCCCCATTCTTCCGCGTCGTGCGGCCAACGCGCGTGTACCGCTTCCCAGCGCAGTCCCTGCGCCTCGCCGTAGCCGTACTCGCGTAAACCATCGAAGGTCGCGACTGGGAGGCCGTGCGGCGCGGCGATCGCCCGCGCGGTCTCGAGCGCCCGAACGAGCGGGCTGCTGCACACCGCCACGACGGGCTCGGAAGCGAGCCGGCGCGCGCTGGACTCTGCCTGCGCGCGACCGTGCGACGTGAGGACTACATCCAGCCAGCCCTGCACGGTGCGCGCTGCATTGCCTTCTGACTCTCCATGCCGGACGAAGATCAGCGTCACCGCGCTCGCTCCATCAGCTCGACGAAGCTGGTGATAATGCGCGCCGTCGCACCCCAGATCAGGTGCTCGTCGTGTTGGAATGCGGCCGTCGCCACCGGTGCGCCGTCCGCTTCGACGACCTTCCAGGTCCGCGACGCGGGACTGAGCAGGTGCGCGACGGGCACATACAGCAGCTGATGTACCTCGCGCGGAGCGTACGCGGAGGCCGCGACGTCCGCATCGACACGTAGTGCGCCGACGAAGGGCGTGATGCGGTAGTTCGACGCGCGGGTGTCCGTGTCGTCGAGTTGCCCGAGCACCTCCACGAGCTCCGCGGGGATGCCGATCTCCTCGTGCGTCTCGCGCAGCGCAGTCTCGGCGAGCGAGTGATCCTCGGGGTCGCGACCGCCACCGGGGAGCGAAATCTCACCGCGGTGATGCGCCACGTGCTGGGTACGCACCTGGAACACGAGGCAGTCCTCACCGTCGTGCGGGTACAGCAGCAACATCACCGCGGATTCCCGACGGCCGGCGAGCGGCAGGGTTCGCGGTGCGTACCCGGTCAGTGCGCGGCGGACGCGGTCGCGCACGCGATCTCCACTCCCCGTCGGCGCAGCGGCGCCGTCGGCCGGCTGGTGGGCCCGCCAGGATTCGAACCTGGGACCGATCGGTTATGAGCCGACTGCTCTAGGCCGCTGAGCTACGGGCCCGCCGCCGGGCGCGAGTATATGTGCGGCGTCGCTCGTGATCAGGCGACGGAACGGGCGCGGTGGAGGCCCAGCAGATCGCGGAGCAGCACGCGCCAGCCATCGAGCGTCGCGGGCTTCTCCACAGCCGCGAGGGCGCCCGTCGCCAACGCGCGATCGCGATCCTCCTCCGAGAGGGCCGCGGAGAGCAGCGCGATGCTCAGATCGGGGCGGGCGCACAGCAGAGCCGGAATGAGCTCGATCGACTGGCGCCCGGCGAGCAGACGGTCCATGAGCAGCAACGCGTGAATCGGAGCCTCGGCCAGGCGCTCTTCGACCTTGCGGGGGTCCGTCATGACATCGACTGCGGCGTATGGCGCCACATCCACCAGCACTCGCCGGATGATGATCGCGTGGTCGACCTCGTCGTCGATGATCACGATCGACACCGTGCCCTGGCTCATCGAGCGCTGCCCGCCGCTCTGGGCAGCCACACGCTCACCGTCTGCTGATCGATCTCGAGCGCCACCGCGTGGCGGGCGAGCTGGATCTGGAGCGACGCCAGTTCCTCGACGACCGTTCCGGCGTGCACCGTCAGTGAGCGCGCCAGTTCGATCAGCGGTGAGCCGTCGAGCTCCGGTAGCGCGGCGCGGGCGGGGATGCGCAGCAGCGCGTGCCCATCGGTCAACGTCAGTTGCAGCTCGGCGGGGTCCTCGCCGCACAGGCAATCGATCAGCTCGCGAACCGGCGTGGGGTCCACGGACACCAGAAGCTTGTCCACGTCGGCGACATCGGAGAGGACCACGTGCCCGCCCAGCAGCATGCGCAGCGGGACGTTCTTGACGTCCTGCTGCCGCCGCCGCGCACGGGAAACGGTGGCCAGCGCCTTCAGCATCCGTTCGAGGTCCTCGGCGCCCTGCTTCAGCGCGTCCAGCGCGACGCCGGTGCTGCCGCTGCCGGCGGCTTCAGGCGTGTCGCGCATTGACTCTCGAATGAGCTCCCCGCTGAGCGACAGCGTCAGGAGCGGAAATCGCAGATCGTGGGACACCGAGAACAGAAACGCTTCGAGGATCTCCTCGGTCGTCTCCAGAGCCGGAGTCACGCTGGGCGGTGAGGAGGTCACGTTCGCGTAGCCTTCTGAAGACCGATTACAGGGATTACGTCTCCCGAACAGGGTAGATGTCCACAGGTGGCGCAAGCATTGGGGAAAACCCGTGCGTAATCTGTGCCCATCGTCATCAGCCCAGCCTGTCCAGTTGGCGGCCGCCGAGGATGTGCAGGTGCAGGTGGGCGACACTCTGTCCGCCGTGCACGCCGCAGTTCATCACCAGCCGGTAGCCATCTGCATCGAGCCCCGCGCCGGCCGCGATGCGCGACGCGCGCACCAGCATCCGGCCAAGCCAGCCAGCATCCTCGTCGCGCAGCCCGGCCGGTGAAGTCGGAGGGACTCCGCGTGGAATCACCACGATGTGAGTGGGCGCCTGCGGAGCGATATCGCGGAACGCAACAAACTCGTCGTCCTCGTACACGCGGTCGCTCGGGATCTCGCCGCGGAGGATGCGCGCAAACACGTTATCGGGGTCGTACGGCACGAACGCTCCGGTGTGCTGCGACCCCGCTGGCGGCCGATCGGCCTCGACCGCGATCGCTCAGGAATCATGTGCAGCGCTCGCCGAGTGCGATCACTACCCTGAGCGACGATTGCCCGCGGTGAGTCGTCAGATCCAACTTATCCACATTCGTACGATCGCGTGCTCACTTCGCGACGGCCCGCACAGTCTAGGCGAAATGCGAGAGCGGACGCATGAGCGAAGCATCACATTTGCGCGCTGCGAATCGACTTGGCGCGCTCCGCTATCCCGCGTTCCGTGCCCTGCTGGGCGCCGGCATGGCGATGCAGCTCGGGACGTGGATCCAGCGCATTGCCCTGCTCTGGGTGGTCTTTCAGATCACCGGCTCGGCGGTTCAGCTCGCGGGCCTCGGCTTCGTGTCCGGCATCTTCGTGCTCCTGATCTCGCCGTTCGCCGGGCCGCTCGCGGACAGCGTGGGGGCGCGTCGTGTGCTGATGGGGGCGGCGGTCGGCCAGGCGATCGCGGCGGCCATAGTCGCCGCGACCGTGCTGGCGGGTATCGAGTCTGTCCCGCTGCTCTATTTCCTCGCCACGGCACAGGGCGTGGGCAACTCCTTGAGTCAGCCGATGCGCAATCTGCTCGTGTACGACGCGGTCGGCCGCGACCTGCTGCGGAACGGGCTCGCGCTGAACTCGATCACCGGCAACATGATGCGCGTGATCGGCCCCAGCATCGGCGGCGCGATCGTGGCAACGCGGGGCGCGGATCTGGCGTTCGCCGTCCAGGCCGTGCTGCTGATCGCTGCCGTGGGGCTGGTCGCGGGGCTGCGCGTGGAGTCCACCCGCAGCCTGGTGCGGGCCGGCGTGTGGTCGGAGCTGCGCAGCGGATTCGCGTACGTCCGTGGCCACCGCACCGTGCGCGTGAACATCGTCATGGCGGTGATCTCGTCGGCGCTCGTCTACCCGTACATGCAGTTCCTCCCGGTCGTGGTGGTCGAACAGGTCGGCGGGGCAGCGCGCGAGCTCGGATTTCTGCAGTCGGCCGCGGGCGTCGGATCGCTGATCGGGCTCTGGTACGTGGTGTCCGGCCGCGGCGGCACCACCACGATGCTCTGGACGGCGTTCGTCTACATGACGCTGGTCGCCGCCTTCGCGCAGTTCGCGAGCCTCGAGCTCGCGTTCGCCACGCTCGTGATCGCGGGGATCGCACACTCGATCTACAGCACGCTGAACCAGGCCCTCGTGCAACTGAACACCGAGGACCAATACCGCGCGCGCGTGATGGGCCTCTATGCGATGAGCGGCGGCCTGGAGCCCTTCGGCACAATGCTGCTCGGCGCGCTGGTGCAGGCGCTCGGCGTCTCGTACGCCATCGGCGGATTCGCGGGCCTCGCCGCCGTGATCGCATTCGTCTTCGCGGTGACGACCACGGTCGGCGCGTCTCGGCGGCCGTCGCGAGCGCCCGCGGAGCAGTGAGCGAGCAACCGCAGGGCGCCCGACGGCTCCCGTCTTGCGGCTGCGCGACCCCGCGCTACGATGCCAGCACTTTGACCCTGACGGCGGAAGCGATGCGCTCGGCCCGGGTCGCGAGCCGTCGGCTGGGCGCGCTGGTCGAACGGTCTCCCCGCGGGGGGCCGATGGCCGTCGCGTCTCTGGTCGGCCTCGTGGCGGGTCTTGGCGCGGTCGGCTTCGCGCTGCTCATTGACGGCGTGCACTGGTTCTTCGTCGACCTCGTAGTCGGAGACGGACTCTCGGCGCTCCCGTCGTGGCGTGTGCTCCTCGCGCCCGCTCTCGGCGCGATCCTCGTGGGACCGATCACGCGGGTGTTCGCCCCGGAGGCGCGCGGGGCCGGTGTGCCCGAGGTCATGCTCGCGGTGGAGACGCGCGGCGGCCGCATCCGACGCCGCGTGGCCGTTGCGAAAGCGATCGCGTCTGCGCTGACACTCGGCTCCGGCGGATCGGTGGGCAAGGAGGGTCCGATCGTTCAGATCGGCTCCGCGTTCGGCTCGATGATGGGGCAAGCGCTCCGGTTGAGCGATGAGAACCTCAAGCTGCTCGTGGCAGCGGGGGCCGCGGCCGGGATAGCCGCCACCTTCAACGCCCCAATCGCGGGCGTGTTCTTCTCACTCGAGGTGATTCTCAGGCGTTTCAACACGCGCAACTTCAGCGTGGTCGTGCTCGCCTCGGTGGTCGCGACCGTCACCGCCGTGGTGCTGCGCGGCGACGCGCCGGCGATCCCGATCCCCGCTTACCGCCTGGAGCACGCGACGGAGATCCCGCTGTACGCGATCCTGGGCGGACTCGTGGCGTGCGGCGGCGTGGCCTTCATCCACGTGCTGTATTGGACCGAGGACCGCTTCACGGCCCTGCGCTTCCCGCCCCAGTTGTGGATGCCGGTCGTCGGGGGGCTGATCGTGGGCACGCTGGGGCTCGTGGATTCGGGGGTGCTCGGCCTCGGCGAGCAGGCGATGGACGACGCCTTGTCCGGTGGCAAGGCAGCCCAGTCGATCGCGTTGCTCTTCTTCCTGAAGCTGCTGGCGACGTCGGTCACGATCGGCTCCGGTGGGAGCGGGGGCGTGTTCCACCCATCGTTGTTCATGGGCGCGATGCTCGGCGGCGGGTACGGAGGGTTCGTGCACGCGCTGCTGCCCGGGCTGACGGCGCCGGCCGGCGCCTACGCCACGGCGGGCATGGCCGCGATGATCGCGGCCACCGCCCGCGCACCGATTACCTCGGTGCTGATCCTGTTCGAGATGACCCGCGATTACGCGTTGATCCTCCCGTTGATGACAGCGGTGGTCACGGCGACCGTGGTCTCGCAGCTGCTGAGCAGCGGCACCGTCTACACGATCAAGCTCCGCCGGCGCGGGGTGCACATCGAGGAAGAGGCGCCGACCGCGAACCTCATGCAGACGCTGCGGGTGTCGGACGCGATGCGCCCGTCACTCCTGACCGTCGCGCGCGACATGCCGGTCGCGGAGGTCGCGCGCGCAATGTCGGACGACCGCGAGGAGCTCGCACTCGTCGTCGACGAGGACGACCGTCTGCTCGGCGTGATCTCGAACACCGACGTCAACGAGGCGCTCGCCGGCGGCGACGAGGATGCGCACGCGATCGACATTGCGAGCAGCGACGTGATCACCATCTTCCCGGATCAGACGCTCCACCATGCGCTCACGGTGCTCGCCGGCCGCGCGGTGCACGCGCTGCCCGTGATGTTGCGTGAGCGTCCCGACGTGCCGTGCGGACTGCTGCGCCGATCGGACATCACGAACAGCTACTCGACGGCGACGGAAGACCTCGTGTCCGGCCTCCGCCGCGGCCGCCTGACGCCGGTCACCAGCGACGACGTGCGTTACCTCGAGCTCCGCGTCGGCCCCGGGTCGATCCTGAATCACCACCTGCTGAGCGAGGTGCACATCACCGAGGACGCCGTGGTGGTCGCGATCCGACGCGACGGCGTGACGTTGATCCCGCGCGGCCACACGCGGCTGGAGGCAAACGACCGCGTGACGGTGATCGCCGCGCAGGCCGCCGTGGAGGACGTCCAGGCGATCTTCAGCGGGGCCACGGTGCCGGTGCCGCGCCACCCGGCCGCCGGACCTGACGTTCCAGACGTTGCCGACGGCTCGCCGACGGGCTAGCCGGCGACCGAAACGCGCGACGGACCGCGCAGCAGGAAGGTGCCGCCACGCTCGGTGACACCGTCGCCCGCGCGCAGCTCCGGGAAACGTTCGATGAGCGCGCCGAACGCGACGTCCGCCTCCAGCCGCGCCAGCGGCGCCCCCAGGCAGAAGTGCGGTCCCATCCCGAACGAGAGGTGAC
>JAQBZW010000117.1 GCA_027622315.1 Chloroflexota bacterium | reverse complement strand
GCCATGCCCTGACGGCTAATCGGGACTACGTGTCCAGCCACATCTGCTGCGTCGCGTCCGAAGGGTCGTACGGCCGGTGCTCGTACCCATCCAGCGACGGGGCGTAGTTCTTGAGACGCTGGTCGACGAACTTGTGGGTGTTCGTCGTGAACATGAAGCTAATCGGGAAGTCCAGAACAATCTTCTTCTGAACGTCCTGCACGATCTGCTTGCGCTCCTCGAAGTCGACCGTCGACGCCTGCTTGTCGACCATGTCGAAGATCTCCGGGTTGTAGTGCTTGAAGTACGTCGAGTTCCGACCGAAGTACGACGACAGGTTCTCGTCCGGCTCCGGGTTGTTGAGCGGAACGTGGTGCGAGAACATGTAGCGGTACTTGTACGTCTTGTTGTAGTACGCGGCGAGCTCCATCGGCTCGAGGTCGGTGGTCACACCGATCTCTGCGAGCTGCTGCTTGATCACCTCGCCGATCTGGTCGGACTGCGGGCTCGTCGAGGCCCACATCATCGGCCCGCGCAGATCCGCGACTCCCGCCGCGGCCAGCAGCTCACGCGACTTCTGCGGGTCGTGCCCGGCAAGCTCTTCCTTCAGCGTCCAGTTCTCGAACTGCGGCAGAATCGGCCCGTGTGTGATGAGCCCGTCCCCGTTGTAGACCAGGTCCAGAACCGCTTGCTTGTCGACCCCGCGCACGATCGCCTCGCGCACACGGATGTCTGCGAAGTGCTTCGCCGAGTCGTCCACCGTGCCGGCGTAGTCCTCGTACTTGAAGGCCTCCTCCGTCGGCGACATCCGGAACTGCCGCCAGAACTGCAGCGGCTGCTTGTAGTAGCTGCTGTCGGCGCCGCGCGCGTCCTGCACGCGCTTCAGCTGCGCCTGACCGGCGTCGTACTGCATGATCTTCTTGTCGATGTACAGCGTGGCGTTCGTGTCCGGGTCGATCGAGATCAAATACTCGATGCCGTCAAGGTAGGGCAGCTCGGGCACCCAGTAGTCCGGGTTACGCACGAGCGTGATCCGGACTTCCTTCTGCCACTCCTTGAAGATGAACGGACCCGTACCGACGACGTGCTCGGTGAGGTCGCCCCACTTCTCGACGGTCTCGCGGTTGACCATCACCGTCCACGGGTTCCCGATGTAGCTCATGAACGGTGCGTAGGGCTGCTTGGTCTTGAAGACGACGGTGTAGTCGTCCGGCGTCTCGATCGACTCGAGCTTGTCCTTGAAGTAGTAGGCGTGCTGGAAGACGCCGGCTTCGTCCGTGCTCTGGCGCTCGATGCTGTACTTGACGTCCGACGCCACAAACTCGCGGCCGTTCGCCGGCTCGACGTTGTGGAACTTGACGCCCTTGCGGAGCTTGAAGACGTAGGTCAGGTCGTCCGGCTGCTCCGGCAGCGCTTCCGCAAGGTCGGGGTGGAAGGTCGTCAGGTCCTTGGAAAAGCGCATCAGGTTGTCGTACGACGGGCCGATCGTCCGGAACACGTCGAAGTGCGGGTCGAGGCTGCGCGGCTCGATCGAGGCGAAGACCGCAGTGCCGCCGCTCTTCGGCGCATCCGCCGCAGCCGCAGCTGTCGCGGTCGCGGTCGCGCCCCCGCCGGCGGCAGCGGTCCCGGCCGGGGCCGCTTCGTCGTCACTGCCCCCGCAGCCGATCAGCGCTGCGCCCGCGATACCCGCGGCCGCGAGCCCGGCGCCGCGAAGCGCGGCACGCCGGTCTACGCGCCGCGTCCAATAGTTCATGTCAGCCATGCAGTCCCCTCCTCTGAAGTAGCCCCGGCTTCCGGCTCGTCGCTCCTGGGAGCGACCTGAGCTCTGTCGTAATCGGCCTAGTGATAGCACTGAATCCCACCGACGGATAGGGAAATTGGCTGCGTGCGCGCCGAAATGGCGAAGTCACGACGCGCGCTTCCGCACGGATCAGCCCTTCCGCGCGGGCCGGTCGTCAATCGCCAGCCCGCACTCGTCTGGTAGTGGATCTCCGATCACCGCATGCCGAAAGCATGCGTCGGCAAAACCCACACCTTCAATACGATCACGGCCCTGAGCACAGATCGCACCGGGAGCCCCATGAGGCTCGAGAAAGCGCACGCAGTAGCGCGTCAGGGCGCGATCCTCGTAGAGCGCCAGGAACCGCGCACCGGCCCGCTCCGGTAACGGCATGAGGCCTTCGCGGATCAACGCCTCGACCACATCCTGGGTCTCAGTCGTCCGCTCGACGGCGAGACCAGTCACCACCGGTTGCGACTCGGTCGCGGCACAGCCCGCGAGCAGCGCGGTCCACGCCAGCGCGACGCGCATGAGGCCGCCCGGCCGCCGCAAGCCGCGAAGCGCGCGCAGCGGGTCGAGCCGCGACATCGAGCAATCACTCACCCGCCCACCTCACTTGACCCGATCCGGACCGCCGACTCTGCGCCATGGTGAGATCGCGATGCCGGAGCATCGCGGTCCCGCAGCGGCGTGGCGTCAGGCGCGGCGGAGCCCCGGGATCGCAGCAGCCACGACACCGGTCGCTGCGACCAACATCAAGCCTGCGACGAACGTCGTCTCGACGACACCGACCGACGACGCGATCGCGCCCTGCACGAGCGTCGCGAACGGCATGATGCCAATCGCGAGCATGAGCACACCCATCGCGCGTCCGCGCAGCTCGTCAGGCGCCATCAACATCATGATCGTGCTCTGCATCACGCCAAAGCCCGCGCTCGCGATGCCCCCAAGCAACAGGAGCAGCAGGGCCAGCGGCATGTTGCCGGCCAGCGCGAACGCGCTCAGCGACAGCCCGAACGCGAGGGTCCCGCCGAGGAACAACCGCCCCTTCCCGCGGAAGTCGCCCAGGAACGCGATCCCGATCGCGCCGACCAGCGAGCCCACCCCGGTCGCCGCGACCATCAGCCCGAGGCCGACCGCGCCGGATTCCAGCACCCGATCCGCGAATACCGGAAGGAACGCCTGGATCACCGGCCATGCGAACGCATTCGCGGCGACGCTCACGATCAGCACGCCCGCCATTTCGCGGTGACGGACCGTGATCGCGAAGCCCTCGATCAGGTCCGCGATCACGCCGGATGCCACCCGCGCATGACGGTCAGGGCGCTCGCGGACGCGGAGCAGGAGCAGCGTGCCGGACACGTACCAGGGCACCGCGGCCCAGAGCGCCGCCCCTGCGCCGAAGCGCGCGATCAGCACACCGGAGATCGCCGGCGCGAGTACCCGCGCGCCCATCAGCGTTGCCATGTTCAGCGCGTTCGCGCTCGACACGTCCTCGCGACGCACCAGATCCATGACCAGCGTGAAGCGCGCCGGCTGCAGCGGCGCCTGCATCATCCCGAGCAGCAGCCCGATCAGCACAACCTGCCAGTACGCGCCGACCCCGACGCCGACCAGCACGGCCATGACCACCGTGCTGGCGAGCGCCACTACGCTCGCCGCCACCAACAGGCGCACGCGGTCGACCCGCTCGGAGAGCGCCCCGCCTAGTGGCCCGAGCAGCATCGGAAAGAAGCGCACCGCGCCGAACACGGCAACCGCGAACTCGGACTGGGTGAGGTCGAACGCGAGCCACGCGAGCACCACCGTCTGCGCCCAGAAGCCGCTAAAGAAGAGGAGGCTGCTCACCCAGTAGTCGCGGAACGCCGGGTAGCGCGTGAGTGGCGCGAGCGCGGCGGCGCGGCGTGCGGCGGGCGCGTCGACTGACATCACCGCACGCTCCCGCGATCCGTTGCTCACGCGCCTCCGCCATTCAGACCCGCAGTGCGGCGGGTGGACAGGGTAACGCGCCGCCAGCTACAGCCACGCGCCGGCGAGCGGGCGCAGCCCATTCGCCCGCCGACGGCGAAATTCGTCGGACCCGCCGGTAATCAGAGCACGGGACATCGGGGAAACCCGAATACACGGCCGCGAAGACCCGCGCCAAGATCCGTTATGTAGAGCCGAGGACGGCGGGCCGGCTCGGAACGCGAGGACCGTCATGAAGACCGTTTGCTTCCGTTGTCGAACGGTGCTGGGCGCCGCCCGCGCGGCCGCCGATCAGCGCGAGAGTCACGGGATTTGCGTGCCCTGCACGCGGCGGTGGTTCGAGGAATCGGGTCTCTGCCCGACTCGCCGGCCCTCGGTGAACAACCTCCTGCGCTGCCGGGGCAGCTGCCCAATCCGCGACGAATGCGCACGTCTCGACGGCGCCGTTCCGGCGGTGCCCGCCGTCCGCCCGCCCGACGCCGGCTGAGTTTCCTGTCCGGCGGCCCGACCGCGTCGGTCAGTCGAAGTGCGTCGCGATGAAGTGGTCGGCGCGGATCGCGGCCGTCGCACCGTCGCCGGCGGCCGAGACGACCTGCTTCGACGAGTCCGCTCGCACGTCGCCACCGACGAACAGTCCCGGTCGCTCGGTTTCCATCCAGTGGTTGACGGTGGCGTGTCCGCCCGCGTCCAGATCCACCAGCCCGCGCACGAGCTGCGAGTTCGGCGTCTGGCCGATGAACACGAACAGGCCCGTGACGGGAAGCTCTCGCTGCAGACCGCTCGTGACATCGCGTAACAACAACGACCGCACACGCTCATCGCCGCGCACCTCGTCGATGACGGTGTTCCACACGAACTCGATGCGCTCGTTCGCCCGCGCCCGCTCCTGAAGCAAGGCGGATGCTCGCAACCGATCGCGACGGTGGAGCACGAACACCTTGGACGCGAAGCGAGCGGTGAAGAGCGCCTCGTCCAGCGCGGCGTCGCCCCCGCCAACCACGGCGACTTCCTCGTCGGCGAAGAACGCGGCGTCGCACGTGGCGCAGTACGACACACCGCGTCCGGCGTATTCAGCCTCGCCAGGAACTCCAAGCTTGTTGGGCTCCGCGCCCGCGCTGACGATCACGGCTTTCGCGATCACGCGCGTGCCCGTCTCCGTCGTCAGCAGCCAGCGATCGCCGTGCGGCTCGAGCGCGGCGACACGCTCGTATCGCGTCTCGGCACCGAAGCGCTCCGCCTGGGTATGCATTGCCTGTGCGAGCTCGAAACCATCGACGCCGTCCGGGAAGCCCGGATAGTTCTCGACGGTGGAGGTGCTCGCAATCTGCCCGCCAAGCACACCGCCCTCCCACACGACCGTGCGCCGGCGGGCGCGCGCCGCGTACAGCGCGGCGGTCAGCCCCATCGGACCGCCGCCGATGATCGCGATGTCGATCTCCTCAGCAGACGGGTCACCGTCGGGCGTATCGCCGGCGTGGGCCTGCAGCGGTAGCAATGCCTCGGTCACTCGATCACCTCCGGGGTCCGTGATCCGTGTCACGGCGCTTCGCATGACGCGGGTTCATGTTGGCAGCCGACGCCCGCCGACTTGCGTTCGCATGGCGGGCGCGCAGAGACTCGTCGCACTATTCACGGGAGGCCACGCGTGACGATCGATCAGCCGAGCGACGACGACCGCGCGCAGGCGTCTCCCAAGAACGTCGCGCGCATGTGGAAGTTCGTCGAGAACTTCGCCGACAAAAGCGGCAGCTATCTGCACCCTCAGCGCGAAATCACCGAGTTCCTCGTGATCGGCCTCGCGAAAAACATCGACGAAGTCGGCCGTCCGCTCTGTCCCTGCATGTTCTTCGAGGACAAGCAGGAGGAGATCCGGAAAAAGGAGTGGATCTGCCCCTGCGAGGAGATGCAGAAGTACAAGTTCTGTCACTGACTGCTCTTCTGCGACGAGGAAGGTCTTCCCGTCACCGAATACCTGCCAGAGGGCCACGAGGGACGCGAGGCTTACGGGGATCGCAAGGATCCGCACCCCGACAAGGGCCGCGCCCTGAGCCGGCTCGAAGAGAAGCAGGGGCGTTCGATCCAGAAGGGCGGGCGCGCGAGCGCCGCCAACGACGCCACCGACACTCCAGGTGAGCCCGAACAGGCGTAGTCCCGTCCCGGCCTCGTTCACGGGCACGACACGATAGAGACGACAACGGGGGCTGCCAGCCGGCAGCCCCCGTGCTGTTGTGCACCGGCTGCAACCGCTATGCGGTCGTCAGCACCTCATCGAGGCGCTTCGACAGGTCGCTCTTCGGCCGGAAGCCGACGACCTGCGAAACGGGCTCGCCTCCGCGGAAGATGAGCAGCGTCGGGATCGAGCGGATCCCGTACTTCCCAGCGACCTGCGGGTTCTCGTCGGTGTTGAGCTTCACGAACTTGACCTTGCCGTCGTAGTCCTCAGACAGCTCCTCGACGACCGGAGCGACCATGCGGCACGGACCGCACCACGGCGCCCAGAAGTCGACCAGTACCGGCTGATCGCTGTTCAGGACGTCCGCCTCAAAAGTGGCGTCGGAGGTGTCGGTCGGGTGACTCATGCTCGGATTCCTTTCGGACTGCAGGTTCCATGGTGTGACTCGCCGGGTGACACGCAAATCGCCGCGCGTAGTTGCGTCGGCCTTCATCCAGTCACAGGTGTTGATCGCACTGGCACCCGGCCATCCGGGCTGGGTAATCCGGTATCGAGTGCTGTCAGCGTATATACCCCGGTGGGGTATGTCAAGCTCTGCCCTCTCGGTTACGGCGGGCGATCGGGTCGCGCAGCCAGCAATGGCGGCGGCCGTGGGGGCGGCAACGCGGCCGGTTGACAGGCCCAACGGCGGCGCGGATGATAGATACCCCGGTGGGGTATTGATGGCCCCGCCGCGCGTGACCCACAACCAGTGCCGGTCCCGCACAGTCCGAGGATTCACGGCATGACCCGACCCGCCGACGACGTCCAGAGCACTGAGCAAATGCGGGCACGCCTGCGACGGATCGAAGGCCAGGTCCGGGGCATCGCGAAGATGCTGGATTCGGATCGGTCGTGCGAGGACGTGGTCACACAGCTGATGGCGGTGCGCTCGAGCCTGGACACGGTGGGCGCGCTCGTGCTCGACGGTCACCTTGGACGTTGCCTTGGCGACAACACGCCGGTGGATCAGGTAGTCGCGCTCCGCGACGCCATGCGTCTCTGGTGGCGGTTCGCGCCGGCCGCCGGGGGCATGGGCGCTGCGGCGACAGAAGTAGGCGCCGTGTCCCCTCTGCCCGACGACGGCAACTGAACGCGACTGCCGACATTCCTTTGCTGAGCGGCGCCTGCGGCGCCGCTCCTGCGTTGCTAGCCCGCCGGGCCCTACGTGGTTTGCGCGATGGCCTCGCCGACAGCCTCGAGCATCCCGTTCCGCACGGCGTTCGCCGCGGAGCGAATCGCACTGGCGATCGCTTCGGCGTCGCTGCGTCCGTGTCCGATGAACACGGCGCCATCGACCCCGAGCAGCGGAACGGCGCCGAAGCGGCGGTAATCAAACTGCGATCGCAACTGGCCCACGGCCGGCAGCAACAGCGCCCCACCGAGGCGCGCGCGCAGTGACGACAGTGCGACCGAACGCAGTTGGTCGAACATCATCGTCACCGTGCCCTCGAGCACCTTGAGCACGACGTTGCCGGTGAACCCATCGGTGACGACCACGTCGACGGTGCCCAGCGCGATGTCGCGGCCTTCGACGTTACCGACGAAGCCAGGGAGGACGCCGCTCAGTCCGCGATGAGCCTCGACTATCAGCGACGAGCCCTTCGAGGCCTCCTCGCCGATCGAGAGCAGCCCGACCGATGGCTCGGCGATGCGGAGCGCAGTGCGCACATAGGCG
Source organism: Chloroflexota bacterium (assembly GCA_027622315.1). Classification (GTDB taxonomy): domain Bacteria; phylum Chloroflexota; class Dehalococcoidia; order UBA2979; family UBA2979; genus VGNK01. Next base: position 1,737 of record JAQBZW010000117.1, on the reverse strand, counting down.
CTGCCGAAGTGTGCGAACTGCACGAGGTGGGAGGGGCGGGCTTCCGCGTTCGCGCCGACGTCGAGCAGGAGCGTCGGCCCGCCGGGCGTGGGCAGGAATACACAGAGCGCGGGCCGTTCGACGCCGCGCATGCGACCGAGCGTCATCAGCGCCGTGGCCATGGCGGCGCCGGTGTTGCCCACCGAGACGAACGCGCCCGCTTCCCTGCGTTTCACCATGCCGATCCCAATCGAGATCGACGATCCGCGGCGGCGGCGAGCCTCAGCCACCGCGTTCGCATCCATCGCGATGCTCTCCGGGGCGTGCACAACGCTGATGCCGTCGCGCGGGCCGCCACGTTGTGCGAGCTCGGCGTGCAGGATCTGCTCGTCGCCGACGAGCGCGACCGTGATGCCCTCGGCGACTGCGATCAGCGCGCCATCGACCGTGGACTGCGGGGCGAGGTCACCACCCATGGCATCGAGCGCGACGTCGACCGTCATCGCCCATCCGCTTCGTCGGCCGCGTGTTCGAGCGTCACGATCAGCCGGGCGTCACCGTCGGCGAAGGGATCGAGCTCATATGTCCCGAAGAGGCCGGTGACGCTCAGACCGGCGACGCGGGCGGCGAGCGCGAGCTCACCCGGGGTGAGCGTGCGCAGCGTGAACTGCTCGGTGACGCGTCGCAGCGCGCCTTCGGACGACTGCACGTCAAAGTGCCACGTGACGTCACGCACGCCTTCCGACGGGCGCGCATCCACGGATACGAGCTTGGTCACAAGCGCGTCGCCGCCAACCGCCCACGCACGCGTCCAGTGCTCGGTCAGCGGCTGCGGTCCCGGCGTGAAGTCGTCCGCGTGCGGCGCCTCGACGTCGATCACTGCGAGGCCGTCTTCGGCGAGATGGCGCGCGATCGTCTCCATCGCCTCGACCACCGCGTCGACGCTCTCGAGGTGCTGGAGGCCGCCGAGCGGGACGACGACCGCGTCGAACACGGCACCCAGGGCCAGCCCACACATGTCCGCCTCGATCAGCTCGACGTGCGGGAGGTCTGCGACGCGTTCGCCTGCCAGCGCGAGCATGGCGGCGCTGATGTCGACGCCCGTCACCGTGAGCCCGCGTCGCGCGAGCGCCGCCGTGACACGTCCGGTCCCACAGCCGAGCTCGAGCACGGTGTGCCACCCGGCGTCCGCGAGGCGCTCATAGAGGGCCACGTCTTCGTCGTAGCCCTCGAGATCGAGGTCGTAGAAGGGCGCTCCGAACGCAAACGGGTCGTGAACCGAACCGGGAGATGTCTTCACGAACGGATGCTAGCACCGGGGTCCGGCGTGATCCTCGCGCTCGCCGCGCGCCGCCCCACGCTCGGCGATCACGGCAGCACTGCGCCCAGTTCGACGAAGCCCCGCGTCCCGTCCACCGTGATCATCTGGCCGTTGGCGATCGTGCGCGTCGCGTCGCGCGTCATGACCACGGCGGGGATGCCGTACTCGCGCGCGACCAGCGCGGCGTGCTGGAAGGCCGCGCCCTGATCGAGCACGAGCCCCCCGAGCACCGGGAACACCGGCGTCCAGTCCGGACCGGCATTCTCGGCGACGAGAATGTCGCCCCGGCGCACGGGCGGCGGGCGCCCCTCACGGTCACGCACGACATGCGCGCGCCCACGCGCCCGGCCACGCGAGGCAGGGACACCGCTCAGCCGGCTGCCCTGCAGCCCGGCGGGCGCGTCCGACTCGAACAGGTCGCGAGGCGGTGCCGCCCG
>JAQBZW010000116.1 GCA_027622315.1 Chloroflexota bacterium | reverse complement strand
CGCTGCATGGTCGGTGCATCCGTCGGATAGCCGCCGTCCGCCGCTCGGGGCGGTCAACCGGTCGGGTCGAGGCCGCGCTGCTTACGCTTCGAGCGTGACGAGCACCGAGCCCTCGTCGACGAAGTCGTCAATCGCGATCGCGATCGCCTGCACGGTCCCAGCGGATGGAGCCGGCACGGGCGTAAGCATCTTCATGGACTCGATGGTGATCAGTTCCTGGTCGGCGACGACGCTGTCGCCGACAGCGACATGAATCTCGGCGACGCGCCCCGGCCACTCTGCACGGATCTCGACTGCTGCCATCGGTCCTCCCGGATCGCGCGGCCGATGGCCGCACTCGTGATACGCGGTGCCAATCTCCGGCGCATGAGCGTCGCGGTCAAGCCCGCGCACGAGCCGGCGCGGCCACGATCGTGCATGCTGGACGCAGCGACAAGGGATGCTGGAGCGAAGAGGCCCCGATGATTGAGCCCAGCCACAGCATGTTCGCGGACGTCTCGCGGTACTTCGACCGTGCTGCCGCCCACACCTCGTTCGACCCCGGCCTGCTCGAGCAGGTCAAGCAGTGCAACAGCGTGTACCAGGTCGCGTTCCCCGTGCGTAAGGACGACGGCGGTATCCAGGTGGTCCAGGGCTTCCGCGTTGAGCACAGCCACCATCGCCTCCCGACGAAGGGCGGCATCCGTTACAGCGCGGACGTCACGCTCGATCACGTGATGGCACTCGCCGCGCTGATGACCTTCAAGTGCGCGCTGGTGGACGTACCGTTCGGTGGTGCCAAGGGCGGCGTGCGTATCGACTCGCACAACACGAGCCCCGCGTTTCGGGAGCGAGTCACGCGCCGCTATACGGCCGAACTGTCCCGCAAAGGCTTCATCGGGCCCTCTGTCGACGTCCCGGCGCCCGACTACGGGAGCAGCGAGACAGAGATGGCCTGGATCGCGGATACGTACCAGGCGCTGCATCCCAACGAGCTTGACTCGTACGCGTCAGTCACCGGGAAGCCACTCGCGCTCCACGGCATTCCGGGACGTATCGAGGCGACCGGACGCGGGGTGTCAATCGGTATCCGGGAAGCGCTCGCGGACGTCGACCAGGTACGGGCCGCGGGGTTGTCGCCGGGGATCGGCGGCAAACGGGTGGTGGTGCAGGGGCTGGGCAACGTGGGCTACCACGCCGCGCGCTGCCTGGTCGAAGAAGGCGCCGTGATCGTGGGCATCGCGGAACGCGAGGGCGCGATTCATGCGCCGGACGGTCTGGACGTGGACGCGGTCGCCGAACATCGGCTCGAGACGGGTTCGATCTGTGGTTACCCGGGTGCGCGCGTGCTCGGGCCGGGCGAGGACGCCCTGGAGCTCGACTGCGACGTGCTCGTGCCCGCCGCTCTCGAGAACGTGATCACGCAGGCGAACGCCCCGCGCATCCGCGCACGCGTGATCGCCGAGGCCGCCAACAGCCCGGTGCATCCAGACGGCGAAGCGATCCTGCTCGCACGGCACGCGCTGGTGATTCCGGATCTCTACCTCAACGCGGGGGGCGTGACCGTCTCTTACTTCGAGTGGCTGAAGAACCTCTCGCACGTCAGCTTCGACCGGATGAGCAGGCGCAACGACGAGAGCCGGGCCGAGCGCACCGTCGCGGCCGTCGAGCGCCTGATTGGGCGTGCCCTGCCCTTGCCCGAGCGCAGCGCCGTCACGGGTGGCGCGCGCGAGATCGAGCTCGTACGCGATGCGCTCGAGGAGACGATGGCGACAGCCTACGGACAGATCAGTGAACTACGCCGCCAGCGTTCGCTCGGCGATCTCCGCACAGCCGCCTTCCTCTTCGCGATCGATCGCGTGGCGCGCAGCTACATGGCGCAGGGCATCTTCCCGTAGCGAACGCAGTAGCCGGTCAGCGGTTGTCGGATCAGGAACGCTCGACGGGGCGTGCGCGCCGCTCACGCCGTTCGAGCGGTTCGGCACGGGCGGCGCGCACGCCGTCGAACGTCGCTAGGCGGCCAGATCGGGGGCGTCTTCGGCAGCCGGCAGATCTGTGACCCGCGACCAGCGCTCGCCGTCGCGAGCGGCGAGCGCCGCCCGGTAACGGCGGTAGCGCTCGATCGCCGAGGACGCTGCTTCGTGGCTCGCGAACTGGATGCTGTGCCAGCGGTCCAGGTCGATCAGGTCTTCACGGGTGAGAGCGGCCATCGCGTACCTCCAGCCATCACCATTGCAATGGCTGCAGCCACAGCCGACCCACAGGGATCACCCTGACGTAGGCGCGGGTGGTCCCTCAATTCGCCTGGGGCCCCGCCGAATCGGAGTCCTCGCCGGCTCAGGCAGGCGCGAGTGCCACGTCCAGAGGGAGCACGACGAGGTTCGTGCCGTCGACGGTGAGCGTCAGCTCGTGCGGCCCGTGTGTCCGGAACTCCGCGTTGAGCACGTCGATCAAGACGTTCACGCGCGCGCCCGTTGCGTGATCGGTGATGTGCACGCCCAGCTCGCCGGAGACCGGCGTGCTGACGTCTTGCCCGTCAGCGTCCACGAAGCGCAGTTCGAAGCGATGCGCGCCCTGCTCGGCAGCGCCGAAGACGAGCCGCGCCACCAGCGTCAGCCGCCCGTGCCGCGCGGGCAGATCGCGTACGTGCAGCCTGTCCACGCCGATGCCAAGCGCATACAGCTTCCCGGCCGCCTCGGTCGCCGCATCGCAGAGAAACGCGAACTCGAGTTGCATCGCCGGCCGCCGTTCGATTCGGAGCGCACCGCTCCCTGCCTACGGACGGCCAGCGTAATGAAGGCGCGGCGGGCAATCGAATGCGGCGGGCGCGCTCCGGCGTGCGCGGCGGCTAGCCACCGCCGCGGATCACGCGCGTCTCGGGCTTGAACACCACCCACGCGAACCAGAAGTGGTTCGCGGAGCTCACCGGGGTCAGTTGCGCGCCGGCGAGATCGCCCTCGATCGCGCGCCCGAGCACGTTCCACACGCTCCCGGTCGCGAGGTCGACGATGCGCCCGTTCGCGTCCTGCTCGAACTCGAGCGCCCGGCCGTCTACCACCGGCAGGAACGCTCCGGCGGCGCCGATGTTGCGACCGCCGATGATCATGGAATCGTCGAGCGGCGACAGCGCCCCGGGCTGCCAGAACGCGACGACCTGCGTACTCGCGACTTCGGCCGTCAACACAGCGCTCGCCTGGAACTCGCTGAACGGGAACGCCACTGCATCACCCGCGATCTCCACCGCGAGCACGCGCTCCTTCGCGTCGAGTCGCGGGTCGTCGGCGCCGGCAACCGGGAAGAGCGTCCCGCTCCCCACGCGGTCGTAGCCCGCGTACGGATTCTGCCCGTAATCGCGCGAGAAGCCGGTCTCGCGCGAGAGCACGACGCCGTCCGGGTACGTGTCGCGGAAGTCCGACCAGGCCACGATCTGAGCGGGCACAAAGGCCAGCTGCGTGGAGACATCGACGCCGATGATCGCCTCCCCAGTGATCTGCTGCCAGAGCGAGTCATTGGTGTCGTCGACCATCACGAGATCGCTGCGCCGGAGCAGACCGCTCACACCGAAGACCCGCGCTTCGCCGTTCACGCGCCGGTCGAACGCCAGCGCGGTGTTACACAGGGGGCAGAAGGTCACGACCACCGGCACGCCGGCGAGCGTGTCGTTGACGACCTCGTGCCACATCAGGATCTGGATCGGGTAAGCCTTCGCCTCTCCGTCGATCGCGAGCGAGACCACGGGTTCGTCATCCGCGAGCCACTCGCCGGCGGTCGCCGAATCCACGAACAGCGGTGAGCGGATCGACGGGATGCCCTCGTCGCGGCCGACCCCGCCGTCGAGCAGATCGGTGAGCGGAACCGTGCGCTTTGCGAAGACCGTCTGCGGGAACGGGCCCGCGAGGCGGTCGGCGAGCCGCTGTTCCGCCTCGGTCAGCGCTCCGTATGTGCCGTCGGCCTGACGTTCGGGCTGTGCGAGGGCGGTGGCCGTCGCGGCCGCGGTTGCGCTGATGCCAGCGGTGGCGGTGGGCGTTGCGCTCGCGCCGGCCTCACCCGGCGCGGTCTCCGAGCCGCCGCACGCCGCAGCGATCAGCATCACGCCGACGATGCCCGTCCCGACGGCTGCACGTACGTACATGACGCTCCCCGTTCGCTCGCGGTCGCCGGTGGGATTCCAAGCTAACGCCGCGTCCGCCGCGCAAGCGTGAGCCCCATCACGTTCTCACGGGGTACCCCATGCTGACGGCCACGGATAGGATTGCGGCCGTGACCGACACCCTCGACCTCGATGCGATCGCGGCGGCCGCCGAATTGCTTGCGCATGCGCAGCATGCGGTCGCGCTCGCAGGCGCCGGGATGTCGAAGGAGTCCGGCATCCCGACCTTTCGCGGTGAGGGCGGGCTGTGGACGCGTCTCGGCGAACCTCCGCTCAACCAGTACGAAACGTTCGCCGCCGATCCGCGGCGCTGGTGGGAACGCCGGTTGGAGGAGGCACAGCAGCCGAACGAGTTCGCCGGCGCGCTGGAGGCGGCTGAGCCGAATCCCGGGCACGTCGCGCTCGCAGAGCTGGAAGCGATGGGTGTGCTGGGTCATTTGATCACGCAGAACATCGACGATCTACATCGGCGCGCAGGCCAGCGCGCGATCACCGAGATCCACGGCAACCGTCACTGGATGCGATGCACCGCCTGCGGCACGCGCTGGCCGCGAGACGAGATCACGATCGATCCCCAGTCATTGCCACCGCACTGCCTCGAAAGCGCCTGCGGCGGCATCGTGAAGAACGACACCGTGATGTTCGGCGAGCCGATTCCGTTCGGCGCACTGCTCACGTGCGAACGCGAAACGGATCAGGCGGACTGCTTCCTCACGATCGGCACCTCGGCCGTCGTGTATCCCGCGGCGCAGTATCCGGTCGACGCCGTACGCCGCGGTGTGCCCCTGATCGAAGTGAACCCTGAGGAGACGCCGCTGTCCGAGATCGCGTCCGTGATCGTGCGGGCGCCGTCCGGAGAGGCGCTGCCGCGCATCGTCGCGGCCGTGCGCGCACGGCGGGCGGCCGCTGGACGGGCACCCTAGATGCTCGGCATTCTGCTCGGCGGCGACGAGGGCCTGCTCGAGGTGATTCCCGGCAGCGCGCCGGAGCGCGTGATCGCGGACCAGGCATTCACGTCGCTCGACTACCGGGCCGGCGTCGCCCTCGCCGGCGCGCCGGGGGCAGGGGCGTGGGTGCATACGGGGAAGCGCTGGGAGCAGTGCTTGGAGGGCGCGGTGCATGCAGTGCGCGTCGCCCCCGACGGCCGCCTCTACGCCGGCCTCGAGCCCGCCGCCGTCTTCGTCTCGAGCGATCGGGGCGTGACCTGGCGCGAGTTCGAGAGCGTCCGTCACATCGTGCGCCACAACCGCTTCGCGACGCCCGCCGGACACGACGCACCGTTCATCGCCGATTTCGCCTTCCCGAAAGAAGGGCTGCTGCTCGCAATCACCGGCGGCGGCGTCTGGCACACCCATGACGACGGTCGCAGCTGGCTGCGCCGCGGCGATGGACTCGATGTGTCCGTGCACGCCCTGCTCGAGCACCCCGAGCAGCGCGACCGCATGTTCGCGACCGCCGACAGCGGCGTGTTTCGAAGTGAAGACGCAGGCTTCTCGTGGCTCCAGTCCCTCGGCGGGCTGGATCGTTCCTGGGGGGGAGGGCTTGCGATCGTGCCGGGGGCGCCGGACCGGCTCGTGCTGTCCGCCTCGCGGCACGCTCACGGCGTCGACGGCGCGCTCTTCCGCTCTGCGAACGGCGGCGTGACCTGGTCGCGGGTGATGCTCGAGCAGGAAGACGAATGGCCGCTCGCCCCCGTGGTGACGCGGGTGTGGGACAGCGAGGACACGCTCTTCGCGGCCGCGGGAGACAAGCTCTGGGGATCGCACGACGGCGGCCGGCAGTGGCTGGCTCTCGCCGAGGACCTGCCCACGTCCCGCGCGATCGCAGCCGCGCTCTAACCCGACCGCGAGTTCTGCACGCCGCACGGCGGACGAGGAGTCTGTAGCGATGCGCGGTGTTACGATCGCTCCCTCCAGATGCAGATGACGGGTTGCGCGCCGCTCGACGGGTGAGCCGGCGCGCCCGAAGGGTGCGAGTTACATGGCGTCACCGAATAAGCCGCACGATGAGTTCATCGAGGCCAACGGCCTGACGTTCCACTATCGGGAGTCCGGCGACCCGCGCACGAAGCACGCGATCGTGATGCTGCACGGCTACGCCGAGACGAGCGAAACGTGGACCGAGTGCACACTCGACCTCGCGCGCGAGTTCCGCGTAATCGCGCTCGATCTCCGCGGTCACGGCCGCAGCGATCGCGCCCCGGATCAGGATTACACGCGCGCCACTCAGGTCGAAGACCTCGAGGCGATCATCGACGGCATCGGACTGCGTTCGGTCACGCTTGTCGGCCACGCGATGGGCGGCGCGAATGCGATCTGCTACGCCGCCGAGCACCCGGATGTGGTGACGGCGCTCGTGCTGATCGAGACCGCACCGGAAGTGCTCCGCTCCGGCGTAGAGACGCTGCGTCGCCTGCTCTCGACCGCAGAGAGCTTCCAGTCGGTCGACGAGGCCGTCGATGCGTTCCGCACGTACTTCCCGTACGCGACGACCGATCAGGTCGAGCGACGCGCGCTGGCTGCGCTCCACCAGAACGAGGACGGCACCTACGTCTGGGACTTCGACCCGATCTTCCGCGACCCGACCGCTCGCCCGCCCGAGCCGGACCCCGGTCAGCGCCGGCTGTCCGACCTCTGGGACTGCGTCGACCGTGTCCAGTGCCCCACGATGATCGTGCGCGGCTCCGAGACGGACATGCTCACCCCGGAGGCGATCCAGCGCCTGCACCGGCGCATCCCCGGTTCGCGCGTGTCGTTGATCGAAGACGCGGGGCATTGGGTGCCCACGGACCAGCCGGCGGCATTGAGCCTGAACGTCCGCGAGTTCCTGCAGAGCCTCGCCAACCTCCCGGTCTAACCGCCCGCGGCCCGCATACGTTGGGCGTCACCCAGGTCGCGCGTGCACACGCCGCGAGCGGGGATTTGACGCGCGCCTGCCGCTGCCACGCAGACGGGCTCGCCGACCGCTGTCCCCGGGCGATGGCACCGCGCCTCCGTGCGAACGGCGCGAGCGAGGGGTGAGCGGTACCATAAACGCCCGTACGTCGCTGTGACCGCGGGCCCCGGAGTACACCCGATGCCAGGTCAGACCCGCACACTCCACCGAGCGCTGATCACGGGCATGGGCGCGGTGACGCCGATCGGCAACACCGTGGCGGAGTTCTGGGAGGGCCTGCACACCGGACGCAACGGCATCGCCCGCGTCCAGCAGTTCGACCCGGACGGCATGCTCGTGCAGATCGCCGGCGAGGTGAAGGACTTCGACGTCGAGCTGTACCTCGAGCGCAAGATCGCTCGCCGCACGGGGCGCTTCGCCCAGTTCGCCGCGGCGGCCGGGATTCAGGCCTTCACCGACGCCGGCATCGAGTTGAACGACACGATGCGCGACGAGACCGGCGTCGTGATGGCGACCTCCGGCGACGCGTTCAATATGGGCCCGGAGTGGGTGACGTACCTCGAGCGTGGATCCGGGAAGGTCGATCCGTTCATCATCACGCGCATGGGGCAGCACATGGCCGCAGCGCGCGTAGCCCGCGAGCTCGGGATCCGCGGTCCGAACACCACGATCAACACCGCCTGCGCGTCCGGGACCGACGCACTCGGGCACGCGCTGAGCCTGATCCGCCTGGGCCACGCCACCGCCGTGCTCACGGGCGGCGCCGAGGCGATGGTCACGCAGCTCGCACTCTCCTCGATGGGCCGCATGGGCGCCCTGTCGAAGAACAACGACGACCCCACCCACGCCTCGCGACCGTTCGACGCGAACCGCGACGGCTTCGTGCTCGGCGAGGGCGCCGGCGTGATCCTGATCGAGTCCGAAGCCTCCGCGCTCGCACGCGGCGCCCGCATCTACGGCGAGCTGGCCGGCGTTGGCTGGTCCTTCGACGCGACCGACGACACGGCGCCGGACGCCGACGGTCAGGCGCTCGCCATGACACGCGCGATGCGGGATGCCGGAATTACGGCAGCCGAGATCGATTACATCAACGCCCACGGCACGAGCACTGCGTACAACGACCGAACCGAGACGCAGGCGATCAAGCTCGCGCTCGGCGAAGAGCAGGCGCGCCGCATCCCCATCTCCTCGACGAAATCGATGACGGGCCACCTGGCGGCGGCCGCCGGGGGCATCGAGGCGGTCGCGTCCGTGCTCGCGCTCGAGCACCAGTGCATCCCGCCCACGATCAATTACGTCACGCCCGACCCCGAGTGCGACCTCAACGTGACGCCGAACGAGGCGCGCTCGGCGTCGCTGCGGGTCGTGCTCTCGAACTCGTTCGGGCTCGGCGGCCAGAACGCGTCGGCGATCTTCCGCAAGTACGAGGCCTAGGCCCCGCGCGCGAGCGTCCGTCGGGCTCAGGCGGGTCGGATGTGAATCTCGCCGCGCCAGTCCTCGGAATCGATCGTCAGCTCGCACAGCACGCGGTCGCCCGCAACCGCCCAGTCGCCGCGTGCGCCATCGACCGTGAAGGTCGCGCGCACGAACGCCGAGCCCGTGTCCGGATCCGGGATTGCGGTGCCGTGCTCGAGCACGGCGAAGAGTTCCATCTCGCCGTCTTCGAGCGCGAGGTCGCCCTCTCCGAGCTCGACCTCGCCGGAGCGGCCGAGTCGCCATGACAACGAGGATGCGCAGCGCCAACGGGCCTCGCCGTCGTCGCCCGCGGACACCTCGCCATCGAGCGCGAGCTGCAGAAATCCGTTCAGCAGCTCGGCGCGCTCGCTGACCTCACCGACCGCGTACAGGCGTCGCTCGTTGGATGCGTCGTGCCCCGGCCTGACGGTCATGCGCGGATCCTACGGCCCGGCGTATCGGGCTGCGAGGCGCGGCCGCACCCGCCGCGTGCCGGCGCGGCACGCTCGGGACGGTGACAGCACTCGGAGGCTGATACTTCATATATCCGCACTGGACGCACTGGTAGTAGCTTTCGTCGACATCGAACACGATCGTGACGTCACCGCGGCATCGTGCGCAGGACTTCGTGAACAGCATCGTGCACCTCCGGTTAGGGCGGCGGGCTGCCGCCGCGTGATGGACCGAAGGTAGAACGTGGGCTGTGACAATCGTGTTGCAGAGATGTTGTGAGTTGATAAAAGCCCGCCGCACGCCCGGCGGGGCCCGACCCTCCCCGCCCCTCACGGATGCTCGCGTGACGTGCGCTCGGCACGCCCCTACACAGGGTCCGGTGCGGTGCCGTTGCGGGCGGGCTCCGGCGGGCGGGCGGGGCGCACACGCGCGCGGCCGCGAGCCAGAG
>JAQBZW010000115.1 GCA_027622315.1 Chloroflexota bacterium | reverse complement strand
GCTTCCGGTTCCCGTTCAGGCTTCCGGTTCCCGTTCAGGCTTCCGGTTCCCGTTCAGGCTTCCGGTTCCGTTCGTGGTGAGCCCGTCGAACCATGAACCAAGCGGATCGCCGCGCACGCGACGGATCGATGTCACGGCCGAGCGAAACCGCTGCGCCTCCTGATCAGCGTCGCGTGTTCCTCGGCGCCTCCGGACGGCGGGACACGGAGTTCATGGTTCGACGGGCTCACCACGAACGGGAAGCCGAGGCACGAACGGGAAGCCGAGGCTCGAACGGAAGCCGAGGCACGAACGGACGCCCTACGAACAGAACCGAAGCGTGAACAGAAGCCGTAGCGCGAACGGAACCGAAGCGTGAACGGACGCCGCAGCGCGAAGGGACGCCGAGGCACGAACGGACGCCGAAGCGCGAACTGAACCTCGCGGCGAGCGGCGGGCGTCAGGCCCGCCGTGAATGCGGTGCACGTGTGCGAGACCCCCGGCGACGGCGGGGATGAGGCCCGCCGCTCCCCCAGCCGCCTACCCGGTACGCAGCCCCAGGTTGTGGCGGTACTGGATGCCCCAGTGCCCCGCCTGAGAGGTCGCGATCCAGATCGCCTCATACGTGCCCGAGTCGCGGCCGGCGTTGTCGATGCGGGTGAGCGTGATCTTGAAGACCGCCGACGAGACCGAGCGGGCTACCTCGTCCACCGCGTCGAAGCGGGTGTGGTGCCACTGCGGGTCGGTGCCGAGGATGATCTCCCACGGCCACGGGGCCGCCGCGCCGTAGCCAGCGGGCGTCTCCACCGTGAGCGCGACGCCGTTGTAGTTCTGGTACGTGAACGGAAAGTTCGTGCTCTCGAGATAGGCCCTGGCGTCGCGGTCGTTGATCGCCTCGCTATGGCGCTCGACCGCGCCTTCCGCCGTGTTCGTCTGGTCCGACGTCATCGCTCGCGGCTCCATCCAGACAGCCTGAGCAGCCGTCGGTTGTCGCTGTCGCCGATCAGGACGGCGCCGCCGGAGTCGACGAAGACGCCGTGCGGCCGGTGCAGGCAGGCACCGGCCGGGTCGAGCGATTCACCGCGCTCACCGTTGCCGGCGATCGTCGTGATCGTGCCGTCGGCGGCGATCACGCGGATCGTGTGGCTCTCCGTATCGGCGATCACGATGTCGCCCTCGGGCGTGAGCGCGATGCCCTTGGGCCCTGCCAGTTGCGCGCTCCGGGCGTCCCCACCGTCGCCCGCGTATCCGAATTCGCCGGTGCCCGCGACGTGCTCGATGCGCTCCGCAGCGAGGTCGAGGCGGTAGATCGCGTTGCCCTCGCGCAGCCCGAGGATCATCCGCTGGTCCCGCGCGAAGGCGATTGCGCGCGGCCCGTTGAGCGGGCAGTCGACGAGCCGGCCGTCGCCCGTCGGAGCCGCCTGCTCGCCTGTGCCGGCGACGGTGCTGATCACGCGCGTGCCCGGGTCGACCGCACGCACGCGATGGTTGCCGATATCGGCGATGTAGAGTGTGCCACCCGCCAGCTCGATGCTGTGCGGCCGCGCGAGCGCGGCCTGGGTGGCCGGACCGTCGTCGCCGGAGAAGCCCGGCGTGCCGGTGCCGGCCACCGTGCTGATCACCTGCGTCGCGCGATCCACGCGGCGCACGACGTGGGCCTGCATGTCGACGAACCAGAGATCGCCCGCCGCGTCGAAACGCAGCTCGTAGGGTTGCGTGACGAGCGCCGCGCCCGCCGGGCCGCCGTCGCCGGCGTACCCCGGCTCGCCCGAGCCGACGACCGCGATGATCGCGCCCGATGACGAGTCGATGCGGAAGATGCGGTGGTTCGCCACGTCGCAGAAATACACGGCGCCGTCGGGTCCCTCGACGACGCCGAACGGCTCGGGCGGGACGGCAAAGAGCGGGGACGTCGACAGGTCGGCGAGCACCGTGAGCTGCGCCATCGTGGTGACCGCCAATCGCTCTCGCGCGGATGCGGCGCAAGGCTACGCGATCAGCGGGGACGCGCCGCCGCGCACCTCCGGTCCGCCCGCACTCCCGCATGCCGGCACGCCCGGCCGCGCATATCGATACGAGTCGCGCTCGCGGCCGGCTTCGGGCGGACCGCTAGACTCCGCTCCGCATCGCAGGACGTTGGGAACAAGAGCGCGCCATGGTGGCTTCCGCGACATCGCAGACCCGTTATGTACCGGTCGTCGGCTGGCCTGACGTCCCGCACGGGATGTCGTTCCGAGAGGCCACATCCGTCGGCGTCGGGCCGGACGGACGCGTGTACGTGTTCAACCGCAGCCAGTGGCCGGTGATGGTGTTCGACACCGCCGGCCGCTTCCTCGACACGTGGGGTGCCGGCGAGTTCGTGCGTCCGCACGGCATCGCCTTCGATGGCGAGGGCAACGTCTACCTCACGGACGTCGGTTTGCACACGGTGCAGAAGCGCACGCCGGACGGGCGGATGCTGATGCAGATCGGCGAGCCGCGAACCCCTTCGCCGCTACACAGCGGCATCCCGTTCAACCAGCCGACGCAGGTCGCCGTGCACCCCCGCACGGGCGAGTTCTTCGTCTCCGACGGCTATGGCAATTCCGCGGTGCACCGCTTCTCACCGGACGGCAGGCTCATGCAGTCGTGGGGCGAGCCGGGCGACGGCCCGGGCCAGTTCAGCCTGCCGCACGCGATCTGCTTCGTCGGCGACGACCGCGTGCTCGTCGCAGATCGCGAGAACTTCCGCCTGCAGCTCTTCACCCTCGACGGCGAGTTCGTGACACAGAAGCACATGCACAAGCCGCAGGCGCTCTTCGCGGGCCTGGGCGACGACACCAACATCTACGTAGCCGAGGGCCGCAGCGTGCCGCTCATGGAGGCGGCGATGCGGCTGGGCCGCAGGGTCACGGTGCTGGACCGCGACCTGAACGAGGTGACCCGCTTCGGCAACGCGACCGGCGGTGAGGCGCCCGACCAGTTCATCTCGCCGCACGGCATCGCGATCGATGCCGATGGGTCGGTTTATGTCGCCGAGGTCTCATACACGGCGCTTGGCTCCCGGCTCCCCGTTCCGCAGGAGGTGGTCAGCCTGCGCAAGTGGCGGCGAGTCGACGGGAGCGGATCCGAGGGCGAGCTGCCGGCGACCGCCATCCCCGGGTACCTGGCGGGTATGCGCACCGACGGTCCCGGCGCGGCGCCGCCGGTCAACAGCCCGTTCGCGTCCACCCGCGCGTGACGGCGCGTGCGGCGACGCCACGTCGTGGCGCGGCGGCCAGGCGCTCGCGGGCGTTGCCTCGGGCTGCATTCAGAACCACAGCTGGCGATCGAGTCGATTGGGCCAGGCGCCGCGGGCGCCGGAGTTGCACGCGAACTTAACCAGGCTTTTACGAGCCGCTAACCCTCGACACACGTCCACTCTTCGTGCGGCTCCTACGGTCATCGAGGGTCAACGGAACAGTTCCGGCACCCTCCGCCGGCGACGGCGGAGAGAGGAGCAACCCTTGGTGTCCATCACCGCACCCAACCTGCGCGCTCCCGCGCGCGATCGCGCCATCGGCGACGACCGTCTGCGTTTGCGTGGCACGCCCGCAAGCAGCGGTGCCTACTTCGGCAGGGCACGTGTCGTACTCACCACAGCGGACCTCGAAGCGATCCGCCCGGGCGACATCGTGGTCGCCCGCGCGCTCACGCCCGATCTGGTGGCGGCGCTCACGCTCGCCGGCGCCGTGGTCGTCGAAACCGGGGGGCGCTTTCGAACGGCGCGATCCTCGCGCGCGAACTCGGCCTCCCGACCGTCGTGGGCGTGGCCGGCGCGACGCGACTGCTCGCGACGAGCGACGAACTGCTGCTCGACGGAGGGACCGGCGCCGTTGACCGCTTCCCGCGCCGCGGATAGCGCCGCGATGCCCGGGCAACCGCTCCCCGTGGGCGGCCCCCCCGCGCGCGTGCTCATCATCGAAGACGAGCCCGCGATTCGTGACGTGCTCGCATATCACCTGGAACACGCGGGCCACTCCGTGACCACAGCAAGCGATGGGGTGAGCGGGCTCGAACACGCCCGCACCCGCTCGCACGACTTGTTGATCGTCGACATCATGCTGCCCCGCATGTCCGGTACGGATGTGATCCGGCAGCTTCGACGCGAGTCCGATGTCGCCGTGCTGGTGATCAGCGCTCGAGGCGAGGTCGCGGACCGCGTCGCCGGGTTGCAGAACGGGGCGGACGACTACCTAGCCAAGCCGTTCTCGATACATGAGGTGCTGGCGCGAGTGGAGGCGCTGCTCCGCCGCGCGCGCCGGAGCGGGCCGAGCGGGCCGAGCGGGCCCGGCGACGACATGCCGGATGTGCCGGGTCCCGCCCCGACGATCGTGGTTGATGACCTTGCCCACGAGGTACGGCGTCGCGGCGAGCTGGTCGCGCTGACGCCACGCGAGTTTGCGCTGTTGAGCTTCTTCGTCCGGCACCCGCGGCAGGTCTTCTCCCGCGACACGCTGCTCAACACCGTCTGGGGCTATGAGTACGACGGCGACGGTCGCACCGTCGACGTCCACGTGTACTGGCTCCGCCGCAAGTTCGAAGCGGTTCCCGCACAGCCACGGCACATCGTGACCGTTCGCCACGTCGGGTACCGCTTCGAGCCGTAACCGTCCACGCGACACCCCCCGTCCACCCGACCGACCGATCGCCGGCGCCGCCCACAAACGGCCTCTACCTGCGACCTCGCCGGGGCACGCCCGCCGCCCGACGGAGGCGACGCGCGTTGGAATCTGCTCCGCGATCCTCAGCCGGAGCGGATCGAATTGGTCCGGCCGAACTGAGTTCGGCCGGGCCGCACGATTCCACGTGCGCGCCGAAGCTGCGCAGGCGCTACGGCAGGAAGGGCGTCAGCTTCTGCTGCTGCTCCCGGAAGAGCGCCTCCGGGAGCGTCACGTACCCGACCTCAGCCACGAGCGTCTCGACTTCGTCGAGGTAGAACCCTATGAAACCGCGGACCTCGGGGCGCTCCCGGAGGAAGCTCTCCCGTGTGTAGATGAAGAGCGTGCGAGAGAGGGGGGCGTAGCTCCCGTCGAGCGCATGCTCGAAGGTCGGCTCGACGCAGCCGTCGCCGTTGTCGATCGCCACCGCCGTCAGACGCTGCCCGGCCTCCTGGTAGTACGCGAAGCCGAAGTACCCGATCGCGTCCGCGTCGTTCTCGATGCCCTGGGCGAGAATGTTGTCATCCTCCGAAGCGGTCCCGTCACCACGGTGCGTCGACGCCTCATCGACGCCCTCGATGATCGCCTCGAGGAAGTAGTCGAACGTCCCCGAATCCGTGCCCGGGTAGTAGAACGTGACGTTCTCCGCAGGCCAATCCGGTCGGATGTCACTCCAGCGTGTCGCGCCGCCGGCCCGAAACGCCTGGTTCAACTCGTTGACGGTCATGCACGTGACGAAGTCGTTTGCCGGGTTCACCATCACGGTGAGTGCGTCGATGGCGACCTGGAACTCCACGATGTCGTCAATGCCGTCGGCCGCACATGCCTCGCGCTCCGAGTCCTTGATCGGACGCGAGGCGTTACTGATCTGCGTCTCTCCGCGGCAGAACTTCTCGAACCCACCGCCGGTGCCGGAAAACGCCACGTTCACGCGGGTCCCGGCGACCTTGCTGAACTCCTCGGCGACGGCCTCGGAGATCGGGAACACCGTCGACGAGCCGTCGATTCGGATCTCGCCACTGAGCGAGGCGTAGTCGGTCGCCTCGGACGGAGCGGTCGTCGCCGCCGCGGTTACGCTGGCGGTGCTGACCGTGCTGCCGGGGGTCGCAGTCGCGGAGCTGCTCGAGTCGCTTCCGCAGGACGCGGCCGCGAGTGAGAGCAGACCCAACGCGATCGGTCCGATGAACCATCTTGGGCGAATCAAACGTGGACACTTCTTCCGCTACATGTTCGTTTCACGCGGTTCCGATCGTTATTGCCGACCTGCGACCAGTCTGTGTGCACCCCGTTAGGGTCCCGTTAAGTCACGGCCTGTCCGCACTCGCGACGCGGTAAACAACGTGTAAACGTCCACGCGGATACCCGGTTCGGGCGCGCGCGCGGGCGACTTGCGGGTGAACTGCGTCGGTCAGGAGCAACCAGCGCGGCTGCGAACCGTGCCATACGTCACAGGAGTGGCCCGCATCGCGGAACGCATTCGAGCGGGGCAACCGCTGCGTGGGTCTCGGTGAGGGGCGCGCCCCGAGCCCACGGGGCGATCGCACACGGGCCGGGCCCCGCTCGCCCGCGGATGACCGGTGCGGGTACCAGCGCAACGCGGCCGGGACATCCACGGGCCGGCGTCCGCAGCGTGCGGAGTCAAACCTGGGCGTGCTGAATGCGCCCGCGTCGGATCACGACTGGAACGGCTCAGTCCGCATTCGTCATGCGGAGTATTAGGGGGGCGCGTGCCGGGTTCAGAGCCGCAGCCCGCAGATCCGAATTCGACCCGGCGGCAGCCGAGTCGCGCGCGGGAAGCTAGCTCAGCGCGAACCCCTCGTAGCCCGCGTCGGCGATCTCGGCGCAGCGCTCGCGGTACTTCGGGAAGCCGCCGGTGTACGCCATGTACACGCGCTTCTTCCCCGGCACGTTGGCGCCGACGTACCAGGAGTTGCACGAATCATCCGTGCGGATCGAGCCTTCGACGAGCGAGTTCGAGTGCTCGACCCAGGCGTCCTGCGCCTCCGCCGTCGGCTCGATGCGCCGGTAGCCGTGCTCGCGCGCGTACTCGATGCAGTCCGCGATCCACTCCACGTGGTGCTCGATGCCGAGCACCATGTTGGCCAGCACGGAGGGGCTGAGCGGACCGGTGACCGTGAAGAGGTTCGGGAAGCCCGCCACCTGCAGGCCGAGGTAGGTGCGCGCCCCCTCGCTCTCCCAGAACTCGCGGAGCGATGCGCCCTCGTGGCCGCGAATGTCGATGCGGTTCAGGGCTCCGGTCATCGCGTCGAAGCCGGTCGCGTAGAGGATCACGTCGAGCGCGAAGTCCTCATGCTCGGTGCGGATGCCGGACGGCGTGACCTCGACGAGCGGGTCGCGGCGCAGGTCCACGAGCGAGACGTTCTCGCGGTTGAAGGTCGCGAAGTAGTCGGTGTCGATGATCTGGCGCTTGCACCCCATCGGGTAGTGCGGGATCAGCGCCTCGGCGACGTCGGGATCCTTGACCGCGCGCCGGATCAGCTCGGCATAGAGCTCGGTGGCGGCGTGGTTCGCCTCCATGTCCACCATCACGTCCGCCCAGGCCACCGGCGCCGCCCAGCCGAGCGTGTCGATCAACTGCATGCGCTCCTCGGGCGCGGTCTCGAGGATCTTCCGCGTCGGCGGATCGCCCGCACGCAGCGCGCCGCCGAAGCGCACGACGCCGGCCAGAGAGGCGCGCTGCGCCTCGCGGAGCTCGGGATACCCGGCCTTGAGCTGCTCGAGCTCGCCCGGGGCGAGCGGGCGGTTGTTCGCCGGCATCGTGTACGCAGCCGAGCGCTGGAAGACGGTGAGGTGCTCGGCCTGCGCGGCGACCACCGGAATGGACTGCACGCCGGATGAGCCCGTGCCCACGACCGCCACGCGCTTCCCGGAGAAGTCGAAGCCCTCCTTCGGGAAGTTGTTCGAGAACAACGAGATCCCGCCGAAGCTGTCCATGCCCTTGATGTCCGGAGTGAGCGGAGCGGAGAGGCAGCCCGTCGCCGCGATCACGAAGCGCGACGTGTAGCGCTCGCCACGATCCGTCTCGACGGTCCAGGCGCACGCGTCCTCGTCCCAGGTCATGGCCGTGACCTTGGTTTCGAACTGGATGTCGGGTCGCAGTTCCAGGCGGTCCGTGACGAAGTTCAGGTACTGCTCGATCTCCGGCTGCGGCGGCATCACCTCGGTCCAGTTCCACTCCTGCTCGAGCCGCGGGTCGAAGGAGAACGAGTACTCGATGCTCTCCACGTCGCAGCGGGCGCCCGGGTAGCGGTTCCAGAACCAGGTCCCGCCGACACCGTCGCCCATCTCGATCACGCGCGCGCGATAGCCGAGCTCGCGCAGCTTGTGCAGCGCGTAGATGCCGCCGAAGCCGGCGCCGATCACGATCGCGTCGAAGTCGAGCGCGGTCTCGGTCGAACGCTGTCGCTCGGTGGTCGTCATGTGCTTGCTCCCGGTCCGGTGAGCCGCCCGCGCGGGTCAGTCTGTGTCGCTGTTCGGCCGGCTGCCTGCGTCCCAGGCGGGTCCGGCAGGCTCGCTCCGACCGCTGGTCGGATCCTCGCTCCCGCCCCGCGTGCTCGCAAGCATGGTCGTGGTACGTGGCGGACTGCGGGGGCATGCTGATGACAGCGCGACGGGCCGAGGGAGGGACTCATGAGCACACTGTCGGTGACCGGTTGCGACCTCTACTACGGGGTCCACGGGGAGGGCCCCGAGACGATCGTGTTCGCACACGGCGCCGGTGGAAACCACCTCAGCTGGTGGCAGCAGGTCCCACACTTCCGCGAGCGGTACCGCTGCGTGACCTTCGACCACCGCGGATTCGGTCAGAGCGTGGATCGCTCGGGTGAGGGCATCGCGGCGTTTCGTCGCGATCTCGAGCAGCTGCTCGACGCCCTCGAGGTCGCCGACGCGGTGCTCGTCGGGCAGTCGATGGGCGGGTTCACGGTGCTGCCCTTCGCGGTCGCGCATCCGGAGCGCGTGCGCGCATTACTCATGGCCGACACCTTCCTCGGCATCTGGGACGAGGAGCTGCTCGCCGCGATGGCCGCCGCCGTGCAGCAGGCGATCGTTCGAGCGGATGCGGGGGGACAGACCGCGATGCTGGGACCGGACTACGTGCGTACGAACCCGAACGGCACCTTCCTCTACCAGCAGGTGCGTGCGCTCACGTCACCCGTGCCGGGCGGAGGGGCCATGTCGTTCGGCGTCGACCAGGGCGCGGTGCTGCCCGAGCAGCTCTCCGCGCTCACGATGCCGGTGGTGTTCCTCGCGGGCGAATTCGACGCGATCATCCCGGCCGCGCTGGTCGAACGCGCGCACCGGCACGTGCCGGGGTCACGGTTCGTGTCGGTCGCCGACGGCGGGCATTCGGTCTACTGGGAGCTGCCCGAGCAGTTCAACGGCATTCTCGACGGGCTGCTCGGAGAGGCGTACCCGGCGCACAGCGGGTAGTCCGCAGCGCGGTCGGGCTGCGCGGGACCAGCGCGCTAGATCTCGGCGCCGCGTTCCAGCGCCCAGAGCGCCAGCCAGACCACGCGGGGCACCGCGGTGCCGCCATCGAGGTACGCGGTGATCTCTCGCCGCTCGACGCCAAGTGCCCGCGCGAGCCGCGGCGCCGTGTAGCCGTTGCGCTCGATCCACTGCCGCAACGGATGCGGCTGAGGCGGTTCCGGCTCGGGCTCGGGTTCCGGCGCCGGGGCGGGCGCCTCGGCGGGCGCCTCGACCGGCGCCTGCGGAGCAGCTTCGGCGGCGGGCGCGCCCCC
>JAQBZW010000114.1 GCA_027622315.1 Chloroflexota bacterium | reverse complement strand
CGACCGCCGGCGGCGAGCCGTCGGCGCCTTCGCCGCCGGTGCCGGCGCCGCCTGCCGCGTCGCCCGCGGGCGAGGAAGCCCCGACACCGTTACGCGAGCGCATCCGCATCCCGGTGACCCCGCACGTCGTGGTCCTCACCGCGATGGTGACGCTCACCTTCGTCGCGTTCGTGCTGATCGAACCCACGCCGCGCTGGCTGCTGATCTTCGGCGCGATCGTCGCCGTGATCGGGACGGACGGCACACTGCGCGCGACCTGGCGCGTCGCCTTCAGCGGCCCCGCGCCGGTCGACTCGAAGCCGTTCCTCTTGCTGCCGGCGCTGTACGTGCTGGCCACGCCGATCCTGATCGAGCACAACGCGCGCGGATACGCGGTGATCCCGGCGGCGCTGGCCGGCGGGATCGCGTTCTCGCTGATCGTGATCGGGGAGGTACTTTCCGTGCACGAGCGTGCACGCGAATATCCGTTCGCTCGGTGGGTCGTCGCGGCCGGCGCCTACTTCACGGCGTTCGCCCTGTTCGCGATGCCGTACGTCTTCGAGCTCTCGCTGCGCGCTTCGATCGGGGCGGTGGCGCTGGTCTCCGTCATGCTTGCGGTCGAGTTGCTGCGCGAAGGCCAGGTCGATCCACTGGAGACGATCGTCTTCGCCTTCGTCAGCGCGCTCGTCATGGCCGAGCTGCGGTGGGCGCTGCACTACCTGCCGATCGACGGTTACCTGGCCGGGCTGGCCCTGGTGCTGGCGTTCTTCCTGGTCACCGGGGTGATCGGCTCGTATCTCACGCGCCGGCTCGACGCGATCCTCGCCGTCGAATACGCGATCGTCGCCGCGCTCGGAATCGCGCTCGTGATCTTCGCGCGGGCGAGCGGGGCGGTGTAACGCGCGGCACGCCGGCCACGGGCGCTGAGCAGAGCGCGTATCGCCTGGCCGGCGCGAGACGCTGCCGGCGCATCGGGGCGACAGGTGCAGTCGATCGGGTCGCCCGCGCCGGGCATTGTGAGGCGCCGGGCGTGCGGAGTGTGAGCGGCCGCGTCGGCCCGCGGTCAGTGTCGCGACTGCTTCAGGCGAGGCCGCGGCGCCCGGTCACCATGCG
The DNA here is from genome assembly GCA_027622315.1 of Chloroflexota bacterium. Lineage (GTDB taxonomy): Bacteria > Chloroflexota > Dehalococcoidia > UBA2979 > UBA2979 > VGNK01. The sequence continues at coordinate 8,360 of JAQBZW010000114.1, read as the reverse complement.
CAACGCGAGAATCACGAGGATCGCACCCGCGGCCGCGATCACGACGCTGCGCACGTTGAACCCGGTGACTTCACCGAATCCGAGCGCGGCACTCACGTATCCGCCCACGATCGCGCCCGCGACACCGAGCGCGCCCGTGAGCAGCAGCCGCCTGAGCCCGATCCCGCCGGGCCCACCGTTCAAGACAAGCTCCGCGAGAAAGCCGACGACCAGGCCGATCAACACCCACGTGAGCAGTCCCATGTTCGTCGTCCATTCGGTTCGCCCGGCACAAAGGATCGTCGCCGGCGGGAGCGTGGTGAGAGTTCCCTCGTGCCAGCGGACGGGCGGGCGCCTGCTGGCACGAGGGACGGGGCAGTCTTCCGATCGTCGCGCTAACGCGCTTTCACGGGCGAGACGATGCGCCGTCCGGTCAGCACGAGCACTGCTGTGGCGAGCGCGAGCAGCCCGGCCGGGAACGGCGACGCACCGCCGTCTTCGCTAAGTCCGGCGTTACCGGTCTCAGCGGGGGTCGGAACGACGGGACCGCTCACGGCGGTCGCCGTCGGCGTCGCTGTCGGCGCCGGGGTGGCGGTCGGCACTGGCGTAGCGGTCGGTGTGGCCGTTGGCACGGCGGTTGGAGTCGGCGTCGGCACGGCCTGGGCGATCACGTCGTTCGTCACAGTGGCCTGGCAGGTCGTGAGCGCGCCACCACCGTTGCTGGAGCCGTTGCACTGGTCGACGTTCACAGGGAGGGCCGCGGTCATCGTCGATCCGGCGGTTACGGTGCAGACGAAGCCGACGCTCGTTCCGCCGTTCCCCGAGCCGTTGCACTGGCCCACCGTCGCCGCCGTTACGGAGGTCACCCCTGGGGTGTTGGCGGGCGTGCACGTGCCCGGCGCGCCGGTCCCGGTAATCACGGAGCCCACGCACATGTAGATCGTCGCATCGGTGATCGCACCCGGGGTCGCAACGAAGTGATTGGTGACGGTCACCGTACAGATCACGGTCCCGCCACCACCGCTGCCCGACCCGTTGCACTGCTGGATGGTCGTCACCGGCTCCGCGGAAGTCGTCGCGGTCGTCGTGCACGTCAACGTATCGAGCGGGCCGGATGCGCCCACGCATCGCGTCATCGTGAGGGTCGAGGGCTGCGAGGGAGAGAGGGCGCCTGCGGCCGTGACGTAGTTCACCACGGTGACGGTGCACGCGACCTGCGTACCGCCACCGTTCTGCTCGCCATTGCACTGCGAGGCGACCGCCGCCGCATGCGCGACGTCCGGCCCGTCGCTCATCAGATTGATGGCGAGTAGTGACACGGCCAGCACGAGACTGGCCGCCAGCCATCGCCACCTGTGGGAGAACACGTGATACGTCTGATGAGAAATGGGCGCCTTCAATCTTCGCGTTGATCGGGTGAGCGCGCTCATCTTGCGGAGAGACCCGTCACACGAGCGTGACGGGGACGTGACTGCTCCGCGGCGATTCTGCGAACGCGCCCGGAGGGAGCGGGCAACCGTGGACGCGGGCGGTCAGCGCCGGGGCTCGGCGTCGCGCACGGGCTCGGGCGCGCCCTCGCGCAGAAATTCGTCGAGCCACGCGCGTACCAGCGCGACGACCGCCTCTTGATCGGTCGCGGTCACGCCGTCACGCATTCCGCCGGCCACGTCGGTCGTCTGGCGAATGCGCGCACGAAGCGGTGCAGTCGACCCTTCTTCGGTCCACACGCGGATGAGCAGGAGCCCGACGCGATCTTCCGAAATGCGCGCACGCTAGGTGCATAGGCGTGACGTAGGCGTTACTCCGCGCGCAGGTCCCGGACGAGGGCGCGTAGCAACGGCGTCGGCTGCAGCCCCAGCTCCAGCTGCAGGAGTGCGGCATAGCGCCTGAACGTCGCCAACGCCTCCGACTAGTTGCCCTCAGCGAGGTGCACACGGATCAACAGCCCGTGCGCAGTCTCCCGCAATGGTTCGGCGCGCGTCGCGGCGAGCGCCGCGCCCGCCGCGTCCGCGAAGCGCCGCTGTCGCAGCAGATGGTTGCCGAGCGCCTCCAGTGCATGCAGGCGGAGCTGTCGCCACTCCTCTGCCTCGATCACAGCCCAGTCGTCGTACCAATCGGGAAGGAGATCCTCGGAAAGCGCCGCGATCGCTCCGGCCGCGAGGTCGCCGTCGGCGAGCGGCGCGAGTGCCAGCAGTCGGTGCGCGAGCGCCCGCGACTCGGCGATGTCGACGCGCACGATCGGCATCAGCGAGAGCTCCTCGGCATCAGCCTGCACCGCCCCGCGGGCTACGACCCCGAGGCGCGACAGCGCCGAACGGAGGCTCGCGAGCGCGTAGGGCTCCTCGACGTCGGGCCAGAGCGTTCCCGCAACCGCCGAGCGCATCACCGCGCGCCCGCGCAACGCCAGGAATGCGACCAGATGCTGCGAGCCCACGGGAAGCGCGACCGGATCGCTCCCCGCCAGGAGGCGGAACGAGCCGAGGAGGGAGATCCGGAGATCACGCGCCCCCCCGGCAGTGCTGGTGGGCTCATGGAGGTCAGTCACTCGCGCTCATGCTCACATCGCATCATCGGGGCCCAACACGGATCGTACCGGACGGATCGTTCGCCGCGCACCGCCATAGGATCGCAGTCTTCATGGCCGCCCGCGGGGGGCAGTGTTAGCATCGCGCTCTGGCCGCGGGGAGTGGCGCAGCCTGGTAGCGCACCTGACTGGGGGTCAGGAGGTCGCAGGTTCAAATCCTGTCTCCCCGACCAGCACCCCATTTCGCATCTGCAGCGACCACCTCACCGAGTAGCGCGACGGTGTCCCTGCGCAATTGCGTTGCGGACACGGCGATCGATGCCGCACGGCACTCGGCAACCCGCTGACTGACGCTTCCGAAGCCGCGCCCGCCTCGATCTCCGGCCGCAGCCCCGACCGATCAGCCCGCGTCCTCAGTCAAGAACTGTCGCTGGAGCGGCCCAGCTTTCAGGTCATCTCAGCCTCCCATGGCTATCTACAAGCGTGATGGCTCTAGACGGGGTCGCCTCGAGTGGCAACACGTAGCGCTGCGTGGCCAACCAAAATTCAACGAAGCCGGGCTCGCCGCGGAGGTGTTGAGCTTGCACGCGCGTGCCGACGATTCAGGTATCACGGCGATTGACAGGTGGTAACAGTGCTGATCACGGATAACCCGTACCCGCTTGACGGGCCCGGCGTCGATGCCGCGCCAGAGAGCCCCGGCGTCTACTCCCTCCACCTCCGCGACGAGGTGATGTTCTTCGGGGTCGCCAAGGAGAATCTGCGCGAGACGCTGCGTGCGCACTATGAGGAAGAGCGCGGGCGGCTGGACCGACGCGCGGCGCTGACCGGGTTCGCCTACGAGTGCCCGCTCGACCCCGATCGACGGCGGCGTCAGCTCGTCTTCCAATTCGTCGCGCAGTACGGGCAGCTGCCGAAGCTCAACGCGCGGACGCGCGAGGGTGCGCGCACCTAGCGTCCGACAGCTGTCCTCACCCCTCGCGTCGTCTCGAAATCGCCGAGCGGACGCTCGTACGCCGCGGAGCCTGCGGCGCGGTAGCAACGCCGGTGCCCCGATCCGCGACGTCGCGCGGGAGCGATCGCGACAACCACTCGGGACAACCACCCGGGACAACCACCCGAGCCGCCAGCGCACAGTCTGCTTCCGGATCGGTCGCATCGCACCGTGACGGAGACCGCCACGCGCGTCATGCTGGTGGTCAGACAGCCAGCGCGCACCGGTGAGCCCGAGATGCCAGACGACCGTGACCCCGACGAGCAGATCGACAACCGCGACGGCGGAGTCGCGCGGCGCGAACGACGTGAGCGCAAGAAGCGCCGGCGCATGCCCATCCACGGCCGCTCGCTCGAAGCGGTGATGAACGCGATCCGCAAACGGGCGAAGCGTCAGCGAGACCGCCCCGATCCTCCACGCTGACGCGTCACCCCCGCGGCGCACCCTCACGCCGGGCCGGCGACGTCGCGCGCCCGAGCGCCGCAGCCCACAACACCTCCAGCGCGACCACGGCGAGCACCGACAACGCGAGCCCGGCCAACACCTTGATCGCCACGTCCGCAGGTGCCCAGGACAGGCGTTCGTAGGCGTTCTGCCAGCCCAGTGGCGCACCGGATCCGGCAACGGCCACGCTTGCGCCGGCGAACGCGACAGCCGGCTCGCCATCTGCCGCCGGTCCGAGCGCCGGAGCGGCGATGCGCCCGGCGACCTCCACGAACGCGCGATCCCGCTCGGCCCCAGAGAGCATCGCGAGCGGTGTGCCCGGGTTGTTCACCGCCTGTAACTGTGCGACTTCCGTCACCGCGTACGCCGAGGGGCGGAGTGCGACCCACAACACCACGAGGCCATCCGCACGCTGTGCCGTAAGCGCGGGCAGCTCCACGTTCGCGACGTAATCGGATGCCAGGAAATCCGGAGAGACCAGCATCACCGCGACGCGACTGCGTGCGATCGCGCCGAGGATTTCCGCCTCCCACTCCTGGCCCGGTGCGATCTGGCGGTCGTCCCAGACGACGAGCCCGGCCGCACGTTCGTACGGCTTGAGCGCTACCCGCAACTCGTCGAGCGCAGCGGTGTCCCGATGGCTGTAGCTGATGAAGACGCCGTTCCGAGTCTCCGAGCCGCCGCCGGCGGCTGTGGCGATTGCGGGTGCGCCCGTGCCGGCGGTGGCAGCCGGCACGGCGATCACCGCGCGTGGTGCCCCCGTGCCAGAGAGCCCGCGTACGACGAGGAACGTGTCGGCGTTGAGGGCGCCAACCATCGCAACCGCGAGCAGCACAACCAACAGCTGCGCGTGCTGGCGCGACCAGCGCCCGATCGTGATCGCCGGCGGGACGCCCGGCAGGGTGCGGAGCAGGCGAGCGATGCTCGTCACGAAGAGCGCCAGCACGGCGTAAACGAGCGCCAGCCCGAGCGCGATCTCTGCCACGGTCGAGCCGGACATGCGATGCCCCTTCTGCGTGCCGGCCCTCGGCGCGCGCATGATAAGCGCGCGGACGTCTCGCGCCGGTGCAATTCGGGCGGCTGCGGCAGCGGGGCGAGCCAGGGCCTCGCCCGTGAAGCGCTAGATGCCCCGCAGACGCGGATCGAGCACGTCGCGCAGCGCGTCGCCGAGCATGTTGATCGCGAGCACGGTGATGAAGATCGCGACCCCGGGGAAGATCGACAGGTAGGACGCACGCTCGATGAGCGGCAGCGCCTTGCTCAGCATCCCGCCCCACGTCGGCGCCGGCGGTTGCACCCCGACACCGAGGAAGCTCAGCCCGGCCTCCGCGAGGATCGCGAAGGCGACGCCGAGCGATCCCTGGACGATCAGCGGCGAGAGCGAGTTGGGCAGCACGTGCCGCGCGAGCACGCGCGGGTTCGACGCGCCGAGCGCGCGCGCCGCATGCACGTAATCCTGCTCGCGGATGCTGAGCACCTGGCCGCGCGTGAGCCGCGCGTACAGTGGCACCGCCGAGACGCCGATCGCCACCATCACCTGGAACGTGCCCGGCCCGAGCGCGCCCACGATCGCGAGCGCGAGCACCAGCGCCGGGAACGCGATGATCGCGTCCATCGTGCGCATGATCGCGTGATCCAGCAGCCCGCCGAAATAGCCCGAAAGCAATCCGAGCGGCACGCCGGCCAGCATCGCCACGCCCACAGCAATGATTCCGACGAGGATCGAGACACGGCTCCCGAAGATGATGCGGCTGAACACGTCGCGCCCGAGTTGGTCGGTGCCGAGCAGGTGCGCCCCGGACGGAGCCTGGAGCGAATCGCGCGGCGCGGTGGCGATCGGGTCGTAGGGCGCGATCAGCGGCGCGAACACGGCAGCGATCACCACGAGGCCGAGCAGCAGGGCAGCGATCGGCACGCCGCGCTGGCGAAAGAAGCGTCGCAGGAAGCTCGGCGCACGGCGCGGCACCACGCTGAGCGCCGCCGCGCGTTCGATCGCCGTGGACCGGCTCGCCGTCATCAGGACCGACCACGCCCGAGCTGGATGCGCGGGTCGATCAGCCCGTACGACAGGTCGGTGACGAGGTTCGCGATCTGCACGATCAGCGCGACCACGAGCACGAAGCCCATGACCACCGGCAGGTCCTGAGCGAAGATCGCCTGCACCGCGAGCCGTCCCATCCCCGGCAGTGCGAACACCTGCTCGATGATGATGGTGCCGCCGAGGATGTTGGCGAGCCGCAGCCCCAGCAGCGTGACGACGGGGATCAGCGCGTTGCGCAACGCGTGGCCGACCACGACGCGGTAGCCGGACAGCCCCTTCGCACGTGCGGTACGCACGTAGTCCTGGCCCATGACCTCGAGCATGCTCGATCGCATCTGCCGCATGATCGTGGCGGACTGCGCCATGCCGAGCACGACGGCGGGCATGAGCAGGTGCTTGAGCGCATCGATCGGATGCTCGAGCGGATCGACGTAGCCGGAGGCCGGAAGCACCTCGAAGCGCACGGAGAGCAGCAGGATCAGCAGGATCGCGAACCAAAAGTTGGGCAGCGCGACGCCTGCCACGGCGCCCGTGGTCGAAAGCCGATCGACCCAGCTGTTGCGACGGAGCGCGGCGATCACGCCCACGGGGATCGCAATCACGATCGAGATCACCATCGCGAGCGCAGTCAGCTGCAGCGTGACCGGCGCGCGCGCCCAGAGCGCGTCGAGCACGGACTCCTTCGTCCGGATCGACGTGCCCCAGTTCCCGGTCAGCATCCGCCCCGCCCAGTCGACGTATTGCAGCGGCAGCGGCTTGTCGAGCCCGAGATCGCGCGCGAGCCGCTCCTCGGTGAATCCGCCGGCATCCGCGCCGATCTGCGCCGTGACCGCGTCGCCGGGGAGCACGCTCAGGAAGAAGTACGTCATCATCGAAACGATGACGATCACGAGCACGGTCTGTCCGAGACGACCGATCAGGTACCGCGTACTCACGGGCGCCTCACCACGTGCGCGAGGTCACGGGCGGCAACACGCCGCCCGTGACAGCAGCCAGCGCTGCGCGCAGCCGCGACGCTGCTACGCCTGGAGCCACAGCTCGTCGTACCGCTCCTTGCCTTCGGCGCCGAAGATCGACTCGAAGTTCGCCACGCGCTTCGCCGCCGACTGGTAGGCCACGCTGTAGCTCGCGTAGACGCCGTACGCGTCACGCGCAAGCACACGTTCGACTTCCTTGTAGTTCTCGGCGCGTTCAGCGAGGTCGTAGCTCGCTCGGGCCGCCTCGATCGCGTTGTCGAGCTCGGCGTTCGGCGCGTGACCCGCGTTGTAGAAGCCCGCTGAGTGCGCCACCTCGCCAATGGTGCCGTCTGGATCGGCGCGCAGGCTGAAGCCCGCGAGCAGCCCGTTCGCGCTGTACTGCACCCACATCTGCTGAGTGAAGTCCTGCGCCTGCTCGAACTCCATGTCGATGTTGATCTCCTTCAACATCGACTGCCACAGCTCGGCGCGAGCGCCGTACGTCGTGGATGTCCCCGTCACGACCCGGAACGCAGCGCCGTCGGGATAGGCGCTGGCGGCGAGGAACTGCTTCGCCTTCGCGAGGTCGTAGACCGGCGCACCATCGATCGGGCCGGGGTACGCCCACTTGATGGCGGGCGTGATGATGCCCATACGGTCGCGCACTTCGTTGCGGTTGAACCAGATTGCGGAGTTGATCGCCTCGCGGTCGATCGCGTGTGCGATCGCCTGCCGGAAGTTGACATCATCCGTCGGCGGCTTCGCGGTGTTGAAGTACATGCCCGACCAGCCGGTCCCCACGAAGTTGGCGACCTGGAAGCGCTCGTCGGCCTCGAGCTCATCGAGCTGGGAGGACGCAGGCGTCATCACATCGACATCGCCGGTCTTGAACGCAGCCAGCAGCACCGATGCCTCGGGAATGATGTTCCAGCGCAGAGCGTCCATGTAGGGGAGCGCGCTGCCGTCGGCGCCGGCCCGCCAGTAGTCCGCGTTCCGTTCGACGAGTACGTGCGAGTCCTGGACCCACTCCTTGAAGCGGAAGGGCCCGGTACCGATCGGTGCGAGGCCGAACTGCTCGCCCCCGGCCTCGGCCGCCTTCGGCGGGAGCTGCTGCCCGCCGCGGTCTCCGAGCAACGTCAGCAATGCCCCGTTCGGCTTGTCGAGCACGAAATTCACGTGCGTGTCGTCGACTACTTCGACGCTGGTGATTGGTGCCATCTGGCCGGCGGCGGCCGAGTTCGTCTCCGGCGCCTGCACGTGCGCAACGTTCCATGCCACAGCTTCCGCGTTGAATGGCTCACCGTTGTGGAACGTGATTCCGGAGCGCAGCGTGAACGCGATCTTCGTCGGCTCGATGACCTGACCCCCTGAAACAGATCCACCGCGAGAGTGAGAATCGCGGTGGACAGGAAGGGGTCTTGG
>JAQBZW010000113.1 GCA_027622315.1 Chloroflexota bacterium | reverse complement strand
CGGCACGCCTCCGCGCGAGCGCGGTGGCGTGCGCCGCGACAGGGGGCGGGCCCGTCGCCGCGCCGCCCTGCGACGGCGGCCGTTCGAACGGGGAACGCTTGAGCGTGATCCCGCTGCACGTGTGCGGGCGCATCCAGTTCGTGGACCTCGCGGCCGCCCGTGACCGCCTTACGTCGCTGCTCGAAGGCCCCGCGCCGGCGCTGCACGCAATCGCATCGCCACCCCCGGTGCACGTCGCCGGCGGGGATGCGCTCGTGCTGCTCTCGCGGGAGACGCGCCGGTACAACTGGACGTCGTTCGGGCTCGTGGTGGCCGGTGACACGATCAGCGCGCTCGTGCTGCCATGCGGCGACGGACGGCCCGAGTGGCTCTATCCACCTGTGGTGTTCGCCGGGCCCTTCGCAGACGCCGTCAATGACAATGGCCCCACATGGTCCGGCATCCCGGTCGTCGACCGCGCGATCGTGGCAATCTCCAACGGCGATCCGGAGCGGCTGCGCGGCTCGTTCGACGCGGTGCTCATCGGCTGTGTCGCGGAGTCAAGCGGCATCGGGTCGCCCCCGCTTTGCCTCGCGAACGAGACGCCGGGCACGCTCGTGCCCGTGCTGCCCATCGTCTCCTGTGAAATCGAGTACGTGCGGGAACAGGGCTTCGAGCAGCTCGCGGAGCGGCTGGCCGGGATCGCGCCGCGGCTGTACGCGGTGACGGCGCCTCCGCGCGGTTTCGCGGAGCTCTGGCGGCTCGCGCACTACACGCTCCTGCTCGTCGATGCGGCCGGCGGCAGCGACCGCTACCCCACGATCGCGATCAGTGAGACGGGCATCGCCGGCTTCGCGACCGGATGTGACAGCTCGCTGACATCGAATCTCTTGCGCCCCGCGATCGACCCGAACTTCCTGATCGCTCCGCCGCGCTGAGGCGCCTCCGGCTGCTGGGCGCGCCGAGCGGAGGCGGTCGCCTTGTGTAGAACGCGGAGCGGTCCATAGAATCGCCCGAACCCACCGCGCGAACGTTTCGCCGGCAGGTCGCGGAAGCCACGGAGTCACCGGAAGGGACGCGCCGGGAAATGACCTACATCATCACGCAGCCGTGCATCGACGTCACGGATCAATCGTGCGTCGACGTCTGCCCCGTCGACTGCATCCACTTCGAAGAGGGCGTCGACCGGTTGCTCTACATCGACCCGGACGAGTGCATCGATTGTGGCGCGTGTGAGCCAGCTTGCCCGGTGTCTGCGATCTTCGCCGAGGATGACGTGCCGGAAGACCAGAAGCTCTACGACGAGATCAACCGCCTCTGGTACCAGGACAAGGACGCGGCCCGCGCCAAGGTGCCTGCGTAGCTTTCGGCCCGATCGAGCGAACGAAGAGGCGCCCGCCGGGGCGCCTCTTTCACGCCCGCGTCGCGCCGCAGGGTGTCTCGGCGCCAGTCAGCGGGCGGGCGTAGCGGAGTTCCACGACTGGCGCCGCGTCTTCGTCGACGCGGAAGGTACGCATGCGGCCCGTGCCGTCGGGTGACCAGCCGCCGGCCGCGTAGAACCGGCGGGCGCGCACGTTGTCGTCGAGCACCCAGAGCACCGCGTGGCGGAACCCGCGCGCCGCGAGGTCCGCAAGCGCCCGCGCCATCAGCGCGCGCCCCGCGCCCGTCCCCACGTGCTCCGGGCGCAGGTGGATCCAGTGCAGCTCAGCGCTTCGCGGCGGGAGCCCGGCCGGCTCGTCTGCGCTCGCCTCGTGGGTGCCGCAGAATCCCGCGAGCGAGCGCTCGCGCTCGACCACCCACACGCGCAACGATTCCGGCGGGGCGAGCAGGTACGCCCGCCACTGATCGGCACGCGCAGCCGGATCGAGGCGCGCAAGATAGCGGTCAGGCGCCACGCCGCGGTACGCGAAGCGCTGGGCGGCGACGTGCGTCTCGCCGATCGCCTCCGCGTCGGCCGCGGTCGCGAGACGCATCGACAGCGTGTCCGGCACGCGGGGACGGGCTAGTGCACGTCGGGCGCGATGCCCTCGAGGAACGGCAGATCGTCGTGATCGATCGCCGGGGATTCCTCCACGGAGTGCGCGGTCAGGCGGACGGAACCGTCCTCCATCAGATCGACGACCAGCACGCGTCCACCCACGCTCTGCGTGTGCCCGAGCGGCTCAGGCGCGCCCGAGTAGGCCGCGACCGTGCGCGGGCCCGCTGCGACGCGTGTGAGCTGCTCCCAGTGGCCGAGCGCGATGTAGTCGCGGTCGGACGCCTCCAGGTGCTCGGCGCGGATGTGGAACGAGTGGTGGAGGAGCGCTCGCGGGTGCAGGAAATGCCCGTGCCCGGCGCCAATCTGCCAGGCGGACTCACCCCGCGCGGGCATGTCGTTAAAGGGCGTGAACTTCGGATCCTGCTCGGTGTGCGCGCGGCCCCAGACGTCCACGGATAGCCCGTCCACCGTCACGCTCTCGCCTTCGGGTGTGCGGAGGATGCGCAGCCCCGGGGCCGCGGCCTCGAGGTCGTAGCGATCGTAGACGGAGCCCGGCCCGACGTGGTCGTGGTTGCCCGGCGCGATCACCGTCGGCCGCTCGAGCCGCGCGAGCTGCTCCCCCGCGTACTTGAGCGTCTCCTCGCGCACGCGCGCGTTGTCGAAGAAGTCACCTGCGATCACCATGAAGTCGACACGCTCGCGCCGGCCGACGTCGATCACGCCGCGGAAGGTGTCGTGCAGCCGCTCCCTGAGCTCCATCGAGCCGGAGTCATAGGCGCCGAGGTGGACGTCGGAGGTATGGAGCATGCGGAGCCGGGGACGTTGAGCGGCCAGGATCACACCTCGATCTCATCGATAGACGGAATCTGGGGGCGCATCGAGTCGAGCCTCGTCCGCAGCTCGTCGACCAGTCCATTCACCGGGACGCGCACCTGGGCCATCGTATCGCGATCGCGGATAGTGACCGCGTCGTCGTCGATCGTGTCGAAGTCGATGGTGACGCACAGCGGCGTGCCGATCTCGTCCTGGCGGCGATAGCGGCGGCCGATCGACTGCGCGTCGTCGTACTGCGTCCGGAAGTGCGGACGGAGCACGTCCCACACGCGGTGGGCGGTCGGGACCAGGCGGTCGTTGCGTGAGAGCGGGAGCACCGCGACCGCGACGGGTGCGACATCGGGGGCGAAGTGCAGCACGACGCGCTTGTCGCCTCCGTCCAGCACCTCCTCGTCGTAGGCGTCCATCATCAGTGTGAGCATGACGCGGTCGACGCCGACGGCCGGCTCGACGACGTGCGGGATCACGTGCTCGTTCGTGTCCGGGTCGAAGTAGCTGAGCGACTTCCCGGAGAACTTCGCGTGCTGGCGCAGGTCGTAGTCGCCGCGATGCGCGATGCCCTCGAGCTCACCCCACCCCCACGGATAGTGCACCTCCACGTCGGAGGTGCCCTTCGAGTAGTGCGACAGCTCCTCGGGCGTGTGATCGCGCAGGCGCAGGTGTTGCGGGCGTATGCCGAGCGAGTAGTGCCAGCGCAGCCGCTCCTTCTTCCAGTACACGTGCCAGGTCATCGAGTCGTCGGGATGGCAGAAGAACTCCATCTCCATCTGCTCGAACTCGCGCGTGCGGAAGATGAACTGCTTGACGGTGATCTCGTTGCGGAAGGACTTGCCGATCTGGGCGATCCCAAACGGCAGGCGCTTGCGAGTGGTCTGCTGCACGTTCTCGAAGTTCACGAACATGCCCTGCGCCGTCTCCGGCCGCAGATAGGCAGGCGTCCCCTCTTCGACCGGGCCGACGTTCGTGCGCATCATCAGGTTGAAGTTGCGCGGCTCCGAGAAACGACCCACGCTCCCGCACTCGGGGCAGGTGCCGTCCTCGATGTGATCAGCGCGCAGGCGCGAGTGACACTCGAGGCAGTCGACCATCGGATCGTGGAAGACGTCGACGTGGCCGGAGGCCTCCCAGACACGCGGCGCGGTCACGATCGCGGCCTCGATGCCGACGATGTCGCCGCGCTCCTGGACCATCGCGCGCCACCAGGCGTCGCGGATGTTCCGCCGCATCGCGACGCCGAGCGGACCGTAGTCGTACGTCGCCTCGAAGCCGCCGTAGATCTCGGATGAGGGGAAGACGAACCCGCGTCGCTTGGCGAGCGACGTCATCGTCTCGAGGTCGGCCTTCATCGCTGAGGCCGGCGCGTCCGTATTCGTCATGTGTCTCCCGGGGTGTCCGCGACGCTGGGTGCGTTCGGAACGGCGAGCGTAGCATCGGCCCCCGGTGCCCTCAAGACAGGGGGAGGGCACGCATACTATGGTGCCGTCGCGCCATCCGCGCGGAGCGGCAAGAGCCGCTCAGACCACGTGCTGCGGGCTGCGAAGCCCCCGCGTTGTGGCCCGGGGCGACGACGAGACGACCACGAGACGACGACGAAGGGGCTTTGCATGGGCAGGCTGGTGCTGCTGGTAATCGGGATTGCGCTCGGCGTGACGGCGGCCGTGTTGATCTCCGCGTACGAGACACGCGGCCCGTCGAGCGAGATCACGGAGCGGCACGCGTGACGGAGGCGCAGGGGAGCCCGACGAAGCTCGTAATGATGGTCGTCGCCGACACCGACGCCGACCGGCTCATGCAACAGCTGGTTGAGCGCGAGTTCCCGGCGACCAAGATCGGGTCAACCGGTGGATTCCTGCGCCGGGGCAACGTCACCATCTTCAGCGGCGTCACCGACGACAGGGTCGAAGATCTGCTCGCTGTGGTGAACGAGGTCTGCCACGCGCGCAAGGAGTTCGTGCCGGTGCAAACGCTGCCGTTCCTCGGTGATGGGAGCTTCAGCGCGGAGCCCGTAGAGGTGCGAGTCGGCGGAGCGATCGTGTTCGTGCTCGCCGTGAGTCGCTTCGAACGCATCTAGGCTGGCGATCGCCGGCCTGCCCGAGCCGGCTGATCTACGCCCCGCGCCGCACCTTCGCCGGCGCGACCGCGTGATCGCGAGCAGTGGGCACGGCCTCCGGCTCGCGCGCCCAGCGCGGCTCGCATGCGTCGAGCGCCGCAGGCAGCACGCCCACGACCGTGTGATCAAACTGCGTCCCCGCGCCCGCGCGCACCAGTGCGACCGACTCCAGCCGCGAGAGCGCGGAACGGAACGGGCGGTCGGCGCGCAGCGCGCAGTAGGCGTCTGCCACCGCGAGAATGCGTGCCTCGAGCGCGATCTCGGCGCCCCCGAGCATCGCCGGGTACCCGCGGCCGTCGGGCCGCTCGTGGTGACCTTCGATCCAGGCGCCAATGCCATCGAGTCCGGGCGCGGATTCGAGCATGCGCCCACCCAGGCCCGGGTGCCGGCGCATCTGCTCCATCTCTTCCACGCTGAGGATGCTCGGCTTCTCCGTGATGTGCCGCGGAACCCCGAGCTGCCCGATGTCCGCGAGGTGACCGCCGAGCGAGAGCGCGCGGCGATTCGCGAGCGGGAGGTCCAGGCCCTCACCCAGCGCGACGGCGAGATCCGCCACACGTCGGGCACGGCCCGGCTCACGGATGGCGGCGTCAATCACTTCGCCCATGGCAGCGGCGGCGGCTTCGACGTTCCTCAACGAGGGCCGGCCTTCGCCGGAACCGGCAGCAGCAACGAGCGCGGGCAGCTTCGGTGACCACATGGCGATCCACGTACGGTCGTCGCGGAGGACCGCGGACAGGGCCGCGCTGATCTCCGGGCCGACGTACGGCTCGACATCGCGCGGGCAGGCACGCTGCAGCAGCGTGCGCGCGCGCAGGGGATTGTCCGGGCCTTCCACCTGGTCGCTCGCCCAGTGTGCGGCAGAGACGATCAGCGACTCCACGGGGATGGCGGCTCCGGCGAGGGCGTTCGGCCGCCCCTGGCCGTCCCAGCGCTCGTGGGTGTGGCGGATGGCGTTGCTCACGCCCTCGTCGAGGCCGAAGCGCTCGGCGACCCAGGCGCCACCGTCGAGGTGACCGGCGCCGGTGCGCACAGCCACGCCGGCGTCGTGGAGCAGTGAAGCGGAGAGCACGCGGCGACGCTCCGCCGCCGTCAGGCCCAGCACACCGGCGATCCCGAGCGCGAAGTGCGCGACCCGACAGGCGTGGCCCACCGGCTGCGACTCGGCGAGGTCGAACGCACCGCTGAAGTGCGCCAGCAACTCGACGCGACGTGCCGGCGCGAGCGTAATGTCGCTCGCCGCGGCGTCACCGCCCGCGAACGAACCGACGCGCAGCACGTCCTCGACCAACACGCCCGCGCTCCAGCCGGTCGCCATGCTGCTTCCTCCGCACCGTTCGCGTGCCCGCTCGGTCAGTCGAATCCGCTGGGCGCGGAACGAGCCTGCCTCTGAATCTTCGGCACACGGGCGGTGCTTCTAGAGGGACCGCCGCGTCAGGGGTCGCCCGCGGCTCCTCGGCCGTGAGTCCTCACCTTGCGCCCGGGCCCAAACCACATCGAGAATCCCCTGGCACGAAAGCATCGGAAGGACGCGCATGCTGCTGCAGGGGTTCGTGGTCGGCCAGCTTCAGGCGAACTGCTTCGTCGTCGGTGACGAGGCGACGCGCGAGGTGATGGTGATCGACCCGGGCGACCAGGCGGCGGCGCTCGTTGAGCAGTTCACCCAGCGCGACTATCGCGTGACGGCAGTGATCGCCACACACCACCACCTGGATCACACCGGGGGGATCCACGACCTGTTGACGGCGCTTCCCGAGGCGCGCTTCCTCATGCACGCGCTGGATTACCCCGCGATCGCCGAGTCCGCGCCCTCAGCCACAGCGTGGTACGGGCACGCCGTCACACCGCCGCGCGCTCCGGATCGCCTGCTCGGCCACGGCGACGAGATCGTGATCGGTGCGCACCGCTTCCGTGCGCTGCACTGCCCCGGCCACACGCCCGGCAGCGTGTGCATCGCCGGCGAGGGCGCGGTCTTCACCGGTGACGTGCTCTTCCAGGGCTCGATCGGTCGCTCCGACTTCCCCGGATCGGATGGACGCGCGCTGATCCGTTCGATCCGCGAGCACCTGCTCACCCTGCCCGAGGACACGGTGGTCTACCCCGGCCACGGCGCGGCCACGAGCATCGGCGAAGAACGGGCGTACAACCCGTTCCTCGTCGACCCCGAGCGCACGCTCGGCTTCGACCCGGCCGCAGACGGCGATTAAGCGACGCGGGCCACGACGCACACGCGGCCGGCCTCCGTCAGGAGCGCCGGCCGCGCGAAGGCTCGCCGAGCGGATGGCTAGAGGAACAGCGGTCCGAAGACCACGGCCACGATCGCCATCAGCTTGAGCAGGATGTTGAGGGCGGGGCCCGAAGTGTCCTTGAACGGGTCGCCCACGGTGTCGCCGACCACGGCCGCCTTGTGCGGCTCAGAGCCCTTGCCACCGTGCTTTCCGGTCTCGATGTACTTCTTCGCGTTGTCCCACGCGCCGCCGGCGTTCGCCATCATCAGCGCGAGCAGCGATCCGGCCGCAATCGAGCCCGCGAGCAGGCCGCCGAGCGCGTCGGCGCCGATCAGCGCACCGACCGCGATCGGCACGATCACGGCAAGCAGGCCTGGCACGATCATCTCGCGGATGGCGCCGGTGGTCGCGATCGCGACCGCGCGCGCGGGGTCGGGCTGCTCGCTGCCGTCCATGATGCCGGGGTGCTCGCGGAACTGCCGGCGCACCTCGTTCACCATCGCCATCGCCGCGCGCCCGACGGCGCCCATCGTCAGTGCGGCGAAGATGAACGGCATCAGTGCGCCGAGCAGCAGCCCGATCAGCACCTCGACCTCGAGCAGGTTCAGGACCTCAATGCCGGTGATCTGCGCGTACGTGACCATCAGCGCGAGCGCGGTCAGCACGGCCGAGCCGATCGCGAAGCCCTTGCCGGTCGCGGCCGTGGTGTTGCCGAGCGAGTCGAGCGCGTCGGTACGCTCACGCACCTCCGGCGGCAGGTGCGCCTGCTCGGCGATCCCACCGGCGTTGTCGGCCACCGGTCCGTAGGCGTCGCTCGCGAGCGTGACGCCCAGCGTGGAGAGCATGCCGACGGCGGCGAGAGCGATGCCGTAGAGGCCGGCGAGCTCGTAAGTGATCCAGATCGCCGCGGCGATCGTGAGCAGCGGCACTACGGTCGAGAGCATGCCCAGGCCGAGTCCGCCGATGACCAGCGTGCCCGCGCCCGTCTCTGCCTGTTGGGCCAGGCGCTGGACGGGCTTGAACTCGTATGCCGTGTAGTACTCGGTGGCGGTGCCGATCACCTGTCCGGCCACCAGGCCGACGAGCACCGCGAAGAAGACGCCCCACTCGAGATCCATCATGACCACGGCGGCTGCCGTGACGACGAGCACGAGGCCGCCGGCGCTGAAGATGCCCGCGCGCAGCGACCACAACAGCCGACCCATGCCGGCGTCCTCGGGCGTGCGCACGAGGAAGGTGCCGATCAGCGAGGCGAAGATGCCGAGGCCCGCGATCAGCAGCGGGAGCACGAACGGCGTGTCCGTGTAGGCCACGGGCGGCAACTCGAAGATGCCTTTCGCCGCCACGCCGGCGCCGGTGCCCACCGCGGCGATCGTCGCCAGCGACATCGTGGCCACGATCGACCCGGAGTACGACTCGAAGAGGTCCGCGCCCATGCCGGCCACGTCGCCCACGTTGTCGCCGACGTTGTCGGCAATCGTCGCGGGGTTGCGCGGGTCGTCCTCGGGAATGCCGGCTTCCACTTTGCCGACGATGTCGGCGCCCACGTCCGCAGCCTTCGTGTAGATACCGCCACCAACGCGCGCGAAGAGCGCGATCGAGGAGGCGCCGAAGGCGAAGCCGGTGAGCGGCAGGTAGTGCTGGAAGAGCAGGTAGAGCACGGACAGGCAGAGCAGGCTGATGCCGACGACGGTCATGCCCATGACCGATCCGGACGAGAAGGCGATGCGGAGCGCCGGATTGAGACCGATGCGCGCCTTCGCCGCGGTGCGCACGTTCGCGCGGACGGCGACATACATGCCCACGTAGCCGGCGGTCGCAGACGCAATCGCACCGACGAGGTAGGCGATCGCCGTCCGCGGCAGGTCGGCGAGCTGGCCCTGAGACTCGCCGAAGCGGTCGAGCACATCGAAGTCGATGAAGATGGCGAGGATCACCGTGACGACCACGACAAAGCCCGCGAGGAAGGTGTACTCGCGGCGAAGGAAGGCAGACGCGCCCTCCTGGATCGATACGGCGATCGCCCGCATCGTGTCGTCGCCGTCATCTTCGGCGATCACGCGTCGCGTTGTGATCGCAGCGAAGATCAGGGCGACGATCGACGCGCCAAGCGCGATCATCAAACTATTCATTGGTGGCCGACCCTCCCGTGTGCACCCGGCTGGAACGGCAAGTGTTCGCGCCGTCCCGGGCCGCGCGGGAGCGTACCATCACGCCGAAGTAGCAGCAGCACACGAGCGGGCCGCGACGCATCGCGTCGGCGTGAGTGACTGCGGGGCTCTAGAAGCGCGGCCGACAAGCGGCCATTCGAGCGTGAGCGAAGCGGGCTGGGGATG
>JAQBZW010000112.1 GCA_027622315.1 Chloroflexota bacterium | reverse complement strand
GCCCCCTCGGCGGGTGGCCGGTGGGTCCTACCGGGCGCTCCGGTAGAATCGATATGCACCAGCAGTTCCGCCGCGAGGAGTCGAAGTGATCGACGTTGTCCGGTTCGACCACATCAGCATGGCCGTGCCGGAGGTCGATCCGCAGGTGGAGCTGCTCGAGCGGCTCTTCGGCTTCCGCTATGCCGGGCGCTTCACAGAGGACGGGCTGATCGGTGCGAACATGGACATCCCCGGGGTGTCCGGGCTGAGCTGGGAGTTGATCGCCCCCGACGGGCCCGACTCGTATCTGCGCCGCTTCCTCGACGGACCGCAGGGCGCCGGTATCCATCATCTGACGCTGCAGGTCCGTGACCTCGCGCAGGCGGTGGACGCAATGCGCGCCGAAGGCGTGGAGCCCTGGGGCGTACGCACCGATCCGGCGGCGGTGCCGTTGTTCCTCGGCGCCTCGCCGCCTGACGGCCGAGTCGCCGTGTCGCCGGTCGGCGAGGATGGGGGCGAGGCTGCGGCCGATCCTCTGCGGGACGTCGCCTACATTCACCCCCGGCGCGGGGGGCACGGCTTCCTGTTTCAGCTCTACGCCGGCGAGGCGTGGCACACGCCGGAGCGCTTCGACGACGATCGCGCGGACACACTCGGCATCATCGCGGTCAACCACCTCGCACATGCGTACGCCGCACGCATGGAGCTCGCGGACTGGTACATGCGACTCTTCGGCATGACCCTCGTGCACGCGCCGCCCGAGAGCGTGGTCCCGCCGTCGAGCGGCTTCCGCACCGCCGTCGTCGAGGCATCGACGGGCCAGCTGCGGGTGGAGGTGATCGCCCCGAGCGCACCCGAGTCATTCGTCGCGCGTTTCCTCGATCGCCGCGGAGCCTCCGTCCATCACGTCACGTTCGAGGTCGAGGACTGGGATCGGGCAGTCGCCGCTTGCGGGCACCACGGAGTCGAGATCTTCGGGGAGCGGGACGGTGAGACGCGCGGCGTCGGCTGGCGCGAGGCGTTCATCCACCCGCGCGACACGGGCGGGATGCTCGTGCAGATCTTCTGGCAGGCCGAGCCCGGAGTCTGGATCTAGCGCCCGGCGCGCGGCTCCAACGCTGCCGGAGAGGTCGTGGCCTCCGGCCCGCCCGCTGCCGAAGACACTCGCTCGACGTCATCCTGCGGCCCGAACAGCATGAGCCGGTCGCCCGGCTCTAGTCCGGTGGTCCCGCGTGGAACGACGAACGTGCCATCCGCACGTTCGATGCCGAGGATGTGCACCGCGTCATGCCCGAACGCGGCGGCCACGGTCTGGCCGGCCAGCGCCGAGCCCTCCGCGATCAGCACCTCGGCGATGATGCCGCCCGCGGGACCGCCCTGGGTGGAGAGCCGATCGACGAAGTCGAGCAGCAACGGCTGTACGGCCGTGAGCGCCATGCGCCGACCGGCGAGGCGGTACGGGGAGACCACGCGGTTCGCTCCGGCGGTGCGCATGCGCGCCTCAGCGGCATCCGAACCCGCGCGCGCGATGATCACCAGCCGCGGGTTGAGCTCGCGCGCGGTGAGCACGATGTACGTGTTGCCGACGTCTGAGTCCGAGGCCGCGACGAGCACCTTCGCGCGCTCGATGCCGGCGCTGATCAGCACGGACTCGAGCGTCGCATCGCCCTGGACGGCTGCGCACCCGATCGCGCGCGCGTCTTCGAGCCGATCCTGCTCTCGCTCCACGACGACGATGTGGCTGTCCCGCTCGCGCAGCTCGCGCGCGATCGCCTCACCCACGCGCCCGAAGCCACAGACGATCACGTGATCCTCCATGCGCCGAACCCTCCGCCGTACGTCGCGCCCGCGCAGACGTTCGGCCACGCCGACGACCACGACCTGCTCGATCACGGACGTGGCCGTGTAGAACGTCAACCCGATCCCGCCAATGATGAAGATGATCGTGAAGATCTGTCCGCTCGTATCGAGCGGCTGGACCTCGCCGAATCCGACCGTGGAGAGCGTGGTCACGGCCTGATAGGCGCCGCCCAGGGCAGTGAAGCCCTCGACCAGTGTGTACCAGGCCCAGCCGACGCCCGTGATCAGGGCAAGCACGGTCACGAGCAGCAGCAACCGTCGCATCGCGAGTCACCGATGCCGCTCTGCGTGCGCGCACCGGCTCAGGAACGCGCGCCGATCTTCTTGCGCTTGTGCTGGACGTAGTCGACGAGGATGTACTCGCCGAGCTTGTCCGGCGTGGTGTAGAAGACGCGGCCACCGTTGATCTTCGCGAGCTGGTTCACGAATTCCTTCAGGTAATAGTTCCGGTCGAGCATGAACGTGTTGATCGTGATGTCCTGCTGCGTCACGCGCTTCACGGCCTTCAGCGTCTCGCGGATCGTGATCGGGCTCGGCGGGTAGGCGAACTGCGAGCGTCCACGCTCGAGGTGAGCCGTCGGCTCGCCGTCCGAGATCATCAGGATCTGCCGCGTGCCCCCGCGATGGCGCGAGAGCAGTCGCTCTGCGAGCAGCAGCGCGTGGTGCATGTTCGTGCCGAGCACGGACTCATCCCAGCGCACGTACGGCAGCTCGTGCGCCTTCAGCTCTCGGGCGTAGGCCGAGAAGCCAATGATGTAGAGGCTGTCCTTCGGGTACTGCGCCTTGATCAGGTTCTGGAGCGCGAGCGCCACCTTCTTCGCGGCCTGGAATGAACCGCGCAGCGCCATCGACCAGGACAGGTCCACCATGAGCACCGTGGTCGTCTGGATCACCTGCTCGCTGCGGTAGATCTCGAAGTCGTCGGGTTGGAGGTGGACGGGGAACTGCTGCGGTCCCTCGCGCTCCAGCGCGTTCATGATCGTCTTCTGCATGTGCAGATGGAACGGGTCGCCGAATTCGTACGGCTTCGTGTCGTCGATGCGCTCGCCGTGGCGGCCGGACTCCGGCACCGGGTGGTTGCCGATGCCCTGGTTCTTCAGCTGACGGTAGATCTCGGCGAGTGCCTTCTGGCCGATCATGCGGGTACCGCGCGGCGTGAGTTCCCACTCGTCGCCTTCGCGCCGGATGTAGCCGGAGTTCTCGAGCACCTCGAGCAGGTTCTTGAGCTCGTCGAACGTTTCCACGGCGTCGTCGCCGAGCAGCTCGCGCAGCTCATCCATGTCCACCTGGTCGAGCTCACCCGTGTACTGGGCGCGCTCGATGTCGCGCTCGAGCTCGTCGATGCGCTGCATCTCTTTCATCATCTCCACGGACTGCTGGAGATCGAGCTCCTCGTCGCCACGGAACGGGTACGACCCTGGACGGTCGCGGGAGGGGTTGAGGTACTCCATGTTCTGGGCCAGCTCGGAGAGCTCTGACTCGAGCTCGGCATCGCCGAGCTTGTCGGCGAGCAAACCCTGCAGCTGCTGTCGCTGGTCGGACGGCATGGACTCCATCAGCGACTGCATCGCCGACATCTGGGCCTGCATCTGCGCGATCAACTCGTCGAGCGACTGCGGCGGGTTGTCGCCGAACATGTCGCCGTACTTCTCCATGAACGATCCGAAGTCGGGCTCCTGGCCGCGCATCTTCTGCGCGAGCATGTCGTTGAGGTCGCGCACCATGTCTTTCATGCGCTGGATGTCGCCCTCAGACATCTCCTCCACCATCTTGGAGACGTCGTTGAAGAAGGACTGCGCCATCGCCTGCTTGAGCTGGTCGAGCAGCTCCTGGAACTTGTGTTGCGCGTCGGGGTTGAGGAACTCGTAGTCCTGGAGTGCCTTCATCTGGCTCGCCGGATCCGGCGGCAGCTGATCCAGGTGCTCCTTCTTGCGCTCGGCGATGCGGCGCAGCATGTCCTGGAACTGCTGCTGTTCGTCCCCGCCCGACTGCCCGCTCTGGCCGGACTGTCCCTCGCCGCCTTCACCGCTCTCGCCGCCCTGCGCGCCCGCCTGGGGCTGCCCCTGCTGACCGCCCGCCTGCGGCGTCGACTGGCTGCGATCACCGCGCTCGCGCGAGCGCTGCCCGCGCTGCCGCTCGCTGCGCTGCGCGCCTTCCGGGTCGCCTCCGCCGCGCGGGGACTGCCCGCCCTCGGCCTCGCCGTCCTCACCGCCTTGCTCGCCGGAGGGCTGCTGCCCCCCGGACGGCGAACCGTCCGGCTGCTGATCGCCCGTCGCCTGCTGGCCGCCCGCCTGCTCGAGGCGGTCGTCGATGGTGCCGCGCTCGAGGTCGAGGATCTCGTCGAGCTGCTTGCGGATGTCCTCCATCACGCCGCCGAGATCGAACTGGTCCAGCTTCTGGCGGCGCTGTTGCCGGAGCTGCTGGAGGAGGTCGCGCAGGCCCTGCATGCGGCCGCCCTGGGGCGTGCGCATGCCGCGCTGCATCAGGTTTCGCAGTGCGTGCTGGAGATCCCCGAAGTTCATCAGGTCGTCCGAGAGCGCCTCGAGCACTTCGCCGGCGTCGAGCCCGGGGATGTCCTGGGTGCCGTCCCACTCGCTGTAGCGGTAGCGGATCGCCATGAGTGCTCCCCGTTCTGGCGCTGCCGAGTCGTGGACGCGGCGCCTAGCCGCGGTAGCGTGCCTGACCCGGGAGCGTGTCCTTGTTCAACCGCTTGTTGAGGTGCAGTCCCTCGAGGATGAACTCGATCGCGGCCGCCTGGACGGCCGGGCGGGCATCGTCGTGCGTCACGCTGTCCACGACCGGGCGCAGCCCGTCGACCTGCTTGAGCAGGCGCTGGTACTGGCCGGTCTCCAGCGCCTCGCCCGTTTCGGCGGACAGGCCGCTCTTGAAGGCTTCGACGATGCCCTCGAGCGCTGCGTCCGAGCAGGTGCGGTTGAAGACCGCGACCACGCCGCCCTGGATCAGGCGCTCGATGATCTGCTCGTCCTTGCCCTCTTCCACGGTCTCCAGTTCGACTTTGCCCTGGAGCGCCGGGATCACGAACGGCAGGTCGGACACGCGCGGCACGACTTCGCTCTCGCCGAGCCGAATGGCGCGGCGCAGGGCGTTGGCGAGCATCGCCTCGTAGTTCGCGACGGAGGCGCGCACGGATACGCCGGAGCGCTGGTTCACGTCAGGCGAGCGACGCGCCAGGCGCGTGATCTCCGCGACGATCTCCTTCATGTAGTCGGGCACGACGATGTCGAAGTCGTCGCTCTCGAAGACGGTGCCCTCCTGCTCCATGATCGCCATCTCGTGCTCGATTGTCCGCGGGTAATGCGTGCGGATCTGTGAGCCGTAGCGGTCCTTGAGCGGGGTGATGATGCGGCCGCGGTTTGTGTAGTCCTCGGGGTTCGCGGTCGCCACGATCAGCACGTCGAGCGCCAGCCGCACCTTGTGGCCGCGAATCTGGACGTCGCGCTCTTCCATGACGTTGAGCAGGCCGACCTGGATGCGTTCCGCGAGGTCGGGCAGCTCGTTGATCGCGAAGATGCCCCGGTTCGTGTGCGGGATCAGGCCGAAGTGGATCGTGAGCTCGTCTGACAGGTATCGACCCTCAGCGACCTTGATCGGGTCAACCTCGCCGATCAGGTCGGCAATCGTGATGTCGGGAGTGGCGAGTTTCTCGCCGTAGCGCTCGCCGCGGTGCATCCACTCGACCGGCGTGTCATCACCGAGGCGCTCGAGCAGTTCGCGGCCCTGGCTGCTGATCGGCTCGTACGGGTTCTCGGGGATCTCGCAGTCGGCGAGGATCGGGGTCCATTCGTCGAGCAGGCTCGTGAGGCTGCGGATGATCCGCGACTTCGCCTGGCCACGCTCGCCCAGCAGGATGATGTCCTGTCCGGAGAGGATCGCATTCTGGAGCTGGGGGACGACGGTTTCTTCGTACCCGACGATGCCGGGGAAGAGGCCTTCGCCCGAGCGGAGCTTGGAGATCAGGTTGTCGCGCATCTCCTGGCGGACCGTCTTGACGACGTAACCCGTGGAGCGAAGCTGGCCCACCGTCATCGGCCGTTCGCTGGTGATCGGTCGCTCTCGAACCAAAGCTCGGCTCCTTACGCGCGGCCCCTATCCGGCATCCCTACCGTACAGGAGCGATGGCGACGCTGTGCCGGTGGTGGGGAGCTGCAGTCGCAGCCGACGGCACCGGCGGCCGGACGGCCACCGAGGCTGGAGTATACGCGCGCCGCCCCGCACTCCGGGGTCGCTGGCCGGGGCCGGCGCATGCGCGGATCGAATCGGCAGCGGAGGCGCCGCTCATCCGCGAGCGGCGTGACGACGCGAAACGAGCCCCGTCCTCAGGTGGAGGACGGGGCTCGTTTCGGTATGGTCGGGATGTGGACGAGGGTCAGGAAGCGGCGTCGGCCCCGACCATCGGGCTGATCAGGTCCGGGCGACGCACGAGCTGCTCGACCGCACGGCCGAGCATTGAGTCACGGACGACGATCACGTCCGGCATGTCGAGCAAGTCGCCGAGTGAAACGTTGAGCGCGGCGGTGACGCCGAGCAACGTGGAAAGCGGCAGGTCGCGCTTGCCGTTCTCGTAGTTCGACAGTGATGCCTGGGTGATCCCGGCGTGACGTGCGACCTCAGCCTGGGACAGTTCGCGCTTGAGGCGCCACTCCCGAATGCGCTGGCCGATCGCACGGCGCTGCGGCAGCTGGTCCCCGTGGTTGACGCTCATGAACTCTCCTCGCTCCTCGATGCCGGCTGGTCGCGAGCGGCAGGGCCGCCCATATCGGTTGGGGTCGGGCTGGATCTACGTAATCAGATTGTGCCCCAAAGCACAAGCACATCATGAACGTGAAGATCGTTTTCCGTGGCAGGCAGGATGGATTTCGGATGCGTCATGCGCGGTTCGCGGCTCACCACCCGGTCGCCGGCACGTCGCGCGGACCATGTGCGAGGCGCGACTACGGCAGGATCTCGATCGTGGCGGAGGGGCCAACGGTCTGCTGCCACTGCCAACCGGCATCGTTCGTGCGGAACCAGATGTCGCGATGCTGGCCGTCGATCAGGCTGCCCGTGTCCGAGCACGTGTACACGCGGTCGGCGGGATCGTTGAGGATGCGGAAGCGCTGGCCCAGGTACTCCAGCGAGCAGGCAGCGGCCCCGGCGTAGACGGGAGAGCCGTCTCGCATCAGCCCACAGAAGCCGCCGCCGTCACCACTCGGGAAGTCCTCAGGACCCTCCTCGCAGTAGTAGAAGCTCACGGTGACGTCGAGCCGCTCGCCGGCAGCGAGCGCACGCGGCGCGACGCGGAGCTCCTGGGCGCGGGCGCTCACGGGTGGGTCCACCCGGACGAACGTCTCGCGCACGGCGGCCAGCGCTTCGGCCTGTGCCGGCTCCGGGATCTGCGCGTTTGCGAGGCGAGGGGCGAGCAGCCGGCCGGCCGCGGCGACGCCGCCGCCGGCCGCCTGATCGGCGCGACGCATCGCCTGCACGAGCAATTGGGACGGTCGCTGGGAGGGGACGATGCGCACCGCGAGACGGGAGTCGCCTTCACGTTGCGCGAGCAACTCGAACGCCCCCACGCCCGTCGAGAGCGCGACCATCAGACAAATCAACGGCACGGCTAGCGCCCACCCGACCACGCGAGTGGACACCCCGCCATTTCTTCCCGCCACGGCCGCGGAGTATGTCAGACCATCCCGGCTCTGCCTAGCAGGGTTTGCCCGCGGCGATTACATCCGCACAAGTCGTCGATCGCGCCCGGGAACGCCCGAGACGACGACCGGGCTCAGGTCAGCAGCCCTTCCGCACGGAGGTCGCCGATCGCGGCGCGGAACGCCGCGACCGTGTCGCCGACCTCCGCGTCGCCATGCGCCGACGAGACCATGCCGCCGTTCCCCATCAGGTCGACGCCGTGGTTGAACAGTGACCAGCGCAGCGTGCGGAGCAGCGCGGGAGCGACGCCGCGCGGTTCCTCGGGCGCGTCCCACTCGACGTCGGACGGGTGCGGTGCCTCGTAGCCGAGGTTGACGTGCCACATGCTCGAGACGCACCAGGCCGAGCCGGGGACGGACAGCTCCATGAAGAGCGCGTTCAGTGCGCGCACGAGTGAGGCCGTGGTCGCGTCCGCCGTGGCGCACTCGTCGCCTTCGGCGATCAGTCGCAGCGCGGTGGCGCCGGCCGCGGCGGCGGCGGGATTGGCGTTGTAGGTGCCCTGGTGGCTGACCCGCCGCTGGGCGTTCCACTCGACGTCCGACTCGCGCAGATCGAGCATCGAGATCACCTCCGCGCGGCCGGTCACGCAGCCGCCCGGCAGGCCGCCGGCGAGGATCTTCGCGTGCGTGGAGAGGTCAGCGGTCACGCCCCAGCGCTCCTGGCAGCCGCCGGGCGCCATGCGAAAGCCGGTGATTACTTCGTCCATGACGAACAGCGTGCCGGTCTCGGCGGTGAGCCGGCGCACCGCTTCGACGTACTCGCGCGTGAGCGGGTGCGTGCCCCAGTGCGCCCCCGTCGGCTCGAGGATCACGGCGGCGACATCGCGCGGTGCGAGCGCCTCGCGCAGTGCTGCGACGTCGCCGGCCGGCACGATCGTGAGCGCGTCATAGAAGCCGCTCGGGACGCCGGGCGAGTACGGGTGCGGGTCCTCGGCGCGCAGCCGGCCGACCACCAGGTCGTGCCAGCCGTGGAAGTGCTCTTCGAGCTTCACCACGCGCTCGCGGCCGCTGTACGCACGCGCCAGGCGCAGCGCCATCATCGTCGCCTCGGTGCCCGATGACGTGAAGCGCACGCGCTCCCCGCACGGCACCATCTGGAGCACGCGCTCGCCCCACTCGATCTCGAGATCGTGCGACGAACCGAAGTGGGTGCCGCGCTCGAGCGCGGTGCGGACCGCATCCATCACCTCGGGCCGGTTGTGGCCCAGCAGCAGCGCCCCGTGCCCGCCGATGTAATCGACGTACTCGTTGCCGTCCACGTCCCACTTGCGGCCGCCGCGCGCACGCTCGACGTAGATTGGCCACGGCGCGAAGGCGCGCGCGTCGTGCGTCACGCCCGAGGGAAAGACCTGGCCCGCCCGCTGTGCCAGCACGCGCGAACCGGCGTGCATGGCTTCGAACGTCTCGAGGATCTTGCTCACGGTCGCTCGCTTCCGCTGTGCCCGTGCGGTCGCCCGTCCGGGAGTGATGGCTGCTGAGAGCAGGGTACCGGCGGCGCGATTCGTGGGCAGGCTCACGGCGCCGAAGCGCGTGCCGGCGCAGTGCTAGCCTCGACGCAGCGTGCCCGGATCGAGCGCGTGCGCGAGAGGACTCCACGATGGCGAAGAAGCTCAGCGACGACGCGATCACCAGCGGGCTCACGGCGCTCTCCGGCTGGAGCCGCGACGGCGAGACGATTGCGCGACAGTTCGAATTCTCGGACTTCGTCGCGGCACTGGGGTTCATCACCCAGGTGGGCGTGCTCGCCGAGCGCGCCAACCACCACCCGGAGCTGACGAACGTCTACAACCGCGTGCGCGTCGCGCTCTCCACGCACGACGCGGGGGGGATCACGCAGAAGGACTTCGACCTCGCGCGCGAGATCAGCGAGCGCGCTTAGCGGCGCTCAGCCGGGCGGATCGAGGGCGCGCGCGTCCGCCGCGCGGCGCGGCGCCCGAACGCGGGCCT
>JAQBZW010000111.1 GCA_027622315.1 Chloroflexota bacterium | reverse complement strand
CGGCGGGCGATGGCGACGCCGCCCGCGGGGCCGTGGTCGCGGCGGCGCGACGAATCCACTCCGACCAGGTCGAGGCCGACCGCCGCATGGCGGCGGCAGGTGCCGTGCTCATCGCGCCGGGCAGTCGCGTGCTCACGCACTGCAACACCGGGCCGCTGGCGACCGGCGGCCTCGGCACCGCGCTCGGCGTGATCATCGCCGCGCACCGAGACGGACGGGTGCGCTCCGTCTTCGTCGACGAGACCCGACCGCGACTCCAGGGCTCGCGGCTCACTGCGTGGGAGCTCGGTCAACATGACGTGCCGTACCAGCTGATCGCCGACGGCGCGGCCGCCAGTGCGATGGCGGCCGGCAAGGTAGCGGCCGTCTTCGTCGGCGCTGACCGCATCGCGGCGAACGGGGACGTCGCGAACAAGATCGGCACCTATGCGCTCGCGATCGTCGCGCGTCACCACGACGTGCCGTGCTACGTCGTCGCGCCCGTGAGCACGATCGACACGGCCACGCCGGCCGGCGCGGAGATCCCGATCGAGGAGCGCGCGGAGGACGAGGTACTCCGCATCGACCAGCACGCAATCGCGCCCGCGGACGCGCACGCATTCAACCCGGCGTTCGACGTCACCCCCGCCGACCTCGTGAGCGCGATCGTGACCGAGCGCGGCGTACTGCGACCGCCCTACGCGCCGGCGATCGCCGCCCTCTTCGCGAGCGCGTCCTCGCCGCGTTGACGCCGGCCTGATCGCACGGCTGAGCCCGCTTTCGCTACGGGACCAATCGTGTAGCTTCGCTGCGGTACCGCGGATCGGACGCGACGGGGGACCCGGCATGACCACAGCGCGCGGGCACTCCGCCGACCTCGGCGTGATCGGCGGCTCGGGGTTCTACGAGCTCAGCGAGCTCAGTGACGTCGAGACCCTAGAGATCTCCACCCCCTTCGGCGCTCCCACGTCGCCGCTGACGATCGGGACGCTTGCCGGCCGTCGCATCGCGTTCATCGCACGGCACGGCTATGGACACCGGCTGCTGCCCTCCGAATTGCCCGCGCACGCCAACATCTACGCGCTCAAGCAGCTCGCGGTCGAGCGCGTGATCGCCGTCTCCGCCGTCGGTTCGCTCAGGGAGGAGATCGCACCCCGGCACGCGGTCGTGCCCGACCAGCTGATCGATCGCACGCGCGGGCGCGAATCGACGTTCTTCGGCGACGGCATGGTCGCGCACGTCGGCTTCGCGGACCCGTTCTGCCCCGACCTGAGCGCGACGCTCGCGGACGCCAGCCACGACGCCGGCGTATCGACCCACCGCGGGGGCACGCTCGTGGTGATCGAGGGACCGGCGTTCTCCACGCGCGCGGAGTCGCGGCTGTATCGCTCGTGGGACGCGGCGATCATCGGCATGACGGCGCTGCCGGAGGCGAAGCTCGCTCGCGAGGCCGAGCTCTGTTACGCCTCACTCAGCCTGGTCACCGATTACGATGTCTGGCACGAAACGGAGGCCGACGTCACCGCCGCGGCGGTCGTCGAGACCCTCCAGGCGAACGTCGTGCACGCGCGCGGCATCGTGGCCGAGACGATCGCGAGGCTCGGTCCGCGCCGCCGCGAATGCGGCTGCGGGGATGCGCTGGCGGCAGCGCTCGTCACGCCCGAGGAGTTCGTCCCGATCGAGACGCGGCGACGGCTGGCCCTCCTGCTCAGTCGCTACTGGGGACGCGCATGACGGCGACAACCTCCCCGTGACCGACACCCTCCCGCGGCGGCGCGGTCGCGCCGAGCCGCCGGAAGGCGTCTACCGCGTGCGCCGCGAGCACAACGTTCGCGCCCTCGAAGCGGCGCTCTCCGACGATCGTCCGTACGCCGCGTACGCACTCGGCCACCTCGAGCGCGGCATGTTCGAATACTCCGAATTCTGGTTCGCGGAGGGTCCGGCCGGATCGGGACTCGTGCTGCACTCGATCGCGGCGGGCAACACGACCGTGACCGTGGGCGCGCCGGCGGCGGTCGAGACGATCCTCTCGCTGCACGCCGGTCCGCGCGCCTCCTACCTCTCGACCGCGGCCCCGGAGCACCTCACGGCGCTCGGCCGCGCGTACCACGTGCACGACACGCTGCGCATGATGCGCATGTCCGTGACGGCCGCGACGTTCGCGCCGCTCGAGGGGGGCGTACGCCGCCTGAGCGGCCGCGATGCGAACCGCATCAATCGGCTATACGCCACTGAGGGCGGGCCCAGCCACTACTCGCGGGACACGATCGAACGCGCGGTCTACTACGGCGCGTTCGACGATGCGCGACTGATCGCGGTGGCTGGCACGCACATCGTGGCGCCCAACGAGGCGATCGGTATCGTGGGAAACGTCTTTACCGATGTCGGCTGTCGTGGACTCGGGCTTGCGAAACGCGTCACCTCCGCCGTGACGCGCGATCTGCTCGAGCGCGGGTGTGCCGAGGTCGTACTGACGGTCAACCCAGACAACACGCCCGCGGTCCGCGCCTACCAGCGGCTCGGGTACCGGTCCGGTTCGCCCGTGATCGAGGCGCGCCTGCGGCGTCGCGACCTGCTCGGCATCGCCCCGGCATTGCGGCGCTCCGTGGCGCGCAGGCGAAGCCGCGAGCCCAACATCGAACTGGTGATCGCACACGATCTCCCGGGGGAGGACCCGACATGACCGCACAACTCACCGGCGACATCGCCGACGCCGCGCTCGCGCCCGCCGGCGTACAGCGCATCGAGTGGGCAGAACGCGAGATGCCGGTGATCCGGCAAATCCGCGAACGCTTCCGGAACGAACGCCCGCTCGCGGGCATTCGCATCGCCGCCTGCCTGCACGTCACCTCGGAGACCGCGAACCTGATGCTGGCGCTTCGCGACGGCGGCGCCGACATCCGGCTCACGGCGTCGAACCCGCTGTCGACGCAGGACGAGGTCGCGGCCGCGCTCGCCACGACCTACGACATCCCGACCTTCGCGATCCGCGGCGAGAGCACGGAGGTCTACTACCAGCACCTCGCCGCAGCGGCCGACCACGCGCCGCAGATCACGATGGACGACGGCGCGGACATGGTGGCCCTGCTCCACCGCGATCGGCGCGAACTGCTCGACGGCGTGGTCGGCGGCACGGAAGAGACGACGACCGGCGTCGTGCGCCTGCGGGCGCTGGCGGCGCAGGGCAAGCTCGCGTACCCGATCATCGCCGTGAACGAAGCGAACACGAAGCACTTCTTCGACAACCGCTACGGCACCGGTCAGTCCACGCTCGACGGCATCATCCGCGCGACGAACATCCTGCTCGCGGGCAAGACAATGGTGGTCTGTGGCTACGGCTGGTGCGGGCGCGGCGTCGCCTCGCGCGCCCGCGGCATGGGCGCCCAGGTGATCGTGACCGAGGTCGATCCGCTGCGTGCGCTCGAAGCGACCATGGACGGCTTCCCCGTGCGCCCGATCGCCGAGGCGGCACCACTCGGCGACATCTTCGTCACGGTCACGGGCGACATCAACGTGATCGACGCGCCGGCCTTCGAGATCATGAAGTCGGGTGCGGTGCTGGCCAACTCCGGGCACTTCGACGCCGAGATCAACCTCAAGGCGCTGGCGGGCATGTCCGAGTCGAAGCGTGAGCTGCGCCCGCTCGTCGACGAGTACCGGCTGGGCGACGGGCGCCGCATCGTCGTGCTCGCGGAAGGCCGGCTGGTGAATCTGAGCGCGGCCGAAGGTCATCCCGCGTCGGTGATGGACATGTCGTTTGCAAACCAGGCGCTGTGTGCGGAGTACATCGTCCACGAGCACGCGAAGCTCGATCACCAGGTCTATGACGTTCCGCGCGACATCGACGACGAGATCGCACGCCTGAAACTCGAAGCGATGGGCGTGCGCATCGACACGCTGACGGACGAGCAGCGGGCGTATCTCAGTTCGTGGGAGCTCGGCACAGCCTGACGCGTGCCGCCGTGGATCGGCCCGGGCGAGCCGCTCGCCCGGCGTCCACGATGACAGTGCCGATCAGGGCACCGATACTGCGCAGGACGACGCCCCGACCCCGGTCCGCTACCCGGCACCGCCGCCGGAGACCGCCCGAGCGCGGTTCGCCCGAGAGGACACCGCATGACCAACTCGTTCATGAGCGCACCTTCGACGATGTTCACGAGCGAATCGGTGACCGAGGGGCATCCCGACAAGCTGTGCGATCAGGTCTCGGACGCCGTGCTCGACGCGATCCTGCGCGAGGACCCCGACGCGCGCGTCGCCTGTGAGACCGCGACCACCACGGGCACGATCATCGTGTTCGGCGAGATCACGACCACCGCGTACGTCGACATCGAGCGGATCGTGCGCGACACGGTGCGCCGCATTGGCTACACCGGCTCGTCGATCGGCTTCGACGCGGATACGTGCGGCGTGCTGACCTCGATCAAAGAGCAGTCGCCGGATATCGCCCAGGGCGTGAACCGCGCGCTCGAAGCGCGCGATCGACACGGCGAGGTCGAGGCGTACGACCTCGTCGGCGCCGGCGATCAGGGCATGATGATCGGCTTCGCCTGCAACGAGACCGACGACTACATGCCGCTCACGCTCTCGCTGGCGCACGCGCTCACGCGCCGCCTCGCCGAGCTGCGACACAACAACACGCTCCCGTACCTGCGGCCCGACGGAAAGTCGCAGGTCACGGTCGAGTACGCCTATGGGGCTCCGAGCCGCATTGAGGCCGTGGTCGTGTCGACACAGCACGCGCCGGAGGTCGGAGACGACGTTTTGCGCCGCGATGTCGAACAGCTCGTGGTGAGGCACGTGTGCCCGCCGGAGCTGCTCCAGGACACGAAGATCTTCGTCAACCCGACGGGACGCTTCGTGATCGGCGGTCCGATGGGCGATGCCGGGCTCACCGGTCGCAAGATCATCGTCGACACATACGGCGGGGTCGCCCGGCACGGTGGCGGCGCGTTCAGCGGAAAGGACCCATCGAAGGTCGATCGTTCCGCCGCCTATGCGGCGCGGCACCTCGCGAAGAACGTCGTGGCCGCGGGACTGGCGGACCGCTTCGAGGTGCAGGTCTCTTACGCGATCGGCGTCTCGCACCCCACCTCGATCGCGTTCGAGACGTTCGGCACGGCCCGCATCGACGAGGCGGATCTCGGGCGGCTCATTCACAAGCACTTCGATCTGCGCCCGGCCGCGATCGTCGACCGCTTCCAGCTCCGGCGACCGATCTATTTGCAGACCGCGGCGTACGGACACTTCGGCCGGCCCGACCTCGATCTGCCCTGGGAGGCCCTCGACGTCGCCGACGCGCTCAGGCGTGAGGCGGGGATCTCCGTGGTCAAGAGCGATCACGCGTCCTAGCGCCTGCGCAGGAACCACGGATCGCGTCTTGGACGCTGATCAGGGGCGCGGCTACGCTTCCGTGATGCGTGCGATCGTGCTGGTCGGTGGCGAGGCGACGCGCATGCGTCCGCTCTCCCTGCGCACACCCAAGCAGATCATGCCCGTGCTGCACCGACCGTTGATCGAGCACCTGCTCAGCCTGCTCGCGCGCCACGGAGTGATGGACGTGACCCTCGCGATGATGCACCGCAACGAGGCGATCCGCGCGGGCGTGGGCGACGGCGCTCGCCTCGGGCTCCGCGTCGACTACGCGTACGAGGATGAGCCGCTCGGCTCCGGGGGCGCGATCGCTCGCACGGCGGCCGGATGGGACGAACCGTTCCTCGTCTGCAACGGCGACATCGTGACCGATCTCGACCTGACGGCGATGGTCCGCGACCATCGCGCACGCGGCGCGGAGCTCTCGCTCTCGCTCCACGAGGTCGACGACCCATCTGGCTTCGGCGCGGTCGCCCTTGGCGACGGCGAACGGGTGACGCGTTTCGTGGAGAAGCCCCCACGCGCCGAAGCGCCTTCGAGACTGATCAACGCCGGCACGTGGCTGTTCGAGCCGCACCTCCTCCGCGAGATGGACGGCACGCGCTTCAATCGCGTCGAGGACACGCTCTTCCCCCGGCTCGCAGAGGGTGCGCGCGGGATCTTCGGCTACCGCGACGACGGCTACTGGATCGACGTCGGCCGGCCGGAGGCCCTGCTGCGTGTGAACCTCGATCGCGTCGACACCGCGACCGCATTCGGCGACGGCGTCAGCGTCGACCCGACGGCGCGCATCGACCACCCCGTGGTGATCGGCCGCGACTGCATAGTCGCGGCCTCAGCCGAGATCGCGCGCAGCCTGCTCTGGGACGGTGTGCATGTCGGCCGCGGCGCAATCGTGCGCGACTCCGTCCTTGCGTCGCGAGTGGTGATCGAGCCGGGCGCGGTCGTGGAGCGCGCGGTGATCGGCCATGGTGCAGTGGTCACCGCCGGCGCGCACGTCGCGGACGTGGCGATCGAACCAGAGGTCGGCAGCCCTACCTCGGCGCCGGCGCGATGAGCGAGATCACGTTCGGCACCGACGGCTGGCGCGGCATCATCGCCGACGACTACACGTTCGACAACGTGCGCGTCGTCAGCCAGGCGGTCGCGGAATACCTGAAGCGCCACGAGCTCGCCGGTCGCGGCGTTGCGATCGGTTACGACACGCGCTTCCTCTCAGGCTCGTTCGCGGGCACCGTGGCAGAGGTGATGGCGGCGAACGGGATCCGGGTGTGGCTGAGCGACGGCTTCGTGCCGACGCCGGCACTCTCGCTGGCCGTGCGTACGCAGGGCGCCGGCGGCGGCGTGATGATCACGGCCAGCCACAACCCGGCACGGTGGAACGGATTCAAGATCAAGCCGGAGTACGGCGGCTCGGCGCCGACCGAGGTGACCGCCGAGATCGAGCAGACGATCCCCGGGATCATCGCGAACGCGCGCGTGCAGCACATGGCGCTGGGCGAGGCCGAGGCGAAGGACCTGGTGGACCGCATCGACATCCGCAGTGACTACGTGCGTGCGCTGCGCGAGTTCGTGGACATGGACGCGATCCGGGCTGCCGGCCTGAACGTCCTCATCGACTCCATGTACGGCGCGTCGCAGGGCATCTTCGCCGAGGTGATCGGCGACGGCGCGACGCGACTGCGCGAACTGCACGGCGCGCGAAACCCCTCGTTCCCGGGTATCCGGGCACCGGAGCCGATCGCCGCCAACCTCTCCGAGCCCTCCGCACTCATGCACCAGGGCGGCTTCGACGTCGGACTCGCGACCGACGGGGACGGCGATCGCTTCGGGCTGCTGGACGAATCCGGCCGTTTCGTGACGCAACTGCAGACCTTCGCGCTGCTCGTCTACTACTTCCTCGAGGTCCGCGGCGAGCGCGGACCGATCGTCCGCTCGGTGACGATGACGCGCATGGTCGATCGGCTGGGCGAGCGCTTCGACTGCCCGGTCTACGAAACGCCGGTCGGGTTCAAGTTCCTCGGCCCGAAGATGATGGAGACTGACGCCATGATCGCCGGCGAGGAGTCGGGGGGCTTCGCGTTCCGCGGACACATCCCCGAGCGCGACGGCGTGCTCACCGGGCTGTACTTCCTCGACTGGATCGCGCGTACCGGAAAGCGCCCCGCCGAGCTGCTGGTCGACCTCAACGACGTGGTCGGACCGCACGAGTACCACCGCGTGGACATCACATTGCGTCCGCAGGAGCAGTCGGCCGTGCGGACGCGGATTGAGGAAGCGGCGCCGAAGGAGATCGCGGGCCTCAAGGTCGAGGGCCGCGACGGCGTGGACGGCTTCCGTTTCCTGCTCGAGGGCGGCTGGTGGTTGCTCATGCGCTTCTCCGGTACCGAGCCGCTGCTGCGCATCTACGCCGAGATGCCGTCGATGGACCAGGTGCACGAAGCGCTCCAGGCCGGCCAGGACATCGCTGGTGTCTCGCTCTAGCGAGGACGCATCCGCACGGCCACCGCGTGTCGATCTCGACTCGCCCGCCGTGTATGCCAGCTTCGACCCCAGCGACATGCGCGCACGTATCGCCGGATTGCCGGGGCACGCACGCAGTGCATGGGATCGCGGCAGCGCGTGGCCACTCCCCGCGGGCCTGCAAACGCCGCCCTCAAGGGTTTTAATCCTCGCCGTGGGAGGCTCGGCCATCGGCGGCGACGTGGTGGCGACGCTCGCCTCCTCCACAACGACAATCCCCATCCAGCTGGTACGGAACTACCGCCTCCCACCCCTCGACGAGCACACGCTCGTGGTCGCGTGCTCGTTCTCTGGTGAGACCGAGGAGGCGATCGCCGCCTTCGGCGCCGCGCTCGCGGTCCCCGGTCCACGGCTCGCAATCACGACGGGCGGCGCGCTCGCCACCCTCGCGGCCAGCGCCGGCGCCCCGGTCTTCTCGTACCAGTTCGACGGCCCGCCACGAAGCGCGCTCGGTCACGGCATCTTCGCCCTGCTCGCGATCCTGAGTCGCGCGGGCGTGCTGCCGGTCGATGACAGCGCCGTCGCGTCCACGTTCCGCGGGCTCGAGCAGGATGCCGCGCGCTTCGCTCCGTCCGTCGCGGCGGCGGACAATGAGGCCAAAGCGCTCGCGACCTGGATCCACGGCAGGCTGCCGCTGATCGTCGGCGCGGACTTCCTCGAGGTCGCGGCACGCCGCTGGGCCGGTCAGATCAGTGAGAACGCGAAGCAGTGGGCGTTCGCGGGCGCACTACCGGAGCTGAACCACAACCTGATCATGGGCATCGGCTCACCTGAGTTCGCGCGACGGCACTTCCGAGCGATCCTGCTCGATGCCGAACCCGTGCACGCACGCAACCGGCTACGCGTGCAGCTGACCGCGCGAGAGTTCCATGCAGTGGACATCGCGACCCGGACGCTCACGATCCCGGGCGACTCGGCGCTGGAGACGATCGCGCGCGCGTCGTATCTCGGCGACTGGGTGTCGTTCTACCTCGCGATGCTCAACGGCGCGGACCCCTGGACGGTCGAGCCGATCGCGCGACTGAAGTCCGCGCTCGCCCGGCACCCCATGGACTGAGCGCGGTGCCATGGACCCGGGCACAGCGAAACGGCCGGCGGGGCTTCCCCGCCGGCCGTTTTCGATCCTGACTGGCCCCGTAGCACGGGGCGGCGCGCGGCGGCTAGCGCTTGGTGAACTGCGGCGCCTTGCGGGCGCGCTTCAGGCCTGGCTTCTTACGCTCCTTCACGCGCGGGTCGCGCGTGAGCAGGCCTTCGCCACGGAGCGGCCGGCGGTGGCCCTCATCGGCAACCACCAGCGCGCGCGAAATGCCGTGGCGGATCGCGCCGGCCCACCCTGAGATGCCGCCGCCCTGCGCCTTCACCTGCACGTTGAATGAACCCAACGTCTCGGTGACGGCGAGCGGACGCATGATCTCCTGGCGCAGTGAGGCGCGCGGCATCACCGTCTCGAACGGCTTGCCGTTAATCACGACCGTGCCGTTGCCCGGGTACAGCCGCACGCGAGCGACGGAGCTCTTGCGGCGACCCAGTCCGTAGTAATAGTGCTCGGTCGTCATGGACTACTCCTCGGTTTCGACCGGGTGCGCTTCGTAGTACGCCTCGATGGCGCCCACGACATCGGGCTTCTTCCAGCCGCTCTCGACGACGATGCCGAGGCGTTCCGCCTCAGCGTCGAGCTCGGGACGCGTGCGGCGTGAGAGCGCGCCGGTGAGCCGGAGCGCGGCCTCGCCGGTGGCACCCACTGCGGTGGCGGCGGCCGGCGCAGCGGCGGCC
>JAQBZW010000110.1 GCA_027622315.1 Chloroflexota bacterium | reverse complement strand
GTCGGGAACCCATCGACCGCGACGATGTCCTTCACGCCGACCGGGACACCGAAGAGCGGTGGTCGTGTGGCTGTATCGGGCCAGCGCGCGACGAGCGCCTCGGCTTCGCGGCGCAGCCGGTCGCGGCGCGCCGGCTCCGGGAGCAGCGTGCGCAGCCGTGGCTCCACGGCGTCGATGCGATCGCACAGGCGTGTGAGGTAGGCGGCGAGGCGGGCGGCGTCGGCCGTGCGCAACTCGGCCGCGAGCGGCGCGAGCGGTGCGGAAACGACGAGTGCGGCGGCCGGTGATGCCATCGGCGCATGATAGTCGCGCGGAGCCGGTCGGCCGCGTATCCCCGACGCGCTGCGCCGTCGCACCGGCGCACACGCCGCGCGCGAGAGCCGGCGTTACGATGCCGCGATGCAAGACGAGGTCGACGAACGCCCGCCCTTCCGCCTGCGTCCGCTGATCCTCCCCGTCTACCTCCCGACCTTCCTGATCGCGCTCGGCCAGGGCGCGGTGCTTCCGGTGATCCCCCTCTTCGCGAAAGATCTCGGCGCCGGCATCGGCCTGGCCGGGCTCGTGTTCGCCATGCGCGGGTTCGGCACCATGGTGTTCGACGTGCCGGCCGGTGTGGCCGCATCGCGTTTCGGCGATCGCCGCACGCTGCTGATCGGCGCCGCCTCGATCGTCGTCGTGGGCATCGGCTCGAGCGCGAGCACGACGGTGCTCCAGCTCGCCGTGTTCACCTTCCTCTACGGGGCCGGCAACGCGGTCTTCCAGATCGCCCGCCTCGCGTACATCTCCGAGGTAGCCCCCGTCGAGCAGCGCGGGCGTGTGATCGCGCTGATGGGGGGCACGAACCGGATCGCGACCTTCATCGGACCGATCGGCGGCGGGCTGCTGGCGCACCGCTTCGGCCTGCCGGCCCCATTCGTGCTCCAGGCGGCCGCGGGGGGCCTGGCAGCGGTGATCATCTTCTTCACCGTCACCGGCAGTGGTGCGGCACGGATCGTGTCGGAGCATGGCGTCTACGCCCGCGTCGGCGCGACGCTGCGCGATCATCGGCACTCGTTCCTGACGTGGGGGCTCGCGGTGATCACGCTGCAGGTGATCCGTGGTGGCCGTCAGATCCTCGTGCCGCTCTGGGGTGACCACATCGGCCTCGACGTGGCCGCGATCGGGCTCGCGGTCGGCTTCTCGTCGGCGATCGACATGCTGCTCTTCTACCCGGTAGGCGTGGTCATGGATCGCTGGGGGCGGAAGTACGTCGCGGTTCCCAGCCTCGTGGTGCTCTCCGTGGGGCTCGCCCTGCTACCGCTCACGCGGAACTTCGAGATGCTGCTCTTGGTCGGCGTGTTGACGGGGCTGGGCAACGGGCTGGGCACGGGCATCGTGATGACACTCGGTGCCGACCTCTCGCCACGGATCGGCCGCGGCGAGTTCCTCGGCGTCTGGCGACTGGTCGGAGACGTGGGCACCGCGGGCGGACCGTTCGTGATCGGGGCGATCGCCGGCGCGCTGACGCTCGGCGCTGCCTCGCTCGTGGCGGCCGGCATCGGGCTGACGGGCGCCGTGTTCATGATGGCAGTCGCGCGAGAGACGCTGACGCGCGCCCGCGAGACCGCCGCGCGCCCGCCGTGAAGTCGGCGGCTACGGCTTCTCCTCGGCTCACGCGCTCGTCGCTCCTCTTGCTCTGAGTTTCCAAGGGGCGAGCGCGCCGTCACGCCGGGCGCCACCGCCCGCGTTGCGCGTTCGCTATTGACCCCATCGCCGCTAGCGGCGCCGGACAAGGTGTTGAGCGCAGACGGCCTATGCCGGTCGCGCCGATCGGGACGCGATCGGTGCGAACGGGCGGCCCGCCGGGTCACAGAGCTTCGAGCGCGCGTTCAGCCGTCCGGAACATTGGTGGATCGCCCAGCTCCTGCCCAATAAATCGGGCCAGTTGGAGAAGGCCGAGGGTGTTCCGGAGTTACTCGACTTTCACAATCCTCAAGAACACTCCGGGATGGTCCTGGTAGTAAGTGGTCGAGTTCACGGATTTGGTCACACCGCCAGCACCGGCGGCACAAGTGGCCTCAATCGCGGCCTGGCTGTGCTCGGGTCCGAATTCCGTCCAGGTGACCGTTTCGCCCTGGTAGGAAACGTTCGTTGCAGCGTTGTCATGCAGATGCTCACCAGCGTTCGTGGCGTCTCCCTGCGCAGTTCGGCTCCACGTCTGACATTGCGAGCCAACCTGGTAGACGAGGGTCCTGCTCGTGTTGACGTAGCTCCCGCTTGCGGCCTGCTGGAAGACGCCCACTGTGACGACCTGCGGGCTACTGGTCCCCATGTCAGCAGTCGGCGCGTTGTTGCTCCCTGAAGGAGTTGGGCCAGCAGCTTGAGTGATCGGCGCACGGCCAGGCGGCTGCCAGCCTGCCGGCGTTGGCGCACCAGCGCTCGCCGTCAGGGCGGGCGTGCTCGCTGAAGGTGCTGGCGTGCGCTGACAAGCAGTGGTCGCGGCGAAGGTCACGGCCAGGACGAGCACAAGTTGGACGTGTCTCCGTCGGAGAACCTGTTAGGGAGAACCGGCTTTGGTGAGCTTCAACTCATGACCTTCCGTCCTTCCCCCGGCTGTTCGATGGTCCCGGGTGCGCGGCGGTAGCCCACTTCCCTCGGTCGGCGCGGATCCGCCTATCGATGAGAGCGCGCAGCGACGACAGCGCGAGCTGGCCGCTGCGCACGGCGCCGCGGGCGGCGGGATGGACGGTCGGCGCGAACGCGGAGCCAGCGGCCGTTACTCGCCCTCAACCACCCGACCGTACGGCGCGGCCTGCTCGCGGATCGTGGCCCCGTCGCCCACGGCGACGATCGTCATGTCGTTCGGGCGGAGGTACGTGTGCGCGGTGTCGCGGATGTCGTCCGGCGTCAACGCATACGCGCGATCCACGAAGGCGGTGGCGTAACTCGTGTCCAGGCCATGGAGATCGAGGAACGCAATCTGATCCGCGAGGCTCGCGGAGCTCGCGTAACGCATGAGGAATCCGCCGGCGACATAACGAATGCTGTCTTCGAGCTCCTCGGGCGGCGGCGACTCTGCGCGCAGGCGCTCGATCTCGAGAAAGATCTCGTGCAGCGAGTCGCCCGTGTGGGCCGTGGTGACGTCTGCGAGCTGCAGCCAGTGGGCATCCCGCCGGCGCAACGAGATCACGCTGCGGGGGCTGTAGGTGTAGCCCTTGTCTTCGCGCAGATTCATCGTGATGCGGGAGGAAAAGGCGCCGCCGAGCAGCGCGTTCGTGACGGACAGCGGAACCCAGCTCGGATCGTGGGTGTCCGGGACCGGCAGGCCGATGTAGAGCGTCGTCTGAGGCGCGCCGGGCCGATCGATCACGTGCACCAGGCGCTCGCTCGCGGGCGAGGGTGGGTGCGCCTGTACCGGCGCGCCGGCCGGCCAGTCGCCCAGCGCCTCCTCGGCGGCCGCCAGCACGGCCTCGGGGTCGAAGCGACCGGCCACGTACAGCACGGCGCGAGCGGCGCCCGCGTATGCGTCGAAGAACGTGCGTGCGCGCTCCGTCGTGAAGCCCTCGATCACGCCGTCGCCCGGGAAGACCCGGCCGTACGGGTGTTCGCCGTAGAGCGCGGAGCGGAAGCGAGCGAGCGCCAGCATCTGCGGTTGGGCACGCGCGAGGTCGATGCGGCGGAGCAGGTCCGCCTGCAGTCGCGGCAGCTCCTCAGCGGGGAAGCGCGGGGTGCGCACCAGTTCGCCGAACAGACGGACCAGCGCCGGCGCATGCTCGGAGAGCACGCGCGCGCGCAGCGTGGTCGTGTCGTCGTCGCTCTCCGCGGCGAGATCGCCGCCGAGCGCCGCGACGGCCTCGGCGAACGCGGCGCCGTCGCGACGGTCGCTGCCCTCGTTCAGGAATTCGACGGCCAGCCGCGAGAGCCAGACTTCGTCCGGGGCCTCATCGACATCCCCGACGTCCAGCACGAGTCGCACGCCGACCTTCGGGATCTCGCCCACCTCGACCATCGCGATGCGCAAACCATTCGCGAGCGTGCAACGCGTGATCGTCGGGAGTACGAGCGGTGGCGGACGGCCGACCTGTGGTCGCGACGGGGCGGTCACGCCTCGGCCTCGGCTTCGTTCGCTCCACCCGCTTCGAGCGCGATCACCGTGCGGTTGTCGGGACGGAGATACTCGCGCGCGGTCTCGAGCAGAATGTCGGGCGTGAGCGCGTCAAAGCGCTCTGGGATGCGATTGATCAGGCCGGGATCGTCGTCGAAGAGCGCGCAGCTCGCCAGCATGTCGGCGCGACCGAGCATCGGGAACGAGTAGTAGTCGCCGACCGTGTCGTAGTAGCCGGAACGCGCCTTCACGAGCGCACGCGCGAACGCCGCGTCCTCCAGCGGCGCCGCCCGCACGGTCGCGATCACCTCGTCAATGGCGGCCAGTACGTCGTCGCTGACAACCCCAGGGTCGTGAATCAGCCAGGTCGTCCAGAGCAGCGGGGTGGATGCGTTGTGCATGTGCCCGAGGAAGTTGATCCCGCCCTCGACCTGGCTCGTCAGGCCCCGGCGCTTGACCAGCGCCTGGTGGAGCAGCGAATCGTCACCCTGGAGCAGTACGTCGTCGAGCAGGCCGAGCGCGTAGTACTCCTGTGAATCGCGCGGGGGGGTGTGATACGAGACCGCAAGCGCCGGCCGTGTGGCGAGCGGATCGCGATCCGTCACCCGACGCTCGGCGGTCTGACGCGGCTCGGTGAGATCGGGCGTTGGCGGAACGGGGCGCGCCGGGATCGACCCGAAGTGTCGCGTCGCGAGTGCCAGCGCCTCGGCGGGCTCGAAGTCACCGGTGATGACGAGCACCGCGTTCGACGGTGAGTAGTAGTCGTCGAAGAATTGCTTCACGTCTTCCAGTCGCGCCGCGTCCAGATCGACCATGTCGCCGTAGCCGTTGTGTGCATTGTTCCAGTTCGCGAACGCGTGCTGGGCCATCGTGATCCACGGGAATCCGCCGTACGGCTGGTTTGTCACGTTCACGCGAATCTCGTTCTTGACGACGTCGCGCTGGTTGT
This sequence comes from Chloroflexota bacterium, assembly GCA_027622315.1. GTDB lineage: Bacteria > Chloroflexota > Dehalococcoidia > UBA2979 > UBA2979 > VGNK01. The sequence goes on along the minus strand of JAQBZW010000110.1, from coordinate 4,633 downwards.
CCAGTTCGTGCTGCGTGACGCGTGGTCCGCGCATGCGGTCCGCTTCCATCCACAGCGCCAGCTCCAGGGCGTGCGCGGGCATCGCCTCGAAGTAGTTCGTGAAGTCGTAGCGCGTGGAACCGTTGAAGACGCCGCCGTTCTGCTCGACGAGGCGCGCGGCCTCAGCCTTCTCCATCTGCTCGGAGCCCTCGAACATCAGGTGCTCGAAGAGGTGGGCGAACCCGGTCCGGCCCCGCGGTTCGAGGCGCATACCCACGTGGTAGTAGACGGCGACGAGCACGACCGGCGCCCCGCGCGCCGGTGAGAGCACCACGCGCAGGCCGTTCGAGAGGCGGTGATCGTGTACGGGGATCTCCAGCGAGAAGACGGCGGAACCCGAAGCCACGGTCACCTCCATCTGCCTGGGCCAGAGCTGACATCGTAGCGCGGGCCCCTGAGCAACGCCGTCTGGTGACCGCGGCTCTGCTTGCCCGACGCGGCCCCGTTCGCGTCGGGCAAGCAGGCTCCTGGTGTGAGGGCCTCGCTGCCCGTTGACGGCGTGTCGCGGCTACTCGATCTCGACAAGCCGCGTGCGCGCTTCACGCACCGAGTCCGCCTTGCCCCAGAGCAACATGCGGTCCCCGCGCAAGAGCTGAGTGGTTCCGCTCGGGATGATCTCCTGCTGGCCGCGGCGCACGAGCAGCACGAGTACGCGCTCGGGAAGCGCGAGCTCGAACACGCGACGTCCGCTCAGACTCGTGCCGATGAAGACCTCGACCGTGAGCCGGTCGCCCGCCGGCGAGAGCGCCTCGTGCAGCACGGGCGTCCCGATCAGATCCATCAGCGCCTGCGCGACGGCGTCCGACTCGTTGAGCGCGTGGATCCCGGCGAGTCGGAAGGCGTCGAAGGCGTCGGCCTGGTGCACGCGAGCGAAGACCTGAGCCTTCGGGCTCGCACTCTGCACGTACTAGCAGAAGAGCAGGTTGGACTGGTCGTTGTCGGTCGCGCCGACGGCGAGCTCGGCACGGTCGGCGCCCAGTCCCGCGAGGAAGCGCATATCCGTGACATCGCCGATCTCGGCGGCGAGGCCGGCCGCGCGAGCGCGGGCAACGCTCTGGGCGTCCAGATCGGCGAGCACGACGTCAAACCCGCCCGCGGCGAGTTGCGTTCCGAGTTGGCGCGCCGTGCGGCCGGCTCCGGCGATCACGGCCTTCATGGCGCGCACCCGTAGCCAGTCGGCGAGCGGTCCGGCATACGTGGACTGTGTCGCCACCGTGAGCAAGATGGTCAGGAACACGAGAGCCGTCAGCGTCGGACCCGCCTGGTCGGGGCCCAACGCCTCCCCCGCGACGGCGGCGAGCGACGCGGCGACGATGCCGCGGGGCCCAATCAGGCCGATGTAGGTGCGTTCGCGCATTGTGAGGTCGGACCGGATCGCGCAGATGTGGACGACGGCCGGACGCACCAGCACCATCAGACTGGCCACGACGAGGAAGCCCATCGGCCAGAGCTGTCGCAGGAGCGCCAGATCCACCGTGGCAACCGCAAGCACGTACACGGCACCGATCATGAGCCTCGACAGGTCGTCCTCGAAGCTCCGCACGTCCTCGGCGTGTGGGATCTTCGTGGCCGCGAGCGAGACGCCGAGCACTGCAACGGCGGTGAGCCCGGAGCCTGGGAGCACGCGCTCGGCGAGGCCGAAGGTCGCAATGCTCGCTCCAAAGAGCAGCAGCGACGTCTCCGCGGACGACGGCTCGCGATTGAGCCAGAGCACGCCCCGCACGATTGCGAATCCGACCAACGCCAGAGCCGCTCCCCCGAGCAGCCGCGAGGGCGCCCACAACAATGGACTCGTCTCGAGTCCTGAGAGCGTGAAGTCCAGCACGACGATCGCGACCAGGGCCCCGACGGGGTCGATCAACACGCCCTCGCCGAGCAACACCGCTCGCACGTGGTCGTTGAGGCGGATCGAACGCACCAGCGGTCCGATCACGGTCGGCCCCGTCACCGTCACGAGCGCGCCAAACATGAACGCCGCCCGCCACGGCAGCACGTCCGTCAACCCCGCCAGCAGTGTCGCCATCAAGAACGTGATCGCCAGGCCGACCGTCAGCAGGTTGCGCACCACCCGGCCGACGCGCCGCAGATAGGCGACGTCAATCGAGAACGCGCCTTCGAACACGATCAGCGCGACGAGCAGTTCGAGTGTGATGTGGAAGGGCTCGCCTAGCTCGTGCGGATCGACGAGCCCGAGCAGCGACGGTCCCGCGAGCGCGCCCACCAGGAGGTAGATCACGACGATCGGGACGTGCAACCGCCGCGCGAGCATGTAGGCGACGGCCACCACCAGCCCAACGATACCGACGGCCGAGAGGACGGCCTCCTCCATCGGGCCTCCGTGCATACGAATCGGGCGCCTGGTCGGGCGCCCGTCTGGTCGAACAGGCTAGGCGAGTCTGGGTGCAGTGGCGCGCGACCCTGCCGCGGATTGTGAGGGACGGGTCCGGTGCTGTGGCTATCCGCCGCGCGCGAGCACCTCGTCGATCGCGTCGGCCAGCTCCGCCTTCGAGGCGAATGACTCGAAGCGGGCAGCCACCCGGCCCTCACGGTCGATCACGAACGTCCACTCGTCGGTGGTGATGCCCCACTCCGCCAGCAGTGGGCTCCGCCTCGCGCGCGAGAGGTCGCCGTCGATCTCGTCCGGGTTCTCGTAGATGTCGACGTGCACGAAACGCGCGCGCTCTCCGTATTCGCCCGCGAGTTCGCCCACGACTTCGACCTGCGGGCCGCAGAGCTCGTTCGTGCAGAAGGCGGGACTCGCGAACACCACCACGAGCGCCTGCTTCGCGGCGAGCGCCTCGGTGATGCGCGTGCGGTAGAGCGTGGGGTCCGGCTCGCTGCCGGTGGTGAGCGCCGTCACCGAGGCGACGTCGTCGAGCGTGCGGTTGCGCGACGCGGGCGCGAGCTGGCCGACGGCGATCGACTGCGGTCTCGGCGCGACGGGGAACGTGAACGTGGCGACGGACTCCGAGCCCACGGCGCGCGGCACGTGCACATCGAGCCCCCAGGTGCCGGCACGATCGAAGTCAAGGGTGAGTGAGTACAGCCCGCGCGCCACAAGCGGGAACGGTTGGAATCGCGCGACCCCGCCCGCGAGCGGACCCTCGCGACTACCCGTCGGCCCGTCCGGGTAATAGAAGCTCTCCGCGCGCACCTCGGGGACGGCGAGCAGGCCGTCGTCCGTGGTGATCACGAAGGCAACGCGGTTCTCGCCGACGCCGAGATCCGGCGTGCCGAAGACGGTGCGGATGCCGGTCGCTTCGTCGCGGAAGACGGGATAGCCGGCACCAAAGAGCGGCACCGCGGTCGCGGGGATCGGCGGTCGATCGCCAGCGCCAGCGCAGGCAGCGGATACGAGGACGGCGAGGCTCGCGAGCGCGCGCAGCCACAGGCATGCGCGTCTGCCACTGCCCGTCCCGGGCGCGCGCTGTGAGCATCGGAGGCCGTGGGGGACGCCAGGGAGCACGGGCACATCCGCTTCTGGTGGGTGCGCGCAATCGTAGCAACCGCGCCGGGCAGGCCCCTCACGCGGGCGCTCGGAGCGCAACGCGCCCTTATACTCGCGCGCGCCGAGAGGAGTGAGCCGTGGCGTTCGTACTCGAGGGCGGGCTGGTGTGGCGCGGGCTGCCGGATGAGCGGGCAGGTGCCGGCGGCGTCACGATCGACGGCGCACGGATCGTCGATACCGTCACGCCGGACGCGTCCATCGAACGCATCGCCGTGCCCGGCTGCACGGTCATGCCCGGCCTGATCGAGGCCCACGCGCACCTCTGCCTCAACGGCGAGCCGGACTGGCGCGCCGTCTACGACGGCGATGGGCCGGAGCGGATGCTGCTGCGCATGGCCGCGTCCGGCGAGGCGATGCTGCGGTCCGGCATCACCACCGTGCGCGATCTCGGTGCACCGACAGCGCTGGCAGTGGCGCTCCGTGACGCGATCCGCGCCGGCGTGACGACGGGGCCGGACCTGCTGGTCGCCGGTGCGCCGGTCACGACCACGGGCGGCCACTGCTTCTTCATGGGCGGCGAGGCGGACGGCGAACTCGGCGTGCGCGTGGCGGTGCGCACGCGGGTGAAGGCAGGCGTGGACTGGATCAAGGTCATGGCCTCAGGCGGAAACATGACCCCCGGTTCGAACCCATACCGCGCGCAGTACACCGTTGCCGAGCTGAGCGCGGTGGTCGAGGAAGCGCATCGTCTGGGCCGGCGCGTCGCCGCACATTGTCACGGCGTCGAAGGCATCCGTGCCGCGGTCGCCGCCCGCTGCGACACGCTGGAGCACTGCTCGTTCCAGACGCCCGATGGCGCCGAGCCGGACGACGCGGTGATCGCCGAGATCGCGGAACGTGGACTCGTGATCTCGCCGACGGTGACGAGCGCGTTCGGGCAGACCGCCGGCAGCGAGCGCTGGGAGCGCCGCGCCGACTTGCTCCGTCGCATCTTCGCCGCCGGCTGCCGGGTGCTGATGAGCACCGACTGCGGCATCCCCAACGCGCCGCACGACGCGCTTGCGGGCGCGATGCAGGCGCTCGCCGCCGCCGCCGGGCTCTCGCCCGTCGAGACGTTGCGATTGGCGACCAGTCGCTCGGCCGAGC
>JAQBZW010000109.1 GCA_027622315.1 Chloroflexota bacterium | reverse complement strand
GGGGCACCGCTGCTCAGGGACGAAACACTAACTCTCCAGGTGGTATGAATACCGGGGGCAGGTCAATCGTCTACGAAGGCTAACGTAAGAGACGGCCGGGTGGCCGCGCAGTCACCGCCCCTCGGCGCGAAATCCTGCCGTCGGTTCGACGGCGGTCACAGACCTCGCTCGGCCGGTTTGAGCACGTGAAAGAGAGAGGGCGCCCGTACCGGCGCCGACATCCAGCCAGTTCAGAGCCGGAGGCAGGTTGAGCCAACGGACGAACGGGTCAGCGACGAGACTGCTCCACCGCCCCATGTACCGTTCGTAGGCGCCGCCGTCTGCCCAGTTGGCGTTGCTCACTGTGGCCATTTCGTATTCTCAGCTACGCCTGACCCGTCACCGCCGTCGGCCGCGGCCTCGGCCTCTCGGAGGCCTCCCCGCATTCGACGTGGGCGGCATGCTACACCGACGTCCCATGACCAATGCCCGCGAGCGATCGCGGCGAAGGGAGACACGATGAGTCTCGAACACATTCAGCCGGACGGGCTGGCACGGCCCACCGGGTACACGCACGTCGTGCGTGCGCGAGGTGGCTCGACGGTCTACGTCTCGGGCCAGATCTCCGCCGACGCTGACGGCAAGGTCGTCGGCGAGGGCGACTTCGCGGCCCAGGCGCGACAGGTGTTCGCGAACCTGCGCGCAGCGCTGGCCTCAGTCGGCGCCGGCTTCGAGCACGTGGCAAAGATGACGACGTACATCGTGAACTACACGCCGGAACTGCGGCCGGCGCTGGTCGCCGCGCGTAGCGAGGTGATGGGTGACGTCGCGCCGGCGAGCACGCTGATCGGCGTGCAGGCGCTCGCGGCGCCCGCCTACCTGATCGAGGTCGAAGTGATCGCCGTGCTCGACGATTGAGCGGGCACCGGCCGGCGGGCTATCGCCGGGCGGACAGGTCAACTCGCGTCGCCTGGGCGCCGGGCCGCGCGAGAACAGCGAGCTCGAGCCGGTCATCGAGGGGCTCTCATACGGGGCCCGGCCGAGCGCAAGGGCGTAGGGCGCGGCGAGCGAGCGCACGGCCGCCGCGCGGTTGCCGCAACTCCACAACGCGCCCGACAATGCGGTTTCAAGCGGGTTTCGCGGAGGCCGTCGCGTGAGCCGAGCGTGTGCTCGGGCGCGGCTCCGCGTGTGCGATCGGTGGATTCGGCGTGAGCACGCTCTCGGTACGGCAGCAGCTCGCCGAGAACCGTCTCGTCTATTACCTGTGGCGCTATCGCAGTCGTTACCTGCTCGGCTTCGCCACGCTACTGGGCGCGAGCGTGGCCTCGCTGCTGCCGCCGTTCATCGTCCGCTACGCCGTAGACGGCATCACCGAGGGCACCACGCGCCGCTTTCTGTTCGCGATGGCGGCGCTCATCCTCGGGCTGGCCGCGATCGAGAGCTACCTGCGCTTCCACTCACGGCTGCTCGTATCGGGCGCTTCCCGGCACATCGAGTACGACCTGCGCAACGAGCTCGCCGACAAGCTCTTGAGCCTCGATCAGCGCTTTTACCTGCGCTCTCGCACCGGCGATCTGATGGCGCGCTGCACAAACGACCTGCAGTGGGTGCGCGACTTCATCGGGCCGACGCTGGTGGACGTCGTGCGCTCGATCGTGATGGTCACGCTCGGCGTCGGTCTGCTGCTCACGATCGACGTGCGCCTCGCCCTGATCGCGGTCGCGTACCTCCCGATCGTTGCGGCGCTCGCGATCGTCTTCGAGACCGGCGTCGAGCGGCGTTTCATGGAGGTGCAGGAGCAGTTCGGCGTGCTCACCGACCGGTCGCAGGAGAACATCTCCGGCATCCGCGCGATCAAGGCGTACGCGCAGGAGCATGCCGAGATTGCCGCCTTCGGCCGCGCGAACGACGAGATGCTGCGGCGATCGATGCGGCTGGCGCGCTACACCTCGGGGTTGTTCCCGATCATGATCTTCCTCACCGGCGGCGGAACCATGCTCGTCGTGTGGTTCGGCGGGCACGATGTCGCGAGCGGGCGCATCACCGTCGGGCAGTTCGTGATGTTCAACATCGTGCTCGCATTGCTGGCGAACCAGCTCACGGTCACCGGCTGGATCGCGGCCGCATGGCAGCAGGGCATCGTCGCCGCGCGCCGCATCAACCAGGTGCTGAACGAGCTGCCTGCGATCGCCGACCCGGATGACCCCACCGTGCTCGCCCACGTGCGCGGCGACGTTGCGTTCGAGGGCGTGACGGTCCGGTACGGCGAGCGCATGGTGCTCGACGGCATCGATCTCGCCATCCCGGCCGGCAAGCGCGTGGCGCTCGTCGGTGCGACGGGCGCGGGCAAGACGACGCTCGTGAATCTGCTCGCGCGGCTCGCGGACCCGGATGCCGGACGGGTCACGATCGACGGCACCGACGTGCGACAACTACGGCTGCAGCAGCTACGCGACGCGATCGGGTTCGTGCCACAGGAATCGTTTCTGTTCTCGGATTCGTTGCGCGAGAACATCGCGCTCGGCCGGCTCGATCCGCCGCCCGAAGACGTGCACGCGGCGCTCGAGACCTCGCAGCTGGTGAACGACCTCGGGCAGCTCGACGGCGGGCTCGAGACGTTGATCGGTGAGCGTGGCGCGACGCTCTCCGGCGGTCAGAAGCAGCGCGCCGCGCTCACCCGTGCGTTGCTCAAAAACCCGCCGATCCTCGTGCTGGACGACGCGCTCTCGCATGTCGACACCCACACGGAGGAAGAGATCCTCAAGCGTCTGCGCGCGTTCATGCGCGGCCGCACGACGATCGTGATCGCGCATCGCACGTCCACACTCCAGGACGCGGACATGATCGTGGCGCTGGAAGGCGGGCGCATCGTGGAGACCGGTACGCACGACGAGCTCCTGGAGCGCGGCGGCGTTTACTCGCGCTTCTACCGCGAGCAGCGCCGCGCGGAGCTCACCGCCGGCGACGTCGAGGCGAGCGTGATCGACGAGCAGCTCGCTTCCACGCACGACGGTGCGCGCGACGCCACGCTGGGCGGGGCGGACGCCTGATGGGTTTCGGGTACTACGAAGAAGAGAGCGCGATCGGCAAGATCTACGACCGGCGACTGCTGACGCGGCTGTGGCTCTACATCGGGCCGTTCTGGGTGCAAGTCGTCTTCGCAGCGGCCCTGATGATCGTGGTCGCCACGCTCGAGCTCGTACCGCAGCTGATCTTGCGCCGCGCGATCGACCACCAGGTGGTCGTGGGCCGCACAGACGAGCTCGCCCGGCTCACGCTGCTCTTCTTCGGCACGCTCGGGAGCATCTTCGTGATGCGCTACGCGCAGGCCATGCTGATGGCGTACGTCGGCCAGAAAGCGATGATGTCGCTGCGGCTCGACCTCTTCTCCCATCTCCAGCGCATGTCCGTCTCGTTCTTCGATCGCAACCCGGTCGGCCGGCTCGTGACGCGCCTGACCAACGACGTGCAGATGCTCGACCAGGTGCTCGCGCAGGGTGTCGTCCAGATGCTGACGAACCTGCTGATGGTGAGTGCGATCGTCGTCGTCCTGTTGGTGCTCGACTGGCGGCTCGCGCTCGCGATGTACGTGCTGTTGCCGGCGCTGATCTTCGCCGTCCGCCGCTTCGCGATCTCGCAGCGCGAGGGCTTCCGTGATCAGCGAGTATGGCTCGCCCGTATCAACGCGTACCTGAACGAGTTGATCACCGGCGTCGCCGTGATCCAGCTCTTCAACCGCCAGCCCGAGAGCATGCGTCGTTTCGATCACCGCAACCAGGGCGTGCTGGACGCGAATATCCGGGTGCTGTTCTGGTACGCGGTGTTCGAGCCGACCGTTGTGCTCTTCGGCGCTGTGACCACGGGTGCGATCCTCTGGTACGGCGGCGGCCGCGCGATCGACGGGACGCTCACGCTCGGCACGCTCGTCGCCTTCATCGGCTACATGAACCGCTTCTACTGGCCGATCCGGGAGCTCTCGGAGCGCTACACGACGCTGCAGTCGGCGATGGCCTCGGCCGAGCGCATCTTCGGCGTGCTCGACGAGCGCGAAGAAGTCGCCGACGTCGATGACCCGGTCGAGCTCTCGCAGATCGAGGGCCGGATCGAGTTCCGGAACGTGTGGTTCGCGTATCACGACGAGAACTGGGTGCTGCGCGACGTTTCGTTCACAATCACGCCGGGAGGGAAGGTCGCGATCGTCGGCGCGACGGGCGCCGGCAAGTCCACGACGATGGCGCTGCTCAACCGCTTCTACGACGTGCAGCGCGGCGAAATTCTCGTCGATGGTGTGCCGATCCGTCAGTACCGCCAGCGCGATCTGCGTCGTCACGTGGGGCTGATGCTCCAGGACGCGTTCGTCTACACGGACACAATCGAAGAGAACATTCGCCTGCGCGACCCGTCGATTTCGTCGGCGCAGGTGCGTCGCGCCGCGGCCGCGGTTGGTGCGTCGGCCTTCATTGAGCGCACCCCGGACGGCTTCGCGACGATGCTCGCCGAGCGCGGCGCGAACCTCTCGACGGGCCAGAAGCAGCTGCTCGCGCTCGCGCGCGTCGCCGCCTTCGACCCGGAGATCGTGCTGATCATGGACGAGGCGACCGCCAGCATCGATCCCGAGACCGAGGCGATCATCCAGCGCGGCATCCAGGCGGTCACGGCCGGGCGCACGACGATCGTGATCGCGCACCGTCTGAACACGATCCGAGCCGTCGACCGCATCCTCGTGTTGCATCACGGCGAGCTCGTCGAAGAGGGCACGCACAGCGAGCTCGTGACGCGCGACGGCTTCTACGCCCGGCTCTACGAACTCCAGTACGAGGCGCAGGACACGGTCGGATAGCGCGTAGCCCGCGGCGACCGCACATCGCGCAGTGAGCGGTCGCGTCGCCGAGGTCCGGACACAGAAACGCGACGAAGGCAGCCGGTCCGGCCCGTCCTCGTCGCGTTGCTGTTCTGTCTACTACCCACCACATTCATCATCGACACGCTCATACGCGATGCGCAGGAAACGCAGAGTGATGCGTCGGCGGATCTTGGTAAAGAGCTGGTAGCGAGCCGACGTCAGCGTCTGACGACGAACACGATCGTGCCGGCCGGCAATCGCTCGTTCGGGAAGAGGGCGACCAGTGCCGCGTTCACAAACGCGGGGGCGCCGGGGCGATATCCGACGAAGCGGCCGGTCTTCACCACCCAGAGTGAGTCGACACCGGGACCGGCTGCCGCCAGGGCGTCGTTCAGCGATCCGCCGCCCCACAGCGCAGCGGTGACGCCGGTGCGGGCCAGCGGCTGCGCGAACGCGCGCAGCCCGGGCCGTCGCTGCACGCCGAACAGCGTGAAGTGATCGACGCTGACCGTGAGCGTCACGCTGCCGTCCGCCTCGAACGTCACTGACGCATCGAGATCGACCCACGCGTCGCCGTCCCGGTACGCGACGACCAGCTCGCTTGCGCCGATCGCGCCCGTCGGAAGCAACGATGCGGGGATGGTGAGCGCGATCTCGACCGCTTCGCCGAAGCCAGTGGTGATCGCGTCGCCGCCGGTCGATGTCGCCTGGACGACGACGGCGGTCAGCAGCTCCGAGTTCGCGGGCAGCGGCGCCTGTGCTGTCACTACCGCCACGCTCTCTACGCCGGCGACGATGACGCGCGTGCCTGCCGGGAAGGCGAGTGACGGGGGAGGAGGTACGCGACGGGGGAGGAGGTACGGGGGAGGAGGTACGCGACGGGGGAGGAGGTACGGGGGAGGAGGTACGCGAGGAGGTGCCGGCGCGTACCCGAAGCCTCCCGTGAGCGCCCGCGACCGCCGTTCGCGGTCGGCGCTTTACGTTCCCGTGAAGTTCGGCGTGCGCTGCTCCCGGAAGCTCGCGATCGACTCGCTCACGTCGTGCGGCGCGCGGCGCGCGTAGCTGAGGCCGTTGTACTCCTCACGCAACGCGGTCTCGAGGTCGTGCTGAAGGTTGCGCTGGATCACGCGCTTCGCGCTGCGCACCGCCATCGGCGGCCAGAACGCCATCTCGTTCGCGACCGCGAGCGCCTCGTCGAGCAGCCGGTCCGACGCGACGAAACGGTCGAGCAGGCCGAGCCGGTATGCCTCTTCGCCGCCGACGTTACGACTCGTCATGATCAGATCGACGGCCCGGGAATAACCGACGATGCGCGGGAGGAAGAAGCTCATCCCGGAGTCCGGGGAGAGGCTGCGTTCGAGGAAGACAGTCTTGAAGCGCGTGAGTTCGGAGCCGATGCGCAGGTCACAGGCAAGCGCGAAGCTCATGCCGGCGCCGACGGCCACGCCGTTCACGGCCGCAATCGTCGGCTTCGTCATGCCGTAGAGCGCGAGCGCCTGGCGGCCCACCCAGCCGTACTCGTCCATGCGCTCCGGTTGCGGCGGCAGGTCGTCGCCAGACGGAGCGCGGCCGCTCGTGAGATCGGCTCCGGCGCAGAAGCCGCGCCCGGCGCCCGTGAAGATCGCGACGCGCAGATCGTCGTCGGCCTCGATCTCCGCACACGCCGCGCGCGTCTCGTCCTGCAGGCCCGCGTTCAGCGCATTCAGCTTTTCGGGACGGCTCAGGGTCACGACAGCGACCGCGCCGTGTCGTTCAAACATGAGGTGTTCGTAATCCATCGAGACCTCCCCGCGGCGTCGTTCCCCCGTGGCAGCGACGGCAGCATACCGATCCGAGGCGCACGCTAGACTCGGACACAACCACCTGCCAGGAGGTAGCGATGAGCCCCACGATCCGTGATCTGATCCGGCCGGTCGCGATTCGGGGCATGTTGTTGCGCGAGCGGCTCGCCACCGGCGCCACGTTCAACCCGCTCGACTACGCCTATCAGCAGGACCCCGTGCCCTTCTTCGCGCGTCTGCGCGAACGCGATCCGGTGCATCGCAGCCAGCTGCTCACGGGCTGGGTGCTCTCTCGCTATGACGATATCGACGCCGTGCTGCGCGACCACGAGCGTTTCGGCAGCGACGGCCGCAAGTCGCCGAACGGGCCCGAGGCGGGCGTCTACCAACTGGATGAGCCGAGCATGCTCTTCCGGGACCCGCCCGATCACACACGCCTGCGGGCGATCGTGTCGAAGGGGTTCACGCGGCGGTCGATCGAAGCATGGCGGCTGCGCACCGAGCAGCTCGTCGACCAGCTACTCGACGAGATCGGCGACGTGCCCCGCTTCGAGGTGATGGAGCGCTTCGCGAACCGCCTGCCCACGCTGGTGATCGCCGAGATGCTCGGCGTGCCCGCCGACGACTACGCGCAGTTCCGCGCCTGGTCCGATCTCGTCGCACGCACGCTCGAGCCGACGATGACCCCTGCCGAGCTCCAGGAGGCGATCGTCGCGCGCAACGCCCTCCACGACTACCTCGCGGGGATCGTGGACGAGCGCCGCCGGTCGCCGCGTGAGGACCTGGTGAGCGTGCTCGTCGCGGTCGAGGAAGGCGGCGACTCGATGACGACGGAAGAGCTGCTGACGATGCTGATCCTGCTGCTCGTCGCCGGCAACGAGACCACGACCAACCTCATCGGCAACGGCCTGCTGGCGCTGCTCCGCCACCCCGATCAACTCGCATGGCTGCGGGCGCATCCCGATGAGAGCGAGCACGCGATCGAGGAGCTGCTCCGTTTCGACGGGCCCGTGCAGGTTGACGGCCGCACGGCGCTCGCCAACGTGACGATCGGGGGGAAGACCATCCAGTTCGGGGAGCAGGTGATCTTGCTGCTGGGATCGGCGAACCGCGATCCGCGCGCGTTTCCCGATCCGGACCGCCTCGACCTCGAGCGCGGGAACAAGAGCCACCTCTCGTTCGGGCGCGGCATCCACCACTGCCTGGGGGCGCCGCTCGCGCGCATGGAAGGTCAGATCGCACTGCCGCGACTGATCGCACGCTTCCCCAACCTGCGACTCGACGAGCCCCCACCGCTGTTCAAGGACAACGTCGTGCTGCGCGGGCTGAGCCGCCTCTCGGTGGCGGTGTAGCGGCGTGGCAGGCGAGGCGCCTCGGAGGTCGCGCTTCCGCGCGCTCCGCTCGTCGCAGCATCCGATGGTGCGACGGGCGATCGTGCCGCTGGCCGCGCGCGCGCTCGTGCTGAAGGAGCGGCTGCGCTCCGGCGTCGCCTGGAACCCGCTCGACCATCGCTACCACCAGGATCCGTTTCCGTTCTACGCGCGCCTGCGCGAGCGCGATCCGGTGCACCGCAGCGAGCTGCTGCGCGGGTGGGTGATCTCCCGCTTCAACGACGTTGACGCCGTGTTGCGTGATCACGAACGTTTCTCGAGCGACATCCGCAAGTCACCGGTCGCGCGAGACGCGGTGCGCCGTGGCGCGCCCGTCCCCGATCCGAGCATGCTCGTGATCGATCCACCGGATCACACACGGCTGCGCGCGCTGGTGTCGAAGGCGTTCACGCGCGGCGCCATTGAGGCGTGGCGCGGGCGCATCGAGCAGGTCGCTGACGAGCTGCTGGACGAAGTCGACCCGCGCGCCGGATTCGACGTGATGGCTTCGTTCGCGAATCCACTGCCCGTGCGCGTGATCGCCGAGATGCTCGGCGTGCCGCCCGCGGACTTCCCGTTCTTCAAGGAGCGGTCGGACGCGGTCGCGCGTCAGCTCGAGCCGACGAGCACGCTCGAGCAGGGCCGTGCGTCGATGGAGGCGCGGCGCGAACTCAGCGAGTACCTCGACGCGATCGCCGAGCAGCGCAGGCACGAGCCGCGCGAAGACCTCGTGAGCTACCTGATCGCAGCCGAGGAGGAGGGCGATCGGCTGACGCACGAAGAGCTGCTGCTCACGCTGCGCCTGCTGCTCGTCGCCGGGAACGAGACCACCACCAACCTGATCGGCAACGGCCTGCTGGCGCTGCTCCGCCACCCGGATCAGTTCGCCTGGCTCACGGCGCACCCCGAGCGCGTCGACGACGCGATCGAGGAGTTGCTGCGCTTCGACAGCCCGGTGCAGGCCGATCAGCGCACCGCGGTCGAGGCGATGGAGTTGCACGGTCGCCAGATCGCGCCCGGGGAGCAGATCATCCTGCTGCTCGGCGCGGCCAACCGTGACCCGCGCCACTTCCCCGAGCCGGACCGGCTCGATCTCGCGCGCAGCGATCGCAGCCACATCTCCTTCGGTCGCGGCATCCACTACTGCGTGGGCGCGCCGCTCGCTCGACTCGAGGGCCACGTGGCGTTCGCGAAGCTGATCGAACGCTTCCCGTCGCTGCGACTGGCCGATCCCGCTCCGCGCTTCAAGGATCACGTTGTGCTGCGTGGGCTGGAGCGGCTGCCCGTCACCGCCTGAGGTCGAGCACCGCCTGGAGGGAGCCCGTCATGTGCCGATCGATCAAGCGCCTCCGCCTGCGTGACGAAGTCGCCACCGCGGACGAGGTGGAGGCGGCCGCGTTGCAGTTCGTGCGCAAGATCAGTGGGTATCGCAAGCCGGCGCCATCGAATGCCGATGCGTTCGATGGCGCCGTACGCGAGATCGCGGACGTCAGTCAGCGGCTGCTGGACGCGCTGGCCGCGAACCACCCCGCGGCGGCGCCGCGTGAGCAGGGTCAGCTCCGCTGAGTCCTATGGCGCCCGCCGATTCGCGTCGTCGAAGCGTGCCCATTGTGGCGCTGTTTCTGACTGAAAGCCCTTCAGTTCGCGCCAGAAACGGCGAGCCATTTGATACGGCGTCTCGCCTGGACCGGGTGTGCCCAAGCGCCCTCGCCCGTCGATTGTCGGGACCCACTGTAAGCTCTGACCTGACCCCCTGAAACAGATCCACCGCGAGAGTGAGAATCGCGGTGGACAGGAAGGGGTCTTGGG
>JAQBZW010000108.1 GCA_027622315.1 Chloroflexota bacterium | reverse complement strand
GGCGCCCTCGCGCGCGGTGACGCCGGTTCGCCGGCGGTCGCGTCCGCCAACACCTCCGCGCTGTGCTCGCCCAGCATCGGCGCGCGCCGCGCCCGCCACGGGGTGCGCGAGAGCAGGTACGGCGGTCCTGCGTACGCGAACGTCTCGCCGAGCTCGGGATGCGCAATCGGCACGAAGAACTCGCGCGCCGCGAGCTGCGCGTTCGCCGCCACCTGGTCGATGGTCGCGACCGGGCCGAACGGCAGGTGCCGCTCCTGTCCCCCGCGGAAGATCTCGTCGGTCGTATGAGTGCGCGTCCAGCCGCTGATCGGCGCGAACAACTCGCGATAGTGGTCGCGACGATAGAGCGGAGCCTCGAAGCGTTCGTCGGCGAACTCGGCACCCATGCCCTCGCTCGCCATCCAGGCGACGAGCCGCAGCCACTGGTCCTGTGTCGGCGTGATCATCAGCACGTCGCCATCCCGGCACGGGAAGACGTCGGCGGGATAGACGAAGAAGTCGCGCGGTCCCTGGCGGTGCGGGATCACGCCGTTCGCGATGTAGTTGCCGGTGAGCCGGGAGCAGGTGGCAATGCACGCCTGCGCCGACACGTCGACGTGCTGCCCTTCCCCGCCGGCGCGGGCGTGATGGAGGGCGGCGAGGCTCGCGAACGCGGCGTACAGCGACGTCACGAGATACGCCTGCTCACCAAACGGCCGCACCGGCGGCCGATCCGCATCGCCGGTGATGCCAAGCAGCCCGCCCATCGCGAGCACCGTGAGGTCGCTCGCGCGGTAGTGCGCGTACGGCCCGCTCTGCCCGAACGGCGTGATCGACGTGACCACGAGCGCGGGATGCACGCGCATCAGCGCATCGGCGCCCAGTCCCAGCGCCGCGAGCTCACCCGGCCCCCGGTCCTCGATAACGAGATCGGCCCGCGCGACGAGCGCGAGGAAGGCCGCCCGGCCTTCCTCCGTCGCGAGGTCGATCACGACGCTGCGCTTGCTCGTGTTCAGGTGCCAGAAGCGCAGGCTGCGTTCCGGGTCGACGACGTCGTGCGCGAAGGGCCCGATCGCGCGTGCCGGATCTCCGCCCGGCGGCTCGACCTTGATCACGTCGGCGCCCATGTCGGCGAGCAGCTTCGTGCCGTACGCCCCCCACTCGCTCGTGAGGTCGAGCACGGTGATGCCGGCGAGCGCGGCGGAACCGGCCTCGGCGCCAGCCAGCCTGCCGTCGATCGTGGTCATGGCAACGCCTCGCGAGTAGCTCTCCCCGGTCGCTCACGCGACCTCCGTCTCCCATTTCGAGAGAGGGGGTCGGCGTGCGGGGAGCATAGGGAGCGGTGACGCTTGAGCGGAGCACGCCTGGCCGCGACCACGCAGCTCCGCCTCGACCGCGTTCGCGCGTCGACGGCTGCATCTCGGCCCGCGGCCGGGGAGAACTACGCGGCGGCGTCACGAGGCGAACGGGGGTACGAGCGCATTACGATGCGCCGGCACGGCATCGACGCGCGGAAGGTACCGATCATGACCATCTCGAAGCCCCCCACCCAGACCAGCAGCGACGGCTGGTACGAGGAGATCGGCGAGATCGAGCGCCGCCGGGCGCTCGCCGCGCGCATGGGCGGCGAGGAGCGGATCGCGCGACAACACGCCCAGGGCAAGCTCACCATCCGCGAGCGCATCGATCAGTTCCTCGACCCCGACTCCTTCTTCGAGATCGGGCCGATGGCGGGCTCGGGTCAATACGACGACGACGGCAACCTGATCGACTTCCTGCCGTCGGCGGTGGTGATGGGCACCGGCAAGGTGGACGGGCGGCTCGTGTGCCTCGGCGGCGAGGACTTCACACTGAGCGGTGGTACAGGCGGTGGCGGCAGCAAGGGCGCGGCCGGCTTCCTCTTCCCGTTCGCCAAGGAGTATCGCGTCCCGCTGATCCAGTTCGCGGACGGGGCGGGCGCCTCGCCCCGGACATTCGACACGAACACGAGCACGGGCCGCGCACCGGGTGTGATGTACCTCCCCGACGGCAACATGTGGACGCCGTCGGTCGAGCTGCTGGGCATGGTGCCCGTGGTCTCGGCCGTGCTCGGCCCCTCCGCCGGCGCCGTGGCGGCGCGCGCGATGCTCTGCCACTTCTCGGTGATGACGAAGGAGACCGGATCGATCTTCGCCGCCGGACCGCCGGTGGTGAAGCGCGCGATCGGCGAAGACCTGACAAAGGAAGAGCTCGGCGGCACGACCGTGCACGTGCGCCAGAGCGGCGCGATCGACAACGAGGCCGAGGACGAGGCGGACGCCTTCCGTCAGATCCGGAAGTTCCTCAGCTACATGCCGAGCAGCGTGTGGGAGCTGCCGCCGCATATCCCGCCGACCGACTCGCCAGAGCGGCGCGATGAGCGGCTGGCGACGATCGTGCCCAAGGACCGCAACCGCGCCTACAACATGCGCGAGCTGATCTCGCTGGTCGTGGACGACGGCGACTTCTTCGAGATGCGCCGCTATTTCGGCCGCAGCCTGATTACCGCCTTCGCACGCATGAACGGCTACCCGGTGGGAGTGGTCGCGAACGATCCGATGGTGCTGGCCGGTGCGCTCACGGCGCAGGGCGCCGACAAGCAGACGCACTTCATCGATCTCTGCAACGCCTTCAACATCCCCGTCGTGCTGCTCGTGGACGTGCCGGGGTTCATGATCGGTTCCGCGGCGGAACGCTCCGGCGTGCTCCGCGCGGGCATGCGCGGCGTGGTCGCCGCGAGCACGACGACCGTGCCGCATGTCCAGATCCAGATCCGCAAGTCGTATGGCATGGGCGGCGACGCGGCGTCGTCCGTGGGCGGCGCGTACGCGACGAAGATGCGCTTCGGCTGGCCCTCCGGCGAGTGGGGCTCGATCCCGATCGAGGGCGGCGTCGCGGCCGCCTATCGCCGTGAGATCGAGAATGCGGATGATCCGGATGGCAAGCGCCAGGAGATCGAGGCGCGCCTGGTTGCGAACCGCGGCACGCCGTTCCGCACGGCAGAGACCTTCGGTGTGCTGGACGTGATCGACCCCCGCGACACGCGGCCGATCATCTGCCGCTTCATCGAAGCGGCACAGCCTGCGCTGCGCCAGAAGATCGGCGCGAAGCTGCCTGTGCGCCCGTAGCCACTCGCGCGCCCGTGCGTCCCGAGTGGAGACGAGGGCCCCGGTCGGCCCGCCTTCCGTTCGTCCCGAGTGAAAGCGAGGGACCCGGTCGCCCTCCCCCACCGTTCGTCCCGAGTGCCAGCGAGGGACCCGGTCGCCCTCCCCATCCGTTCGTCCCGAGTGCCAGCGAGGGACCCGGTCGCCCTCCCCATCCGTTCGTCCCTCGCTGTCACTCGGGACGAACGGTCGGGAGGGTCGAACGCGGCGCGGGTCCCTCGCTTTCACTCGGGACGAACGGTGGGGCTGGCGCGCGTGCCTCGCTTCGCTCGAGACGAACGGTGGGGGTGGCGCGCGTCCCTCGCTTCGCTCGAGACGAACTGAGGGGGCTCCGACACGATCGCAGCCTGCTATCGTGCGCGCGCAGCGGCCGGGGAAGCCCACGCGATCTCGGCGCAGCTGAGCCAGCTTCGGTAACTGCGAGTGCCCACACGAGCAGCCCCGCGCCGGCAGCGGGCGCTCGCGCGCCGGGGTCGGAGCGCGAGGGAGAGAGGCGACGCTCATGGATCAGACGGACATCTGCTACCTGACCGCGCTCGAACTCCGTGCACTCTACGTGAAGCGTGAGCTCTCACCGGTCGAGGTGACCGAGGCCGTGCTCGCCCGCATCGAGCAGGAGGACGACCGCATCCGGGCGTTCGTCACGCTCACGCCCGAACTCGCGCGCGAGCATGCACGCGCGGCGGAGCTGGCGTACATGAGCGGCACCCCGGGCCCGCTCGCCGGCGTGCCGATGTCGATCAAGGACCTCACGCTGACGAAGGGCATCCGCACCACCCGCGGGTCGCTGCTCTTCCAGGACGATGTCCCCACCGAAGATCCACCGCTCGTCGAGCAGATGTACGCCGCCGGCGGCGTCATGCTCGGCAAGACCAGCACGCCGGAGGCGGGCTGGAAGGGCGCGTCCACGAATCGGCTCGGCCCGCCGACGCAGAACCCGTGGAAGATCGGCCGCACGCCGGGCGGCTCGAGCAGCGGCGCCGCCGCCGCGATCGCGATGGGCTTCGGCCCGATCGCCGAGGGCTCCGACGGCGCCGGTTCGATCCGCATCCCGTCCGGCTTCTGCGGCGTGTACGGCATCAAGCCGTCATTCGGCCGCGTGGGCGGGCGCATCTCCGCCGGGCTACTCGGCGGGCAGGGGCCGATCGCGCGCTCGGTGCGCGACGCGGCCCTCATGCTCGACGTGATCGCCGGCGAGGACGCGCGCACTCCGCTGTCGGTCGCCGCCGACCACAACTACCTCGATGCCGCCGAGAGCGGCCGTCGTGACGGCGCGCTCACCGGACTGCGCGTGGCGTGGTCACGCGACCTCGGCTACGCGGCCGTGGACGAAGAGGTCGTCGCGATCGCGGAAGCGGCCGCGCGGCGCTTCCTCGAGCTCGGCTGCACGGTGGAGGAAGCGCACCCCGACGCCGGCGATCCGTGGGAGATCGAGGATGTGATCTGGCAGGCCACCCAGGCCGTGACGTATCAGGACCTGGACGAGGAGCAGCGCGCACTGCTCGACCCCGGTCGCGTGCGGGTGATGCAGTCCGGGCTCGCGCTCACCGCCGCGGACCTCTCGCGCGCGGTCACGCGCAAGGGCGAGTACTACGAGACCGTCCGCAAGTTCTTCGAGCGCTACGACCTGTTGCTCACACCGACGCTGCCGATCCCTGCGTTCCCGGTGGAGCAGGACTTCCCCCCGGAGATCGCAGGCCGGCCGATGAGCTACCTCGGCTGGACGGCGTTCACCTACCCGTTCAACGTGACCGGCAACCCGGCAGCCACGTGCCCCGCCGGCTTCACGGCGGACGGGCTTCCCGTGGGCCTCCAGATCGTTGGTCCGTGGCGGGCCGACGCGGCCGTGCTTCGCGCCTCGGCCGCCTTCGAACAGATCGCACCCTGGTCCGACCGGAGGCCGGGCGAGCCGACGGCGTGACGGCTCGGCTGGCCGGGAGACCGCACAGGAAGGCGCACCACGATGCCGACGTTACCGCTGGCGGGCATTCGCATTCTGGACTTCACGTGGGCACAGCAGGGCCCGGTGGCCACGGTCATGCTTGCGGACATGGGCGCCGAGATCATCAAGATCGAGAAGCGCAACGGGGAGCTCGGCCGGAACGCCGGGGGCGGGATCGGGTTGCCACAGCCGAGCCCCTACTTCGTCGCGCACAGCCGCGGAAAGAAGAGCGTCACGCTCGACGTGTCCCGGCCCGAGGGCCACGCGATCGCGATGCAGCTCGTCGCGCGGGTGGACGCGGTCGTGAGCAACATGCGCCCGGGCGTGATGGAGCGGCTCGGCCTCGGCTACCAGGAGATGAAAGCCGTCAACCCGCGCATCGTCTGGGCAGCGGCTTCGACGTATGGCCCGCTCGGCGAGAAAGCGGAGCTGCCCGGCTTCGACATCATCGGTCAGGCCCTCGGCGGCATCATGTCGAAGACCGGCTTCGAGGGCGGCCCGGATATGCCCGCCGGCGCCGCGATCGGCGACACCGTAGGCGCGCTCCATCTGTGCGCCGGCATCCTCGGTGGGATCGTCCGGGCGAAGACCACCGGCGAGGGCTGTCAGGTCGACGTCTCGCTCTACGGCACCCAGCTGGCGCTGCAGGCGTGGGAGATCGATCAGACGTCCATGCTTGGCCGGGAGTCGGCGCGCGCCGGCGTGGGCCACCCGCTGCTCGGGGGCGCGTGGGGCGCGTACCCCACGTCCGACGGCGCGATCGTGCTCGGCGGGATCGCCGGGCCGCGCTTTCAACAGGTGTGCGAACTGATCGGCGACCCGGAGCTCTTCGAGCAGTACGGCGACGATCGCGCCCGCATGGAGCACACCACCGAGATCGTCGAGCGCCTGCGCGCGGGCTTCGTGAAGCGTTCGAAGCACGAGTGGGTGGCCATGCTCGAAGCAGCCGGCATCCCCACGGCGGCCGTGCAGACGTACCGCGAGGCGCTCGCGGACCCGCAGGCGCGCGCCAACGGCTACATCAGCGAGCTGCCACATCCGCACTACGGCACCGTGACGGTCGTCGGTTCGGCGATCATGTACGACCGCGAGCCCACGGCGCTACCGGGCCCGCCGCCCGAACTCGGCGACCACACCGAGGTCTACCTCGAGGAGCTGGGGTACTCGTGGGACGACATCGCGCGGCTGCGCGAGGCTGAGGTGATCTAGCCGCAATCGGTGCCGGCGTGCGGCGGGCGCGAGCGGGTGGAGTTAGTCCGTGGCGATGACGCCGGGCGACTCGAGCGGCGCGCCGTCTGCGTCCTCGGCCGGCGCATCTGCCTGATCGGGCGCTTCCGCGCGGGCCTTCTCGGCGGCCTTTGCGGCGGCTTTCGCTTCCTTCTTCTCGGCCTTCGCCCGCTCACGCTGCATGCGCTCGTACGAGTAGTTTGGTCTTCGGGGCATCGTCCCTCGCTCGGATTCGTCTCGACCCATTCGCGACCGCGACCGCGCGCCGCGCGGGCGGGCCGATGTGCACGACCAATCGTCGCCGAGAACGGGCGCTATGACCACCGGGGGGACCCCGACGGCATGCCGCGCCGCCGGCTCGCGTCGCCGGGGGCGACGGCGAGACCGCAGATCGAGCACAATGCGGGCGCCGCGCCGCCTGCTGCCGCGCGGACCGCGCACGGAGAGAGGCGTCATGCAAATCAGCGAGTCCGTCCGCGCCGTCATGGTGCCTGACGAGAACCCGATGCATCCCGACTTCACGTCGATCTACCTGGTCGGCCCGACGGGCGGGCAGTCCCTGACGATCGATTCCGGTGAGGCGATCGAACGCTACCAGTGGTTTCTGCGGGGCTACCTCGCGGCGACCGAGAAGGCGGAGATCGGGATCGCCACGATCACGCATCACCACTACGACCACTCGGGCAACCTGAAGTGGGCGCAGAAACAGCTTGGCGCGGAGATCGCGATCCCGGCCGGCGGGCGCAGCCTGCTCAAGGGACGCATCCCAGCGAAGGTGGACACCCTCGCCGACGGCGACGAGATCAACCTCGGCGCCGGCGTACGGGTGCAGGTGATCGCGACGCCCGGCCACAGCATCGACTCGATGTGCTTCTACCTCGAGAACGAGGGCGTGCTCTTTACCGGCGACACGCTGCTCGGCTCGTCCACGACCACCGTCTGGGACCTCGGGCTGTACCGGAAGAGTCTGGAGCGGCTGCTCGAGCTACCGAACCTGAAGGTGATCTGCCCGGGACACGGCAAGATCGTGAACGACCCCCGCGAGCGGCTCCA
Organism: Chloroflexota bacterium; assembly: GCA_027622315.1. GTDB lineage: Bacteria > Chloroflexota > Dehalococcoidia > UBA2979 > UBA2979 > VGNK01. The sequence goes on along the minus strand of JAQBZW010000108.1, from coordinate 2,416 downwards.
GATGTACGTCGACCATCGCAACATGCGTGAGCGTCAGATCGTCGAGGCGCTGACTGGCGGCGGACCGCAGAGCAGCTGGGACCTCATGCTCCAGATCTACCCGGACCTCGACAAGCGGCTGCGGCGGGCGGCGGAGAACAACGTGCGCAGCCACCTCGTCCAGCTCGCCGATGAGGGCCGGATCGCAGTGCAGGAGGGGAAGCCCCGACGCCCGCAGAGCCGGGCGCGGGTCGAGCGAGATGTCGAGCACGCTCGCCAGCGCGACCTCGTGATCAAACAGGCGAAACGGCTGGAGACAACGCAGCGCCGCGAAGCGCTACGCGCTCAAGAGAACCCGCCGAGCGAACAGTGGCTGCAGCCACCGCTCTACGAGCTGACGTAAGGCGGCGTTCTCGGAGCCGCGCGTGCCAGGCTCACGCAGCCGGCGCGCCGGACGCGCGGCGCCACGTCAGATAGGACCGGCCCGCCCCCGGCTCACGCGGCGGCGGGCTGAGCACGAGTCGATCGCCGTCGAGCGTGAAGCGTCGGTGCTGATCCGTCCCCACCATCGTCGGCGACAGCGCGCCGAGCACGTGGTGGATCACCTCGCCCGCGGCGTCGTCCACGCGGTACGGCCCGAAGTACGCGGTGTACGTGTCGAAGGCGGCCTGCCGCTGCTCCGGCGGCGCCGCCAGGCGGTCCAGGGTCGCGAACACCGGGCGCTCCGGCCCCATCAGATGCGCCGACATGTACCCGTCAGCGGAGTACACAAGCTGTCCGACCCAGCCGGGGAGCGGCTCCCCCGTGACCTTCCCGTCCGCGTCGCGGACCTCAGTCGAGACCAGCTCCCATGTGCCAACAAACCGCGCATCACCCATCGCGTCGCTCCTCATCGCCCCTCGATATTCCGTGCCATCCGTTGCCGGAGCCGTCGGCTCCCCCGCCATCCGCCCTGCCAGTCGAGCAACCCGGGCGTCACACGCCGTACCGGCGGTCGAGCTCGAGGTATGCCGCCGTGCCGATCACCTCTTCGCGTTCGTCGAAGGAGACCAGGCGTTCGCGCACGGCATGGCTGTCGCCGTCCCGGCGAATGGCCGCGAGCGTGGCTGCCATCGCGTGAATCGCCGCGCGCTGGAGGTCGGAGGGAATGATCACGACCCGATAGCCAAGCGCGCCGAGCCGCGCGGCAGGCAACAACGGCGTCTTGCCGCCCTCGAACATGTTGATCAGCTTCGGCCCGGGCAGACGGCGAGCGATCTCTTCGATCTGTTCCACCGTCGTCGGCGCCTCGATGAAGAGCAGATCGGCACCGGCCTGCGCGTAGCGGAGTGCCCGATCGATCGCGGCGTCGAGCCCCTCCACCGCGAGCGCGTCCGTTCGCGCGATCAGCACGAGCTCGTCGCCCGCCGCTTCGCGAGCGGCGCGCAGCTTCTGCGTCATCTCCTCGACGGGGATCAGCGTCTTGTCGTCGTAGTGCCCGCACCGCTTGGGGAACGCCTGGTCTTCGAGATGCAGTCCACCCACGCCTGCGCGCACGAACGCCTGAACGGCGCGCCGCGTATTGAGCGCGTTCCCGTATCCGGTATCGGCGTCGGCAATCACCGGGATCGTGACGGCATCGACAATCGTGGCCAGCCGGTCCACGACCTCGCTCATCGAGAGCAGGCCGAGATCCGGGAAGCCCATGCTGCGCGCGATCGCACCACCGCTCGCGTACACAGCCGGGAACCCGGCCTGCTCAACGAGTCGCGCAGAGAGCCCGTCGTACGCGCCGGGGGCGACGATCACGTCGTCGCCTGCGAGCGACTCGCGTAGGCGCGCCGGCGCTGAACGCCCATCGACCATTCCCTGACCTCCCGGGGGCCATCGCACGCAGGTGCTCTCCGGACACGTTCGCGCGGGATGGTAGCAACGTGCGGGCGCGTCGGGGTTCCCCCGATTGTGGCGCGCCCGCGCACCGCTCATCGTGAGGGCGCGACACGTACGCACCCGTCGACAGCGGACGGAACGGTGATCACTCGTGGCCGACGACGCACTGCACTTCGCGGGCTTCGACGTCGCATTTCGCGGACGTTCCGTCGACGTGATCGTGCGCCCGCGCGCGGCCGACGACGCACCACCCACCGTCGACGCGATCGTCGCCGCACTCAAGCGCACACCGCTGGAACGTGCGCCGCGCGATCTGATCGGGCGCTCGATCGACGCCGCAGCCGATCCGACGCTCGAAGTCCGCATCCCCGTCGGGCAGATTCAGGCCAGCTCGGACAACCCGGCCGTGCCGTGCGCGATCATGATCTCCGCGGATGCGCTCGCGGCGTACGCCGTGCCGGCCACGCACATCCAGCGCCCCGAGATGCCGCCTGTCGGCGTGCCCGGCGCCGTGGACGCGCCGGACACCGCGCCGGGCGGCGACCCGCCGCTGCCGTCGCTCGCGCCC